>JAKQJG010000429.1 GCA_029561305.1 Bacteroidota bacterium | reverse complement strand
CCAACACCCATATTTTTTTCGCCCCTTACCAGCTTTATCCGGCCGTCTGTTTTTGCAAGATCCTGTACTACATCAAATGAATGATCTGTAGAACCATCATCAATAATGATAAACTCAAAATTGTGATAGGTCTGCATTAATACAGATTTGACAGCATTAGCAATCGTCTTCTCTACATTATAAAACGCCAGCCCAACTGAAATTAAAGGAAGATCAGTTTGATGCATATTTTTTACCATCAGCAATTTTTATGATTACAGCAGCACTATTCAATTATTCAGCCTTTTTGCATCGCAAATCTATAAAACTATTAACAAACAGTTAACCATAAGGCTAAATAAAATTAAACACGTGGATCAAACCGGCTAATCTTTTCAATCACCTCCCTTACCCGGCGTTTTTCTTCCCCGGTAAGGGCTGTATTTCTTTTGGTAGTGAGCAATTGCTGCATGTTGAAGAAGGAAAAGGAATGATACAGCTTGGTTTTAAAATGAGATTTTATTATCTCAACCCCTCTTTCCGCTGGTGTTAAAACACCCTTGCTGTGGATCCTGAGTATTTTTCTATATGACTTATTGCTCCTGCTATAATTTTTTACATTCACTCTCCCTTCCCTGTATATAAACAAAGGCTCATACACCCTTGCAAATACGGTATTATCAAAGGTCCTGCACCAAAGCTCAAAATCTTCGGACCGTACAAAATTTTCATTGTATTTATGCTTCCGGTACCAGCTGGCTTTGGCTATTACTGTGGGATGAAAAAGCAATACTTCTTTAAATGTTTTCTTTTTGTCCCAGCTTGCCAGATCAGTCATTCCCCTCATCCCAGTAGGCTCTCCCTTTTCGTTAATGATATAGGCGGCCGTATCAATTACATCAATATTTTTATCAGCCTCCAGCATTTCCATTTGCCTGGTAAGCTTATCGGGCATCATCATATCATCACTATCCATCCGGGCAATATAATCACCCTTTGCAAAATCAATGATTTGGTTTAAACGGTAGATGAGACCCTTGTTTTGCCCGTCACTTATCAATCTTATACGGCTGTCGGCCCTTACAAAAGCAAGGGCGATATCGTATGATTGATCGGTGGAACCATCATCCAATAATATCAGTTCCCAATCTTTGTAGGTTTGAATAAGAACAGATCGAATGGCATTGGCAAGCGTTTTCTCATTGTTGAAAAAGGGTAGTCCGATGGTTAGCATTGGGTGTTTCTTGAGGTTTTAAGGATATAAATTTAACTATTAGTACCATTAGAAAGATAATCTATGCATTCATTTTTATCCAATCTGCCGGCAACAGGTCATTTAACCGGTTGTTTTTTTTTGCATGCCAGCTGCCGGGTGCAATTACTTTTTTTCCTGCACTGTTATTTAGCCATGCAGCCCACCAGCTAAAAGTGCTGTTGGCAATAATGTGATGATTGCATTTACTCATCAAAATCAAATCCTCCACATTGCTGTTGCCATCAACAAATG
>JAKQJG010000137.1 GCA_029561305.1 Bacteroidota bacterium | reverse complement strand
CACCTGATTACGATAAAACATGCACACTCCAATGCTTGGGCTGCTATGGCGAGTATTTTCATTGAGCTGGTAAGGCGTTGCAATTTTTACGCGCAATTTCTCTGCAATCTGCGCAACTTTTCGGCTGGCTTCTTGCAAATCCGCATCTAAATCTTCAAGAAGAACCACAAATTCATCACCCCCTAAACGGGCAACGGTGTCCATTTCACGCACACTCATTTTGAGTCGCTTGGCCACCTCAACCAGTAGCATGTCGCCATAGTAGTGGCCGAGGGTGTCATTTAGCGTTTTAAAATTATCCAAATCCAAAAAGATTAACGCACCATATTGCTGATTTCGTGTAGAGGCTGAGAGCGCAACACTTAAGCGATCTAGCAATAATCGGCGGTTTGGCAAGCCTGTTAAAGCATCGTAGAAGGCGAGGCGGTAAATCTCATTTTCAGCTTTTTTATGGGCTGTATTATCTGTAAAAGCTGCGACATACTGCACGGTTTCATTTTTATCGTTCTTCACGGCTGAAATCGTAGCAATCTTAGAATAAATTTCACCATTCTTACCTCTATCCCACATTTCCCCTTTCCAACTACCATTATTCAGCAAGTCACTCCATAACTTTGCATAAAACGCATGGTCGTGCAAACCAGAGCCCAAAATGCTTGGGTTTTTGCCTATGACTTCTTGCTCGGAATATCCTGTGATTTTTTCAAAAGCCCGATTTACACGTAAAATTTTGGCATTTACATCTGTAATCATAATAGCTTCTTGCATTTCAAACGCGACAGAAACAAGACGCAACTGCTCTTCTGCGTTAAATTTATCTGCTGCGGTTTTTTTTATATTACGGAACACAAAGATATACATTAGTATTGCAACAAAAATAGAAAGCAGACTTGCATCGACGAATGACTCTATCCATGGATTCAGCGTTGGCAAGGCATGCAATACCCACATAATGATGAGCTCGCCCACAAAAATGCAGCCAGTCAGCACTAACCATAAGTATTGATTTGTTTTAGAAATGTTCATTCATGCACCAGAAATCGGTAATTAAATTGATAATACGCCTCAATGTACTAAGCTGATAACCACAATAAAACCATAAACCAGGCCTAATTCATAAGATGTAAATTTTTGTATTTACCTTCATCAAACAGCTCTATTTAACTACGCAAAAACACCCGAGCAAAAAACACTGCCCTGCGAGCCTTTATTTACTTGGCTCACAGGGCATCGAAAAAGGTTGTGGGTGAATTCAGCCTGATTTTGGTGGGTTTGACTGCCTTAAAACTCTTCCCATTCGCCATCATCGGTGCCAGTTTTAACCGTGGCAACTTTCACCGTTTTGGCTGGTACAGATTTGAGGCTGGCGGTGCTAGCGCGCATCGGGTTGGGTTTGCTGCGACGCTCGCTTGGGGCGTGCTGTTGTCGGGTGCTTTCCCCTTCTAGCTGGAAGACGCTGACGGCGTTCATAAGTTCGTCCGCTTGTTCCAGCATGGATTCTGCCGCAGCCGCAGCTTCTTCAACCAAGGCGGTGTTTTGTTGGGTGACGTCGTCCATTTTCATGATGGCTTCGTTCACTTGTTCAATGCCGGCACTTTGTTCTTGCGAGGCCGCAGCAATTTCACCAATGATGTCTGAGACGCGTTTGACGGAGGTAACAATCTCTTGCATGGTGTGACCAGCATTCTCGACTTGTTGGGTGCCTTCTGCGGTTTTGTTGACAGAATCAGTAATGAGTTCTTTAATCTCTTTGGCAGCACTGGCGGAGCGTTGAGCGAGGTTGCGTACTTCGCCGGCCACGACGGCAAAGCCGCGGCCTTGTTCGCCGGCACGGGCGGCTTCTACCGCAGCATTAAGTGCCAAAATGTTGGTTTGGAAGGCAATGCCGTCAATGACGGAGATAATGTCTTCAATCTTTTGGGCGCTTTGGTTGATGTTGGCCATGGTGGTCACGACTTGTGAGACCACATCGCCACCTTTTACTGCAACGCCTGAGGCGGCACTGGCCAGTTGGTTGGCTTGTTTGGCGTTGTCGGCATTTTGTTTAACGGTTGAAGACAATTCTTCCATGCTGGCGGCCGTTTTCTCTAGGTTGGCAGCTTGTTCTTCAGTACGACGGCTTAGGTCTGCGTTGCCTTGCGAGATTTCTTTGGCAGCCGTGTTGATGGTTTCTACTGCAACTTTAACAGTGCCAATGGGGCCTACAATCATTTCGAGGGTTTCGTTGACGCCTTCCACAATTTTACGGAAATCACCTTGGTGTGCATTCGCATCAGCCCGTGTAGAAACGCGGCCTTCATGCGCAGCCGTGGCTAACATTCTCACATCGCCCACCAATGCATTAATGGACGCTATACAGGTATTCAAATTATCTTTGATGTTATTGAAGTCACCTTGATAATGGGCATTAATCTGCGCTGGAATTTCTCCACGGGCAATGCTGGCTAAGTTCTCAGCCGCCATATTGAGTGGCGTCACAATTGCATCCAGTGTTGTATTCAAGCCTTCGACAACTTTGCGATACTCACCCAAATGTTGTGTAGCATCTGCACGAGTTGTTAACACACCAGCTTCAGCTGCTTGTGCCAGTAAATTACCATCCGCAACTAACGCTTTAATTGCGTGACCACAAGCGTTCAAGTTGTTTTTAATGATATTAAAGTCACCTTGGTACTCGCGGTTAATCTCAGCTGGAATGACACCTTTTGATAAATTATCCACATAATCTGCTGCCATATTGAGCGGATTAATAACAGCTTCAAGCAACTGATTGATGCCCTTGCTAATATCTCGCACAAAGCCCTCTGGCAACGTTGTAGCATCAATACGTTTGGTTAAGTCCCCTGCTACGGTTTGGTCAATCAATTCAGCCACTTTTTGCTGTGCAAGCACTTCTGCTGTGCGGTCAGTCCATTGCGTCATGCGGCCAAGATATTTACCATCCTCTTCGTCATACACCGGGTTGAGTAGCAAGTCCAAATGCAGCCCAGCATTGACAGTGCTGATTTGTTTACTGCCTGAAAGCGGTTGTGCAAAGTTATCACGATCAGCATCATTTTCAAGATATTGTCCAACGGTGGTGCCCATCATTTTTTCAACAGTAAACCCTGGGTGGCGAAGTGCAATTCCCCGACTCATTTTACTGAATATTGCTTTAGCCGCTTTATTCATATAAATTAAGGCATTGTGTTCGTTTGAAACCGTCACCGCCATTGATGAATTTTCTAAGGCTGATTTAATGCGGTTCACACCGGCAAGGGTTTCAGCATGGTCAAAATCAAGGCGTGTTTTTAAAGCACGGTACGCATCCATTACATCAGTTAACTCATCACGATGCCCAGTACGTGCAACTGATTCATGGTCACCACCTTGTGCACTTAACAGCAAGTAGCGCACGGCATCGTGTATTCGCGGCATAATCGCTTGATAAAGCATCTTGGCTAAAAAGCCGATCACTAACACACCCAACACTAAAAATAGTATTCCACCTTTAAAGTGCAGTTGAAAATCTTCTTCTGCCTCAGCAAATACTTGACCTGATATTTTAGTTTGAAGATTAGTAAGCGCATTGATTCGGTCAGAAATTGGATCAATCGCTGGGTAAAGCTCATTCACCGTAAATTCTGCAAGGCGCTTATCATCATGCGAGCGCAAAATAGTTTGTAGGCTTGCAATATTTGTATTGGCCTTGGTGAATAACGGCTCAATGTCTGATACCAATTTTTGTTCTTCGGCAGCATGTGTTTTTGCCTGATAGGCTTTCCATTGTGTATCAATTTCTTTTAGGGCTTGCTCAACATTGGCCTCCCCTTCAGCCCATGTCAAATTGCCATTTCGCACTTTATGCGAGGTGTCTACAATGTTCACAGCGTACATATCTGCGACACGCTTAAGCTGCTCAATCGCTACAACACGGTCTTCATAAAGTGTATGCACGGCCTGGTTAGTATCTTCGACGCCTTTCATACCAATAAATCCAATAATGCCAGTGGTGAGCACAACCGTGATAAAAATCGAAATAATGCGCGCTTTTAATGTAAAGTTGCGCTTGAATGAACGTAGCATATCTAACTGCGTTGCCGCCCAACTTTGGCCTTCTTTAATTTTGCGGTGATAACGCATCGCCCCTTCAATCTGCTGGCGCGATGCTTTTTTGCGTACTGAAATAAACCCAGCTGGTTGACCATTTTCTTGTACTGGGGCAACCACTGCTTCTACCCAGTAAAAGTCACCATTTTTGCAACGGTTTTTTACAATGCCAATCCATGGTTTGCCATTTTTAACGGTCTGCCACAAATCTTCAAACGCTTCAGGTGGCATGTCTGGGTGGCGAACAATATTATGGCTTTGCCCAACCAGTTCGGCTTCTGTATAGCCGCTAACATCAATAAATTCTCTGTTTACAAAAGTAATCCGGCCTTTTAAGTCGGTCTTTGAAACAATTTGTGAGTTATCTTTTAACTCAACCTTATTTTGTGTTACGGGCATATTAATTTTCATTTTTATTTCCTTTTTTTGGTGTTACCCACTTTTAACTTTTACACTTTTGGTGTTTTAGTCATTTTCTATTTCAAAATTGATAATGTCGGTGCGTTATTTACGCGTAATTTCACTAATCTATTCAACTTTATTACGGCAATCTTTTACAAAAATTTACTTTTATCAATGTAAAATTTGGTCAATTCTTTCTCATTAATTTTTTTTATTTATCTAAGGAACTGGCGTTATCTCAGAAAAATTATTCTCTCTCACCAGATTCTGAGTTTTCACTTTACGCATGGCTACACGTTCAATATCTTTGCGATTATCCACACGAAAAGTCAGCATAAATGCCGCTAACATTAAACACCCTGCCACCATAAACGATTGAAAACTAGATCCAGAATTCACCGTCAAGTTTTCAGCCACTTTAATCATGACAAAGCCACCTACTCCCCAAGCAGTAAACAACATGCCGTAAATTGCACCAAAGTGCCGCATGCCCCAGAAGTCTTTAACGTAATTTGGAAAGAGCACTAAATTTGCACCGTAGCTCATCCCAATAAAAGTCGCTGCTAGTACTATCCATAGCGCGTTGCCTGATTGTGATAGAAAAAACGCACCAAACATCAGTAACATTTGCAGTAAAAATGCTGCACTTAAAACGTTTCGGCGACCAAAGCGGTTAGAAAGTGCGCCAGTTAAAATACGTCCTGCTGCATCACCCACTGCCAAAATCACAATGGCGAGGTAAGCGAATTCACCCATACTCAATTTAGCAAGCGGCTTTAAATTACCAATCACCATAAGGCCAGCACCTGCGCCAATAAAAAGTAGCAGCCACAACACCCAAAACCTTGACTCTTTCAACACATGCAAAGGCGATAGCACGTCTTCATCAAGATGCGACATGGCATCACGTTTTCTATCGTTTCTTGCGGCACGTCGTTCTTCAAAACCTGGTGGAACATAGCCATGTGGCGGTGAATGCAGTAAAAAAGAAAATAGTGAAATTAATAATAAAAATTGAAGTGCGAAAAAAAGCATCGCATTATTTAAGCCATACACAATCACAAGATGACTTGCTAAAGGCGCAACATACACTGAAGCCAGCGCGAAGCCTGAAACCACAATACCTGTGACTAAACCGCTTTTATTTGGTGCAAACCACTTGAGTGCTGCAGGTGTTGTTGAGGCATAAGCAAACCCAATACCAGCACCAACTAAACCACCAAAACCAAACATCCATACCCAATAATTCACTGAATTAGCAATGAGCACAAACCCAATAGCACCGAGCAAGCCGCCTAATAACGCTACTTTTTTTGGCCCAATAGAATCTTGCATGCGCCCTGCCGGCACCATCACAATTGCAAAGATTAGGCAGCAAAGTGCATAAGGATCATTAATTGATGCTGGGTTCCAATGAAAAGCATTGGGGCCGCCAGTATTTATTGAAGTAACAATGGCTTCTTTAAAAATGCTCCACGCATACAGCACGCCAATCACCAAGTTAATACCTGCGGCGGCGGCCACGACGACTTTATGTTTATTGGTGTGCATTTTTTATTCAAACATCATCAAGTAAATATAAATTAGAACTCATAGCCCATCATTGAAGATGACCAGATTTTCACCGCTTCTACCATAAGCTTTGCCCATTCTGAAAAGTGTTTGCTCATCTTCAACTCCCCTACATTATCAATAAACTAAAACTCTTCCCATTCACCATCATCGGTACCATTTTTTCTAACCGTTTTAAGATGATTTGCACTATTTTCGTTTACAACAGATTCAATCTCTTGAATAGCCGCAATGGTACGTTTAGAGGTTCTTGAAAAATCAGCCCCTAATAATTTTCGCGCTTCGGCTTGTTTGTTATCGTGTACGTGTTGCACAATGTCGCCAACACTTTGGTGA
>JAKQJG010000421.1 GCA_029561305.1 Bacteroidota bacterium | reverse complement strand
TATGAATGAGATCATCAACTGTGCCGCATACCTTGATGGCCGGAGAATTGCCAATGTAGCTATTGACGATATCAGCAATGCCCTGCTGAATACCAGCCAGTTTATCTGGATCGGTCTGCATGAACCGGATGACAAAACACTGCAGGCAATCAAGCAGGAGTTCAACCTGCATGAACTGGCCATTGAAGATGCCCGCAATGCACACCAGCGCCCCAAGATCGAAATGTATGGGGACACTTTATTTGCCGTGTTGCGAACGGCACAGATCAATAATACCACTCAGCATATTGACTTTGGCGAAACACATTTTTTTGTGGGCGCAAATTTTTTAGTGACCATCCGCCATGGCAGCAGCATTTCGTATGCAGATGTAAGAACCCGCTGTGAAAGTACCCCTCACCTATTGAAGAAAGGCCAGGGCTTTGCCATGTATGCGGTAATGGATTCTATTGTAGACCAGTACTTCCCTGTGGTGGAAAGAATGGAAGAAGAGCTGCTGAATGTGGAAGACAAAGTATTTAAAGGAAAACCCAGCAGGCAAACAACCGAAGACATCTATCAGTTAAAAAGAGAACTGCTGGATGTAAAACGGGCCGTGTCACCCCTGGTGGATATCGCCAACCGGTTAATGCGTTTCGATATTACACTGATATCCGAAGAAACACAACCCTACTTCCGGGATATCTACGATCATGCCATCCGGATCAATGAAATGGTGGATCATACCCGTGAGCTGCTCAACACGGCGTTGGAAGCCAACTTCTCCCTTATTTCTATTTCTCAAAGCGATGTGTCAAAAAAGTTTGCCGGCTGGGCAGCCATCATTGCGGTGCCAACCATGGTGGCAGGTTTTTATGGAATGAACTTTAAGGTTATGCCTGAACTGCAATGGGAATACGGGTACCCGTTAGTAGTAGTCTTCACCATTTGTTTATGCATTATTATTTATGCATTATTCAAGAGATCAGGCTGGCTGTAAATAAAATGTTCCCTCTTTTGGAAGGAACATTTTGTATAAAATCACAATGAAAAATATTAGTAAGGGCCGATGAATGTATAGGTCTGCCCGTTTCTGCCGGTCCAAACTACTTTGTAGTAGAATGGTCCATCAGGACAAGCATTTACGGGTTCGCCATCAGCATTCAAACCAAAAGTAGTGGTGCTGGTAACCAGGAAACCGGTGTGCTGTACTTTACCACTTACCAGGCGGAAATCGCAGCTTTGCCTGATCACCAATGGTTCAAGAATAGCGTTTTTAAATGCCCGGCCAAACCTGTTCTCACCCCAAGTTGCCACCCCTTCGCCTACGGCAGCCGGTGCAATACCTGTAACCCTGATCACGATGCCATTGTTATAGGTGAAAGCTCTTTGCCTTGCTACTTTCCAGGTGCGCTGTGATGCATTATCAAACGTTACACTCATGCTTTCACTTCTAACGGTGTGTACAATTGGTGTTGTGCTGCCGGCCAGTTCTGTGAGCCTGCCGCCGGAAACATTGGTAATGGTTTTAGTGCCGTTGATAGTAATGCTTTTGTTATCCCTTAAACGCGTGATACGAAGATTTTGATAGGTTACTGTGTACTGAGCGCCAGCCTGTCCCCAGCGGAAACCGGGCGTAAAACTTAGTACAACACTTCCAGTTCTGCTGCGACGGCCACCAACACAAGTATCGCCGTTGTAAGTGATAGTAATGGTTCTTGGATTGCTTACGGTATCAACAGTTACTTCGGCATCGCAACGCCTTGGCAATGGCGTTAAAGGCCTCATACCTGCGTAGGAACCGCCAAAAGTTTCCAATGCCGCGTTGGCATCATCATCTGCAAAATCACTTTCATTTGAAAACCTTGACTCATCATCAGACTGTGCCTGCAGTTCTATTGCGCTGTCTGTTGTGTTATCTGTTGAAGTACTTTCCTTTTTGCAGGAAGTAAAAAATAGCCCCGCCGAAATAATGGCTACGGACATGAATGTGAGCTGCTTTTTCATAAATTATTTTTTCGGTTTTGTAATTTGGTTAAGTGGTAGACCTGACAGTTGTGGATTGGTTTAAAGAAATGGTAAAAAAAATTATCCGTTCCAGGAGCCGGCTACTACAATAACAGAAAAAATAGAGAAAAATTATGCAGGATTCGCCATTTCAATGGCATTTTGAGCTATACCAAGGGCATATTTGAGTTGCTGCTCCATGGTGAGGTTAGTATTATCCAGCACAATGGCGTCTTTAGCCTGGCGAAGCGGGCTCACTTCCCGGTTACTATCTATATAATCCCTCATTTCGAGGTTGTTCTTTACTTCTTCAATGCTTACGTTGGGGTTCTTTTCATACATCTCCTTAAAACGGCGCTCCACCCTGATCGCAATATCTGCCGTCATAAAAAACTTTAATTCTGCCCGGGGAAAAACGGTGGTGCCGATATCCCTGCCATCCATGATGATGCCTTTTTTCTTACCCATCTTTTTCTGTTGATCTACGGCAAATTCCCTTACTTCTTTTACGGCTGCCACATCGCTTACTTTTTCTGCTACGATCATATCACGGATCATATACTCTACATTTTCTCCATTCAGCAGGATTTCAGATTGCTGGGATTTTTCGTTGTATTCAAATTCAAGCGTAATGTTTTCCAGTGCCTTTGTCACTTCTTTCTTGCTGTTGAGATCAACTGTTTGCCGCAGGAAATATAACGTGATTGCCCGGTACATAGCGCCGCTGTCAATATATACATAGCCCAACTGCTTTGCCAGTTGTTTTGCCAATGTGCTTTTACCACAGGAAGACCAGCCATCAATCGTTATGATTACCTTTTTCATCTATGGCAAAAGTCAAGAAAAATATTTAGAGGGCAAAGAAAGAGTTCTGCTGATTTAAATAGCTGATTTCAGCTATTCAATAAATATTGGTCATTTTTGCTCCCACACCATACCTAAACTGGGATCATTAAATTTTCTACAATTCAGCCTGCTGCAATTACAATTCAAGTTGAAAAAAAAACATCTCAGGTGGTTGCGACAAAAAACTGCACAACCAACTCTTTCACAACCCTGTTTATACAGCATATTCCAAACATAAAAACTTGTCATTATGCAAACAAAAAAACTAAACTGGAGAAATGTACGCAGGGCATTGGGCACCCTGTTATTATCAGCTGTATTGTTTACAGCCTGCTCAAAAAAAGACAATCTTGCCAGCACGCAGGTACCGGCTGAGGACGAAAGTGCTCTTGTAAATGAGGCCAGTGCATTAGAGAAAACCGTGGCGGCAGAAGCCGAAACAGAAGGCAAAAAACTTGGCTTTTCTACGGGAGATCTTGAGCGGGGCGGCAGAAGAACCATTGTACAAATTGCCCTTGGAAATGCCAACCTGTCTTCATTGGCTGCAGCGGTTGTAAAAACAGGTTTGGCTGGTGCGCTAACCGATGCTTCCGCAAGCCTGACTGTTTTTGCACCTACAAATGCTGCGTTTGCCCAGTTGCCTGCGCCTTTCAACAATGCAGCTAACATTGCATCCATCAGCAGTACTGAGCAGATTGATTTTTTAAGAAATGTACTGCTTTACCACGTGCTGGGTGCCGAAGTGTTAAGCAACCAGATCGCCAGTGGCCGAAGCAGCGCTGCCACATTAAAACCAGCAGGCACCGCCAATGATAACACAGTGTATATCTCTAAAACCTTTGGTCTGATTAAATTAAATGGCAGCACCAGGGTAATATATCCCAATGTGAATGCAACAAACGGTGTGGTACATGTTATTGACAAAGTCTTACTGTTTCCAACCAATACCATTGCAGGTATTGCTATTGCCAATCCCAATTTTTCTACATTAGTAGCAGCACTGGTTAAAACAAATTTGGCCGGCGTGTTTGGAGGTAGTGGTGATTTTACAGTGTTTGCTCCAACGAATGCAGCGTTTGCACAATTATCAGCACCGTTCAACAATGCAGATAATATCAATGCCATTACCGACCAGGGTCAAATTGACGCACTGGCAAATATTCTTAAATACCATGTTACCGGTTCCCGCTATTTTTCCTGGGACCTTGGTATCCTTCAGCGTGTAAGCACCATTGCCAGCGCACCCAATAATAAGGTAACAACTATTTTGGGTTGCAATATCGGGTATGTAAAAGGCGATGCTAACAACAAGTTCTCAAAAATTACACCTGCTGATATACTAGCAACCAATGGTGTGATCCAGGTTATTGACAGGGTATTATTACCAAGATCAAACAACTAATAATCTTTTTTGCTTTGTGATTATCAGGATTTACAGGGCGGCAGTTATGCCGCCCTTTTTTTTATTTGAATAAAAAAAGCCATTCCGGTTTTACACGAAATGGCTTGCATATAAATTAAGATTTTATCAGGCTTCAGATGAAGATGCTTCTTTTTTCTTTTCTGGTTTTTTCAAAGTGAATTTAATTTTTTCCTTTGTTTCATCCAGGTCTGCCACCAGTACATCCCCTTGCTTCACAGCCATATTCAATATCTCTTCTGCCAATGGATCTTCCAGGTATTTCTGTATGGCCCTGTGCAAGGGCCTTGCACCAAACTGTGCATCATAACCCTTTTCAGCAATAAAGTCCTTTGCTTCATCACTAAGCTCCATGCTAAAGCCCAGGTTCACCAGTCTTTTCATAACACCCGTCATCAAAATATCAATGATAGAGAAGATATTTTCTTTAGTCAATGAATTGAACATGACCACGTCATCGATCCTGTTCAAAAATTCAGGACTGAATGTACGCTTCAAAGCCTTCTCGATTACCGCTTTGTTATTTTCATCAGCACTTTGCATTTTAGCAGCTGTAGCAAAACCAACACCCTCTCCAAAATCTTTCAATTGCCTTGCGCCAATGTTAGAGGTCATGATGATCATCGTATTCTTGAAATCAACTTTTCTTCCCATACCATCAGTCAATTGGCCATCATCCAGCACCTGTAATAAGATATTGTAAATATCCGGGTGCGCTTTTTCAATTTCATCCAACAGGATTACACTGTATGGTTTACGTCTAACCCTTTCCGTTAACTGACCTCCTTCTTCATAACCCACATAACCGGGAGGTGCACCAATCAAACGGCTCACCGTAAATTTCTCCATGTATTCACTCATATCAATACGGATCAGGGCATCTTCATTGTCAAACATATACCTGGCAAGGCACCTCGCCAATTCTGTTTTACCAACACCCGTAGGACCAAGGAATATAAAAGTACCAATCGGTTTCTTCGGATCTTTTAAACCCACCCGGTTACGCTGAATGGCTTTCACCACTTTTTGTATCGCTTCATCCTGGCCAATCACAGCACCTTTGAGTTCATCACCCATGCGGCGGAGTTTGTCTGTTTCGGCCTGTACCATACGCTTCACCGGAATGCCGGTCATCATGCTGATCACTTCGGCAATATCTTCTTCCTCTATCGGGTAACGTTTATTTTTACTTTCTTCTTCCCAATCGCTCTTGGCTTTTTCCAGTTCTTCCTGCAGGCGTTTTTCGGAATCCCTTAAAGATGCTGCTTCTTCAAATCGCTGGCTTTTAACCACTTTGTTTTTCTCCAGCTTAATATCTTCTATCTTCTTCTCCAGGTCAATTACCTCCTGCGGTACATTGATATTCTTGATATGCTTTCTTGCACCCACTTCATCCAGCACATCGATCGCTTTGTCTGGCAGCAGCCGGTCTGTCATATAACGTTCGCTCAGTTTCACGCAAGCGTCAATGGCTTCGGCACTATAAGAAACGTTGTGGTAGTCTTCGTACTTGCTCTTAATATTCGTGAGTATCTGTATCGTTTCATCAACAGAAGGCTGTTCAACAATAACTTTCTGGAAACGCCTGTCTAATGCGCCATCTTTTTCAATGTGCATGCGGTACTCATCCAAAGTAGAAGCGCCAATACATTGCAATTCACCCCTTGCCAAAGCAGGTTTGAATATATTGCTTGCGTCGAGAGAACCACTGGCGCCGCCTGCACCTACAATGGTATGTATCTCATCGATGAAGAGGATCACATCACGGTTCTTTTCCAGTTCATTCATGATGGCTTTCATCCTTTCTTCAAATTGCCCACGGTATTTAGTACCTGCAACCAATGCTGCCAGGTCAAGAGAAACCACTCTTTTATCAAACAGCACCCGGCTTACTTTTCTTTGAACAATTCTGAGGGCCAAACCTTCCACAATAGCGGTTTTACCCACACCAGGTTCACCAATTAATATCGGGTTGTTCTTTTTTCTCCTGGATAGTATCTGCGACACCCTCTCAATCTCCACTTCCCTTCCTACAATGGGATCGAGTGTGCCATTTTCCGCCAGCCGGGTAATATCCCTGCCAAAATTATCGAGTACCGGTGTTTTTGTTTTTGGCTGGTTAGCCGCTCCGCCACCTCTTTGAGATTTCGGCTGCTGACCATATTGCCTTTTTTCTTCATCAAAATCATCATCGCCTTCATCGCTGTATTCTGCTTTTGGCGGATTGCTGGTTACAAAACCAAGTTCGTTCTTGAACATATCATAGTCCACATCAAACTGGTTGAGTATCTGCGTAGCAATATTTTCTTTATTTTTTAAAATAGACAGCATCAGGTGCTCGCTTTCTACCATCGTGCTCTTATGTGCTTTTGCCTCAAGCACGGTGATCCTGATAACCTTTTCAGCCTGCTTGGTTAGGGGAAGAGAATTGATATTAGCGATATTTTTACCTGTCTTGTCTTTTACGGCCACCTCTATTTCCTTGCGGAGTTCATAGAGGTCAACATTGAGGGATTTTAATATTTTTATGGCGGTGTTTTCTCCGTCCCGTATTAAACCCAGCACTAAATGTTCAGTGCCAATGAAGTCATTTCCAAGGCGCAGGGCTTCCTCCCTGCTATAAGAAATGATCTCTTTTACTTGTGCTGAAAAGTTGTTATCCATGTGATACTAAATTTAACTTGTTACAATAATAACGATAAACCCGAGAAATTAGTTTAGTGAAATTACGAAATGTTGATATGTTGAAAAGTAAATTTACGATAAGCATCTAAAGCATTGTTGCTCCGCTCTTACAATGGAATTGCAGTAACAACGCCATTGCAGGATAATAATTTTATATGGCAGTCCGTTAAAACTTTGAAATTTGATGGGCACTGAAATAAAAAATTCCTTTCCTTTACAAAAACAGCATTTCAATCATTTCAAAAAACTGAATCTTCTAATTTGATGCTAATGCTCGTCAATTTACATTAAAACATCGATGAACTTAAATGAATGTCAAAACAGATACCAAAGAAAAATTTACGGTGATTACGCCGTTTGAGGAGAATTTATCTGTTAATATGACAGGGGAACTTGGCCAAATGCTGCTGACCTACCTGCAAAAAGACATACCACATGTAGTGTTAAATTTAAGCCAGGTTAAAACCATGGATGACAAAATTGGAGAAATACTGGCGGAGACCCAACAGAAATTTTATGAAAATGATTGCTCTTTTGTAATTTGTAACCTCCAACCCGGGGTAGAGGCAAGTTTAGATAAGCAGGAATTACTTGAAATAATGAACGTAACCCCTACAGAAAGTGAGGCATGGGATATTGTGCAGATGGAGGAAATTGAGAGAGAATTGTTAGGAGGTGCGGAATAAGAATTTTAGCCATTTAAAACGTTTTAGTCGCTGGCGCTGCCATTGACCTTTCACTATTGACCATTGACTATTGACTATGTTAGCACTTACCATACTCGGAAATAACTCAGCCATTCCGGCCTTTGACAGGTTGCCCACTGCACAAGTGCTGCAAACGCAGGAGGAAGCCTATTTGATTGATTGCGGCGAGGGAACACAGATGCAAATGGCGAAATACAAGATTCGCCGGAGTAAGATTAATAATATTTTTATCTCTCACCTTCATGGCGATCATTTTTATGGCCTGCCCGGTGTAATTACAAGCATGAGCCTGATGGGCCGTACGCAGGATCTCCATATATATGCACCGGCCGCATTAGAAAAAATACTCGAATTACTGATAGATGCCGCCAAAACACATTTAAGTTATAAATTATATTTTCATCCGCTTACTGAAGAGAAAGAGATCATGAACGACAGTAAGCTATCGGTGACCTGTTTTAGAACACAGCACCGTATTGAATGCTGGGGCTTTACTTTCAGGGAAAAAAAGAACCCCAGGAAGATCGATGGCGACAGGATAAGATCGTTTGACATACCTGCCAGTTATTATGAACAACTGCAAAAAGGAGAAGACTATGTAACTAAAAAGGGAACCATCATCCCGAATGAAGAAGTAACTATTGCGGCATCATCAGCAAAAAGTTATTGCTATTGTGCAGATACAATTTATGATGAAAACCTGGTGGAGAAAGCCAAAGGAGTTGATCTGTTATATCATGAAACTACTTACTTAAAAGATAACGCACAAAAAGCCACTGAACGGTTTCACTCCACCACCATACAGGCAGCGAGTATTGCCGAAAAAGCCGGTGTTAAGAAACTGTTGATCGGGCATTTTTCTGCCAAGTATGAAGCGCTGGATGATTTTTTAAAAGAAGCAACATCGGTTTTTCCAAATACTGAATTGGCACTGCAAGGGAGTTGCTACCCAATTTAAAAAGTAAAAATGCAGATGAGAAACCGGAAAGAAAGCAAAAGATTACCGCTTGTAAAATTCTTTCCAAACAACCGTCTTTCCTGTTTTTGCAGCATGTTTTGCAGCTTCCAGAATTTTCACAACTATTTCATTATTGGCTTCAGATGACAAGTCATAAGTACCGGGGTGTATGTTACCCTGTATCACTTTCTTAAAATAAATAAATGGATCATTTCTTTCGGCAGGCAGGTCTTT
The DNA here is from genome assembly GCA_029561305.1 of Bacteroidota bacterium. Taxonomy (GTDB): domain Bacteria; phylum Bacteroidota; class Bacteroidia; order Chitinophagales; family Chitinophagaceae; genus Ferruginibacter. Next base: position 3,560 of record JAKQJG010000421.1, on the reverse strand, counting down.
TGCTGTTACTGCCGTTGATGTTTCATCCATACCTTTTTTAATTATCATATTCTTACCATCCCTGCAAAAAACATAACCGTCAACACCATACAATTCCATCTCCTTTCGGTTATACGGCCAGTTCCATGATGCCTGGATAATGACCTGGGCCTTTTTATAGGTTACAATAATGGTTGCATCATCATCCACTTTTGGATACAACAGCGGCTTTATTTGCTGCGTTATAGCAGTCACCGTTTCCGGTTCTTCACCATTCATCAACCAGGTAGAAAGATTGGCACCATAGCAGCCAAAATCAGTTATAGCACCGCCGCCATTTAAAACAGGGTCCGTAAGCCATTGTAAAAATTCTTGATTGCAACCAATTTCTTTTGGACCTGCATGCCCGGTGTAAAAAACAATTTTCCTTATATCACCAATGGATTTTTCAATATTGGATATGTCAAATGCTTTTTCATTACTGCCATACCAGGTGGTTTCGTAGTTGGTAAGCAGATGGATATTATGTCTTTTTGCCAACGCCAGCATTTCTTTTGCATGGTCAAGACTCACCGCCATTGGTTTTTCCACCATCACATGAATACCAAGAGGTGCACATTGTTTAACCACTTCTAAATGCCCATAAATATCATTGAATGCGAGTACCGCTGCAGGCTTAGCTTTGGCCAGCATTTCCTGCAGAGAAGGATAAACAATATTCATCGGGTAACCATGCTGCCGGGAGTACCTGCCTGCGAGTGATGTATCCGATTCAGCAATTCCTACGATTTCGATATCTCCTTTTTTTTCACGCCCAAGCAACCAATGCACGTGGGTATGGGTAAGCCCGGCTATCCCTATTCGTAAAGGTTTATCCCCGGCTGCAGGATTTTGTGCCTTTGATAGGAATGTAAAAAGAGAACAAAGCAGCAGCAAGAATAAATTTTTCATTGGCAATAATTTACGAATACTATAAAGCACAAAGTTCCGGCTTGATCATTTCACAAAATATCCAACCGCCAGTTCGTATCCCTTTAATCCTAAACCACTGATCACTCCAACACTTTTTCCTGATACATGCGACAGCTTCCTGAAATCTTCCCGGCCAAAAATATTGGAGATATGTACTTCAATCACCGGTGTTTTTATCGCAGCTATCGCATCTCCCAAAGCTACAGAGGTATGAGTATAACCGCCAGGGTTTAAGATGATAGCATCATAAGAATAACCCACTCTTTGTATTTCATTGATCAATTCACCTTCAACGTTGGTTTGAAAATAATGGAATGCAACAGCGGGGAATTTTACTTTTATTTTTTCTAAAAAACTATCAAATGTTTCACTGCCGTAAATATCCGTCTCTCTTTTGCCCAGCAGGTTGAGATTGGGCCCGTTGATGATCGCTATCTGCATATAAGAAAATTAAGGTTGAGTGAAGTTACAAATCACTTTGTAGCCAAGCGGTTTATAATAGTTGGTAAATATTTCAGCAATGTGCTTTTTTGCTTTTTCTTTATAACTGGTGTTATTCTCCAATTGACCTTTTGCTGCAACATACATTTCCCGCTCTGCCCTTTTCATATCTGCAATAGTAGTACGGCTAAACAAACCCGTTTGGTTCATCGTCTCCAGTTTGTCCAGTTCCAGTTGAAAGCTCAGCATTTTCACCGAAGGAAAATTCAACAGCACTGCGCTGTCATTTTCAGTGATGTTTACTTTTCCCTGTTGCATATCCACGCCAAATTTTGCATGATACGGAACTGTAACCTGCAAAGTGTTTTCTGCCAAATAATCTTTCAAATTCTCCCACCAGCTGCTGTTATCTCCGGCATTACTCAGTTTTACAGAAGTATTGCCGCTAACATCCAGTGCAGACAGTTCGGCGATCTGTGTTATCAATTGCTGGTTATTAATGATCGTTGCTTTTAATTCTGTAGTGCCATTTTTCTTTCCAAGAAAATACATAGCAGCACATAAAGCCAGCAGCAATGTAATGATAAGTGTAGAAGACTTCATTGCTATTAAATTTATTAGCGTCCAGGTTGCCCCGGAATTTATCCCGGCTTTTACCGGGAGGGGGTGGAAGAGATCATCATGGCCATAAAATCATCAAACAGGTACCGGCTGTCGTGTGGCCCCGGTGTTGCTTCCGGATGGTATTGTACAGAAAAAGCTTTCTTGCCTTTCACCCGTATGCCTTCAATAGAATCATCATTCAGGTTCAAGTGTGTTATTTCCACTTTATCTGAAGCCCGCACAGCATCAGGCTGTACTCCAAAACCATGGTTCTGAGTAGTAATCTCACTCTTGCCGGTAATGATATTCTTTACCGGGTGATTTAAGCCACGGTGACCATGATGCATTTTAAACGTTGGAATATCATTTGCCAGGGCCAGCAGCTGGTGACCCAGGCAAATGCCGAACAAAGGTTTATCTGCAGCCAGTATCTGTTTTACCGTTTGTACAGCATAGTCCATTGGCGCAGGATCACCCGGCCCATTGCTAATGAAGTAACCGGAAGGCTTAAACGCTTCCAGTTGTTCAAAACTTGTTTTTGCATTGTGAACTTTTACATAGGCTCCCCGCTCTACTAAACAGTTCAAAATATTTTTCTTTACGCCATAATCAAGTACGGCAACCCTCACTTTGCTGCCTGGATCCCCTAATGTATAAGACTCAGTGGTTGAAACTACAGAAGCCAGCTCAAGTCCATCCATAGACGGCACTTCTTTTAGTGCTGTCTTCAACTGTTCAACATCCGTATTTTCAGAAGAGATAATACAGTTCATAGCGCCCTTCGTACGCACATGTGCCACTAACGCCCTCGTATCCACGCCTTCTATTGCCACTACGTTCTGTTGCTCAAAATATTCCTGCAACGAGCCTTCAGCGATCACTCGTGAAAATTGTTCTTCCAGGTTTCTCCCGATCACAGCTTTTACCTTTACACCATCACTTTCTACATCGGTACTCTTTACACCATAGTTTCCAATATGAACATTGTTCATAATCAGCACCTGTCCAAAATAACTGGGGTCTGTAAACACTTCCTGGTAACCCGTCATACCAGTATTAAAACAAAGCTCCCCTGTGGCCGTTCCGGTTTTTCCAAAGGCTTTTCCATGCAATACGGTTCCATCTTCCAATACCAGTACCGCAGGCTTTTTCTCCATTTTATCAGGCATAGTTGTTATTTGTTTTTGCAAAGAAATGAATAGAATGAGTTATTGAACGAATATTTTTTACACATATAGCCTCACCCTCGTTCCCTCTCCAAAAGAGAGGGAGGCCAACCATTTATTTTTTATTCAACATTTGTAATTAAGCATTTCAACAATAATCTTTTATTCACCCAAAGCCTACTATTTGCGAAGAGAAAAAATTTCTTTTTTTCCGCAGGTTCTAAAACCCCTCTTTTGGAGGGGTTTGGGGAGGCTGTATAAAAAAACTCCGGTATCACTACCGGAGTTTCTATTTAAAAGAGTGTTTTCATTAAACTTACTCTTCAGTTTTAGTTTCAGTTTCAGTTGCTGGGGTTTCTTCAGAAGCTTCAGCCTTGGTTGCTTTTTTCTTAGCACCGC
>JAKQJG010000385.1 GCA_029561305.1 Bacteroidota bacterium | reverse complement strand
TAATATCATAACAATGGGTGATACACTAGATCACCAGAGCAGCTTTACCAGCAATTTTTTCACCAGTTTTACAGCTGATGAAACAGCCAAAGGCAGGGATATCTTTACAAACCCTCTTGATACTTTTTTTGCACATCTCTTTAGTACCGATAGCGGCACGCTTGCCAAAGCACAAAAATCAATTGGTGAAGTGTATTATGGCGAAGCGGGTGTTCCCAAAATAATGGATGCGCTGAAAAAGTTATCCCCTGGTTATAAAAATTATTTTGAGGTTAAGACAAAACTGATTGCTGAGCTGGGATTTATTAAGGATACTACCAATCCTGTGGTGGTAGATCATTTGAAATCGATCTATACCCAAACGGCAGACACCAGTATGTTTCAGAATGAGGCAATAACAGCATTGGCAAGACATAAAACGAAATATGCCACCTCCTCCTTTAAAGAAATGGTATTGCAGGATCCTCCTGTGTATGATGAAGACAGCTATTCTTACAGCAGCCCTTTTAACAGCCTGGAAGATACGCTGGAACTTGCGGCACAGTTATACCCCGACATTTTACAACTTACCAGCTTAGATGATTATAAAGAGCCCGTGATGGACCTGCTGGTAACATTGGTTGATAGTGGCCATATAAAACCGGCACAATATGAAAACTGGTTCAGCAAAATTTTCTTTGATGCCAAACTGGCATTAAAAAAACAAAAGGTGAATGATGAAAAGAAAATGGAAGAGGAAAGCAAAAAAGAAGACGACATTGAAGAATCAGATTATGCTTACCCTGCCCGCTATAGCAGCAGCGAACACAGCGATGAGCTGAAAGATTATGCAGTACTGCTGGCACCTTTCTATGACCAGAATGTAAATGTGTCAAAGTTCTTTGACAAATTGCTGCAAAGCAAGGATGATGATGTGAAAATGAATGTTGCAGTTGTATTGCTGAGAAATAAAAGAGATGTGCCCGACAGCATCTTCACCAATATTGCCGCAAAAGACAACCTGCGGGGCAGGTTATATACTGAGCTGGAAGAAATAAAACGATTGGACAAATTTCCGGCGAAGTACAAAAACCAGGTTGATATAGCCAGGACATACCTGCTGATGGAAAAATCATTCGACAAAGTGGATTCTGTAGAGCTGGTCGGCAAGCAAGGGGCGTCTTATGACACAAAAAAAGGTGTGGTATATTTTTTCAAATACAGGGTAAAAAAAGAGGACGACTGGAAGATGGGTATTAGTGGCCTGCAACCCGAAAATGAAAATGAAGTAAGCAGTGATAATAAACTGTGCAGCATGACGGACAAAAAGCTGAAAGAAGAAAAACCTGCAATAGAACAGTTCCAGGAACAATTGAAAAAACTATTGTTCAATTTTCATCCCAGCGCAAGAAATTTTTATGAGAACAGCCGGTATGGGAATTATAATTTGAGGTACTAATAAATAGTAAAACCGGCCAGTTGAAAAAAACGCTGATCGTCACGTTGAGTGCTTTGAGTTTCTTTTTGACGGGCGTCATATTGGCGTTCTTGTTTGAAACAGGGTACAGACGTTTAATACGGTTTTTATTTACCTTTTTTAACGGGGATAGAATTCAATTCTTTGGTAAAGATTTTCACCTGTTCCCAAGTAGTGTTTTTATTTTGTCATTTGGGTGCCTGATTTCTCTAATGTACATCTCTCTAAAGCACCTTTCCTTTGCCCATTGGTTAAAACAGTTGATTATTACTGTTGGTATTTTTTTTAACCAACGCATTGGTAACTTATACCGCCAGTAAGATATTAATAATTGAATGCACAGCTTGTGATGACGGGATGAGAAAGTTGAATAGGAAGGAAATAGGTTATGACCAGTATTTCGTTGCCGGCAACATCGTTTGTATCATTTACCTTCTAATTTTATACCTGTTACACAGGAGAAGATCGCTGAAAAAATCATCGGGACGATTCTAGTTTCTTCCCCGGTACCGCATCAATCAGCCGCCTGGTATACTCATGTTGCGGATTAAAATATACCTCCTCCGTTATTCCTTCCTCCACTATTTGTCCCTGCCGCATCACCATGATCCTGTCGCTGATATAACGCACCACCGAAAGATCATGAGAGATAAAAATGGAAGTGAACTGGAATTCTTTTTTCAGATCGTTTAGCAAATTGAGCACCTGCGCCTGCACACTTACATCCAAAGCACTTACACTTTCGTCAAAAATTAAAAAGGATGGATTAAGACCCAATGCCCTTGCAATACAGATCCGCTGTCGCTGACCACCGCTGAACTGGTGTGGGTAGCGGTTAAAATGTTCAGCTTTCAAATTCACTTTTTCCAGTAACTCAATTGCTTTCTCTTTTCGCTGCCCTTTGTTGGCGGCCATACCGTGCACCTGCATTGGCTCCGCAATGGCCTCACCAATAGTGATCCTCGGATTGAGTGAACCATACGGGTCCTGGAAAACGATCTGCAGGTCTTTCCTGAGGTCAGTCATTTTTTTCCGGGGCAACTGTACCAGGTCGGTACCATTCAACATTATTTTTCCTGCTGTTACGGGCACCAATTGCAGAATGGCCCTGCCAAGCGTTGTTTTGCCACAGCCACTTTCGCCTACCAGTCCGAGCGTTTCACCCTTACTAACGCCAAAGCTCACCCCATCTACGGCTTTGAAAGGGGTGGGAGTTTTTTTAAAAACAGATCCAGGAGCGTTGTAATAGACTTTTAGATCTTCAATTTCTAATACGGGTTGCGGGTTAAGGGTTACGGGGTTGTTTTGTTTGTTTGTTATATGTGCTTCATGCCCCATTTCTTCTTCGCAAACATCATTAACCTGCAACCCGGAACCCGTAACTGAATTATCCGTAACCAAATCTCCAATCACAGGCAACCGCTCTCCTTTTTTATGCAGCGATGGCCTGCAATGCAGCAGCGCCTTTGTATACTCATGTTGTGGGTTTTTTAATATGGCTGCCGCACTGCCTTGCTCCACGATTGTACCCTTGTACATTACCACCACTTTATCGGCCATATCCGCCACCAGGCCAAGGTCGTGTGTTACCAAAATCACACTCATGCCATTTTGCCCACCGGGCTTTGCTGGCCGCCGCAGTTCTTTGATGAGTTCCAGTATTGTTTTTTGTACGGTTACATCGAGGGCTGTTGTTGGTTCATCTGCTATCAATAAACTGGGGTTGCAACTCATTGCCATGGCGATCATCACCCGTTGTTTTTGACCGCCACTTAGCTGGTGAGGAAAACGATGAATCATTTGAGAGGGATCCGGCAACTTTACTTTTTCGAAGAGTTCAATCGTTTTTTGCCTCGCAATAGCAGCTTTTACTTTTTGATGCAACTGGAGCGCTTCCATCACCTGGTCACCACAAGTAAGTACAGGATTTAATGAGGTCATCGGCTCCTGGAAAATCATAGCAATATCCTTTCCCCTGATGGCTCTCATCGCTTTTTCACCTAACTGAAGCAGGTTTACCGGCACTCCATTTTCCTTTGAAAAAAGTATTTCACCCGTTATAGCGGCTTGTTTTGGCAATAACTGCAACATGGACAAAGCCGTAACGGATTTGCCACTGCCGCTTTCCCCTACTATAGCGACCAATTCGCCGGGCATTACTTCAAATGAAATATTGCTGACAGCTTTCGCATTGTCAAAAACCACCGATAAATTGTTAACCTGTAAAAGAGGTGTACCCATGTTGGTTAAAATTAGTGAATAAGGCATTCTGCCAAAAAAATCCTTTTCCTTACTTTTGCAGCCGCTGAAAAGTTGAAGGTTTAAAGTTGAAGGTTTAAAGTTTGGCTGCTATATAGCAGTACTCTTTACCACCGCTGGCACCTTAAACTTTTAAACTATTAAACTTTAAACACTTTTATGGGAAGGATATTTGAAGTACGTAAAAGCGCCATGTTTGCCCGTTGGGATAAAATGGCCAAAAACTTTACCCGTATCGGTAAAGAGATCGTGATTGCAGTAAAAGCGGGTGGCAGCGACCCTAACTCCAATGCTGCACTGCGCCGTTGTTTTCAAAATGCCCGTAGTGTAGGTATGCCTAAAGACAGGGTGGAAGCAGCTATTAAAAGAGCCACTGGTAAAGACCTGGTAAATTATGATGAGATCCTGTACGAAGGATATGCACCGCATGGCATTGCTGTACTGGTGGAAACCGCTACAGACAACTCCACCCGTACTGTAGCTAATGTACGCATGCACTTTACAAAAGGAGGTGGCGCATTGGGCACCAGCGGAAGTGTGGCTTTTACGTTTAACCGCATGGGTGAATTCAAAGTAAAAAATAACGGGCAGAACCTGGAAGAACTTGAACTGGAATTGATTGATTATGGACTGGAAGAAATCGGTGAAGACAGCGAAGGCAATATTATTATACGTACAGCATACAATGAATTTGGACATATGGCCAAGGCGCTGGAAGAAAAAAAGATCGAGGTAATAACGGCAGAGCTTACCCGTATTCCCACTAATACGGTGGAACTGGGAGAAGAACAAGCCAACGAGGTTTTAAAACTGGTGGATAAACTGGAGCAGGATGACGATGTGCAGAAAGTGTACCACAACCTGAAATAATAAAAGGCCGTCAGTCAAACTGACGGCCTTTTCATTTTCGTAAAGTTATTACCTATGCCTCCTCCCCTTCTAATGCCAGCAAGAGTAAAAACACCTGGTCCATAAACTGAAAGAACCTTTCTGCCATTATCGATATTTTAATTCATTAAAAAATTGTTGATCTGCATTGCAGGAAAGTAACAAAGGGCCACGCAGATGCATGGCCCGGTTGTTTACCAAAACCTGATCCTTATCCGAAGAAAACTCTTTCAGTAGCTGTCTTGATCTCCAGGTCAGTGTCCCCGATTTTTATTACCCTGATATCACCTGTTGATTTAATTGATATAGAAGCATCACCATCCAGGTATATCTTTAAAGAAGAGGAAGACAGGCGTCCTCTTGAATGAACTTCTGAACCATCTTTTACATACAGTTCACCAAGGCTGTTCACATTTACGATCAACTGTACTTTTCCTTTTAAAGAACCTTTTTTGCTGCTGATCTTCATCACGCCGTTTTTGATGGTCCATTCCACTTTGTCAACATCTGCATCAGCACCTTTGAATTCAATGGCCTTGCTGTCGCTTTCTACCAGCATGATGTCGATGCCGTCCTGCACCTGCAGTTTTGTAAATGCTAATTCATACATAGCCTGTTTGTTTACGGGCTTTTCGTTGCCTGCTGCAAAAGCAGACAGGGATGCTGTAAGGATGATGGCTGTTACCATCGTTAATACTTTTTTCATGACTTTGTTTTTTTGTTGCTTAAACGGCAACTGTTATCAATGTTTGTTTTTCAACACAAATGTGGGATGTTATTAAGTCAGTTTCTATAGCATGAGTGTGTGAATATTCAGCCTGGATTCGCGGCATTTAGTGACCCTTTGCAATTCATACAGTCATTCTTTCCATTCATCAGCACATTTGAACAATTCATGAATCAAAATCATCACATAAAGATGTGGTTTGATCCGGGGTGCCTATTATTGCATGTCCATTGTATAGATTTGTACAACCAAATGAATAAACCACTATTCATATTATTATGTGTTTTTTGCTGCATTCAAAGCCATGCACAAAGAGGTTTTGCATTTAACCGCCTGAGTACTGAAGACGGAATTGGCCTGGCCAGTAATGATGTAAGAAGCATTTACCAGGATAAGAAAGGATTTATATGGGTAGGAACTGCCAACGGGCTGCAGCGGTTTGATGGCAGCAAGTTTATACATTTCAGCACCAAGGGCGACCCTATGCCGCATACACTTGTTACGCAAATAATACCCGAAGACAGCAACCGGCTTTTTTTATCAATGGTGACCGTGCATGAATTTGGGATATTTGACCCTGTTAGTTTTGAATACAGGAAAATACCTTTAAAACCCGGTAAAGAGATAAGCTCCCGTGCCGATTACCTGCCCTGGAAAGACAACGAAGGAAATATCTGGCTTACAGTAACACGGCACGGATTGATGCGCTATGATAAAAAACAAAGGGCTTTTGTAGATGACAACCGCTTTGATCTGCCTAAAGGCTGGGAAACAGTTGTACGAACTGTTTTTGTTGACAGTGTAAAAAAGCAAACCTGGTTTTGTACAGATAGCGGGCTTTGTGTTTATAATAAAGCAGCCAACCGCACCTGGTATAAAAAATATAACCCCGGTCGTTTACCCATTTTTTTCAACAGCCAGCTGCAAACGGGCATGTCGAGGCTTTTTATTGATAAAAGAAGAAGGATATGGGGTATTGTCTGGAACCCCGGCAGCGGCCGGTCACAAGCGGTTTGTCTTGATGAAAATGGCGCAAATACAATTACACAGGATACAGCAGGTATTAACCAGGGCCCGGCAGGGTATATGGAACTTCATCAGATGTATGAAACAAAGAGCGGTGGCATGTGGCTATATGGCAACGGTGTGTTATTTAGTTTTGACAACGAACAACGGCGCTTCAATTATATCGGCAGTGATGCAGATGTAACACAGATCGGCATTTCCTATGAAAGCATTTACCAGGTAATCGACGACAAAGATGGAAGCATCTGGATCGCTACCAACCGTGGTCTGTATTATACCTCTGCTGTAAGCGGTTCTTTTTCCGTTATCAATATTTTATTCGACAACAAAAACAACCCAACAGACATTACGGATATACTGGAGCTTGACAATGGTGACTATTGGCTCACCTCCTGGAGCTATGGTGTAAAAACACTGGACAGGTTTTTAAGAAAAAAAGAAAATCACTTGTTTGCTACAGCCCCGCCCACTAACTGGACAGCAGAGCAAAAAGGAAACTTGAAATTCACCTGGGCACTCTGCCAGCAAAAAAAAGACGGAAAAGTTTGGGTGGGCTGCAATGGTGGTGTACTGATGTTGTACGATACTTTAAAAAGAACAACACAATACCTGGCTCCACCTGCATTTGGGAAAACCACCACGAGGTATATTACAGAAGATGCTTTTGGCGCCATTTGGTTTGGTACACAAGCGGGCATTATCTTCCGGTACCAAAACGAACAGTTTACCGAACTGCTGCGGCTGAATGCGGTTATTCATAAAATATTTTTCGATAACCGGGGCATGATGTGGGTGGCAACCTATGAAAGCGGTTTGTATGCCATCAACGCTGCCTCGGGCAAGATCATTCATCATTTTACGGCCACTACGGGGAATAATAAATTGTATGCCAACAGCGGCTATGATATCGAGCAACTGAATGACAGCATGATTGTACTGGCGGCAGGAGCGCTGAATTTTATTAATAAATACACCGGCACTGTAAAGCTGGTAACATACGAAGATGGATTACCTTCTAATAATGTGATGCGGCTGCGGATGGATGATAATGGTTATTTATGGATCATTACTTCTAATGGACTTTGCCGCTATAACCCTACAAACAACCGTATTACTTCTTATGGCAGAAGGGATGGTATTGTACTGGCAGAAAAAACAAATACTGCAGATTTTATCTGCAAAGAAGGCTACCTCATCTTTGGCGGCAGCAATGCCATGATCATGTTTCATCCTTCGGTTTTTTCCAATACACAACCGCCACCTGATGTTACCATCACCGATTTTAAAATATTCAACCAGTACTACCCGGTGGACTCTTTGCTGCAGGATGACAAAATAAAACTGAAAAGCGACCAGAATTCTGTGAGTATCAATTTTGCCTCTTTAAGTTTTATGCAGCGTGACAAGCTCACGTATTATTACAAGATGGAGGGGCTGGATGAAGACTGGATAAAGGCAGACAAATCCATGTCGGTGAATTACTCTCACATGCCGGCCGGCAATTATGTTTTTAAAGTGTTTTGCGAAAACCTGGAAGGTATCCGGTCACCGAACATTACACAGATGCCCATATTCATCAAACCACCTTTCTGGAGAACGGGGTGGTTTTTTAGTGTATGCCTCTACGTGATAGCCCTTATTATTTACGTGGTGCACCGCCTGAGGGTGAATAAAATACTGGCTGTTGAAAAAATAAGGAACAATGTAGCCCGTGACCTGCATGATGATATGGGCAGCACGCTCAGCACCATCAATATTCTAAGTTCGATGGCAAAAAGCAAAATGACTACAGAGCCATCCAAGGCAGGTGAATACATTGCAAAAATTACCGACAACAGCCAGCGCATGATGGAGGCGATGGATGATATTGTGTGGAGCATCAAACCAAGTAACGACAGTATGCAGCGCATCGTGGCCCGCATGCGGGAATTTGCCACCAATGTGCTGGAAGCAAAAGATATGGAGCTGGAATTTGTTGCAGATGAAACACTGTTTGATGTAAAGCTGAATATGCAGGCCAGGCGGGACTTGTTTTTAATTTTTAAAGAAGCCGTGAACAATGCGGCTAAATATTCTAAGGCTACCAAAGTGGACATCAACATACGGCCCGAAGGAAAAAAATTAGTGCTGCAGGTAAAAGACGACGGAACCGGTTTTGATGTAAACAATGCGGATGGCAACGGGTTGGCCAATATGCAAAAAAGAGCAGGCTTTTTATCAGGGAATATTGACATTCTGTCAAATGAAGGTAGCGGCACGATAATCAAACTGGTAATACCGGTATCATAAAATAGTAAACAAAAAAGGATGAACCGTTTCCTTAGTCAAAAATTCAGGTTTTATTCTTTCGTGTGCATTGCGTTGCTCACGTTTGTGCATGGGTACAATTTAAAAGTTGGCTACCTGGAGGCTGCTTCATTGGTGGAGGAGCCCCTCACCTTTACTACCTTTTTTGAATTTTTTATGGCCAACGGGGTACTGCGATTCCGAATACCGTTGCTGTTCATCATTTCTGGATATATTTTTTCCCTGCAGGATAACAAGCCTTATACCTTTATGATCGGCAAAAGGTTTAAAACCCTGATGATCCCTTTCTTTATCTGGAGTGCTGTTGGGCTGCTGATCACTTATACACTACAACAATTCCCGGTAACAGCACAGGCAGTAAAAGATGCGGGAATGGATCAACTCGGTGACAACAGGCCGTATAATGAGATAGGCTGGCTGGGTATCCTGCACAGATGGCTGGTAGTACCCATCTCCTTCCAGTTGTGGTTTATCAGGTCTTTATTTATTTACAATTTACTCTACCCATTATTCAGGTGGGGGGTTACCAAAATACCCGCCATATGGTTAATCGCTACTTTTATTTTGTGGGCCATGCAGTTTAGCTATCTAACGTTTGAGGGTAATGGCATTTTCTTTTTCTCTTTGGGCATCTGGATAAACAAATCAAATTATCCCCTTGATAAAAAACCAGCATGGTTCAGCGCCTACCTGGCCTGGGTTTGCTTTATTGGCTTTGCTATGATCAAAAGTTTTATGGCTTTTGAACTGGAAAATACTAACCTTACAAAAGTAGTGCTGATTGCCTTGTATGCAGCCACAGTCATATCCGGTTTGCTGGCGGTTTGGTTCAGCCTCGATGAGCTGGTAAAATGGTGCATGCAGCGAAAATGGTTTTTATGGTTATCGGCCTTTGCCTTTGTTATCTATGGTATGCATGTGCCACTCATTGAATACCTCACTATGTTGATGTACCGTTATATGAATACGATACCCAACTATCGCCTGCTGGTATACCTCACTGCACCGGCAATTGTATTAGCTATCTGTGTTATCACTGGTGTGCTCCTGAGAAAACTGGTGCCTAAATTTTACAGGCTGGCAACAGGCGGCAGGGGCTTTTAACCCAGATTTTGCAGTTGGTTTCGTTATGAGGGTTTCAAATGCAATACGGGAGTGTATTTCAGGTTATCTTTTGGCTGAAGTAATAGTGAACTATTTCGAGGTCAAAAAATGTTCTGAAATGCGCTACTGTGCAGCAGTTGGAAGCCGCAATAGAATAACAACTGCAAAATCTGGGTTTAACATATTTATGCGGTTGACATAGCCAACTTACAAAGCTACCTTTGTTGTTTAAAATTCAAAATACTATGATCAAAGTGCTTATTTATGAAGATAACCCACAACTCAGAGAGGGGCTTACGATGCTTATCAATGGGTCTGATGGGTTTGAAGTGTTGTCTTCTTTTAAAAATTGTAATAATGTGGTGGAGGAAGTGGAGGCGTTTAAACCTGATGTGATATTGATGGATATAGATATGCCGGGAGTAAATGGATTGGAGGGTTTAAAACTGGTAAGAGAAATAGATACCACGGTTAAGATACTGATGCTGACGGTGTTTGACGATAATAAAAATGTTTTCCAGGCCATTAGCAGCGGCGCCAATGGATATATTTTAAAGAAAACTCCCCCCGGCAAACTGCTGGACTATATTACCGAAGCCCAAAGTGGCGGGGCACCCATGACTTCCTCTATCGCCACCCAGGTATTGAAGATGTTTTCCAGTATGAACAATGAAAAGGGGGAAGATTACAATTTATCTGACCGGGAGAAGCAGGTGCTGCAATTATTGGTTGATGGGTATAGCTATAAAATGATTGCCGGTGAAATGTACATTGCAATTGATACAGTAAGGAGTCATATTAAAAAAATATATGAAAAGCTGCATGTGAACAGCAAAAGCGAGGCGGTGGCCAAGGCCTTTAAGGACAGGATCGTGTGATAAAGGGCAAAACACATATTTATGTGGTTGCAACCGGGCAGCGATAGCGGTACTTTTGATATCTTCTTTTCAATACATCTGAAAAGAAAGTAGTCATGAAAAAGTCATTGATAATCGCTCTAATGCTGCTGGTACTGGCCGGAACTGCTTTCACTGCAGTAAAAAACAACAGGCAGTCTAAGGTTAAACCAGGCATTTGTTGTAAAAAGACCAGCCTGGGAAAACCGGGAAAAAAAGGAACTGCGCCGGTTCATTATTTGCCGGTGGTCAATTTTTTCTAATATGTAAACATGTGTTTTCTTTTAGTTTTTAATAAATGAGGGTAAGGGCCCCCAACATCGTTGGGGGTCCTTTTATTAACAGCCTGCCCCCATCTGAATAATGAATTTTTGTGAAACCACGGGGAATTTGTAGCTTGTCGCCAGAAGTGAACCGCTTCAACCACTATTTACTAACCATAAATTCAAAAAACGATGTCGAACATGATTACAGCTTATTGCATGAAAACAAAAGAAAAAAATGTTCCAATGCAGGATGCGGTGATAACAAAAACGGCCCGTGGTGGCTATATGGCACAGGGGCATGATGGAAAAGGAAACAAAATGACTACAATGCTTGGCGAAGCGGCTGCTCTTAAAGCAGTAGAAGAGGGCGTTGCAAAAAAAGCATGGTAAGAATTAATTTTTAATTTTACCGGGCTGCCTTTACCAATGGCAGCCCGTTTTATTATAAGCATACGCCGTATTATTAGAAAATGAGATTACTTGTATTTGTACCACTATTATTCCTTTGCGGCAAGTTGGCTGCCCAGTATACTGTAAACGGCAATGCCTCTACCAATAATTGTCATTGCTACACACTTACGCCCAGCAGCAATAACCAGAGCGGCTCGGTTTGGAACAATTTTCAAATAAACCTCAGGGAATCATTCGATTTTAATTTTGACATCAACCTCGGTTGCATTGATGCGAACGGTGCAGATGGAATTGTATTTGTACTGCAACCGATCAGTACCAGTGTAGGCGGTTCTGGTGGTGGAATGGGATTTTCAGGAATCTCTCCTTCTATCGGTATCACCATCGACACCTGGCAAAATACGGATGTTTCCGATCCTGCTTTCGACCATATCGGCATACAGGTAAATGGCAACCTGGACCATAGCAATGCTGCCAGCAACATCGCCGGCCCTGTTACTGCACTGGCTAACAGCGACAATATTGAAGATTGTCAATGGCACACGTTCAGGATAAAATGGGATGCCACCACCAATGAACTGGTGACATTTATTGATGGTGTACAGCGGGTAAATGCTGTAAAAGATTTTGTGGTGGATGTTTTTAACGGCGATCCTCATGTGTTCTGGGGTTTTACCGCAGGAACCGGCGGAGCCATTAACCTGCAGCAGTTTTGTACCGCCTTATCACCCAAATTCAATTTATTGCCTGGTCAAAAGCGTTGTATCAACGAACCGGTTACTTTTTATGACACTACTATTTCCTTTACCAATGTATTAAAAAGGTATTGGGATTTTGGCGATGGCAGCCCGATTGATTCTGTGAATCTTAACCCGGTACATACCTATACTGCGGCAGGTGATTATACCGTATCACAAACCGTATTGGGCGCCGATGGGTGCAGCGAAGTGAATACTCAAACCCTGCGTATCAGCGGCATACCAGTGGCGGATTTTGCCTTTACGGATAGTTGTGTCAGCAATCAAATCATCTTCACAGATGCCTCTGCTGTGGCATTTGGCACCGTCGATACCTGGTACTGGGATGTTGATAATGGCACAACAGCAACCAACGCTACTTTTACCACGCAGTATGCCACAGGCGGGGATAAAAATATAAGGCTATGGGTAAAAACGGAAGAGGGTTGTGTGTCAGATACGATCACCAAAACAATTCACATTTATTCAAAACCCGTTGTAGACTTTACGGTGAATGATTCGGTTTGTCTTGGTACACAAATGAACTTTAATGGCATTATAGTTGACAGCACTGACCCGGTAAGGACCTTTACCTGGACAACAGCGAGTAACATTATCAGCAGGAGCCAAAACATGAGTTACACCTTTACAACACCGGGAGTGCACTCCGTTTTGTTTTTGGTTAGTACAACAGCCACTCCTACCTGCGTTAGCTTTATTGAGAAAACTGTTTTTGTAAGAAGCAAACCTGTTGCTGCTTTTAAAAATGATTTTGTTTGCCAATATGTTGCAGACGCATTATTAGATTCGTCTTACAGCACGGATGGCACGGCCATTACAAGCTGGTGGTGGGATACAGGCAATGGCATTTCAACGCAACAAAATCCAACGGTTACGTATAATACAGTTGATACTGTTCCTGTCAAATTAGTCGTTCAATCTGGCAGTTGCATTTCTGATACGCTCACCAAATCCTTGATCATTGCTGCCAAACCGGTGGTTGATTTTTCTATCAATGGCAGTACCTGCGATGGTGACTTGTTGCAATTTGCGGATTCATCAATCGTTGCCAACGGCAGCGTTGCACAATGGGCCTGGTTTTACCAAAATGCACAGTGGAGTACCGAACAAAACCCTTTAAAAAGTTTTCCTGCGGGTAATCAAACGGTGAGTTTGGCGGTGGTATCAGAGAGGGGTTGTAAAAGTGATACCATACCAAAGAACTTTATAATTATCAGCAAGCCTGATTTCAACTTTAATTTTACCGAAGCCTGCGCAGGAGCTGTGGCCAATTTTACTGCAACCGATCTGTCAGGTACCATTCAACAATGGCAATGGGATTTTGGCGACGGCAATATTTCATTGGCAAAAGACACACAAAATATTTTTGTCAATCCCGGGGTATATAAAGTCACTTTATCCGTGCAAGCAGGTACGGGCTGTATCAATACCGATTCTGCTTTTGTCAATATTTATAGCAGCAATGCCAATATTGCAAAAGATACCGTCATCGCAGCTTCTGGTGAGCCTGTTCAATTAAATGCCACTGGTGGTAACAGTTATGAATGGCTGCCAGCGGATGGTTTGAACAACAACGTTATATCCAACCCAGTGGCTATCAATACAGAAAACAGGGAATATATCGTAAGGGCCTACACGCCGGTTGGCTGCGACAGTTATGATACCGTATTGATAAGAATATTCAATGGGCCGGAGATCTATGTGCCCTCGGCTTTTAATCCGCTGAGTTCGGTGGGCAATCATATCTTCAGGGCGATACCAGTGGGCATCAGCCGGTTTAAATATTTAACTGTTTATAACCGCTTTGGCCAGGTGGTATTTTCTACCAGCGATCCGGCGCAGGGATGGGATGGTACATTCAAAGGTAAACCATTGGCTATGGCTGCTTATGTATGGGTGGCAGCTGGTACCACGTTCAGGGGAACCGAGATTGTGAGAAAGGGAACGGTGGTGCTGGTGAGATAATTTAATCTTCTATTTAAACACTTGTTCATTTCGTACTGCACATTTATTGACTGTCAGTTTGCTCTAAGAAAAAGTACCGGTAGTGCGTTTCATAATGCGGCGGGTGCTGCAAGCCATCGTACTGGCCCAACCAGTCACATCGCTTGATTCCGGAGCAAGACTCTCCATCTTTAGTACTTCCAAGGCGAGGTGTCCATGCCTGGCTAGTGCTTTGCCATAGCTCCCGCCTTATAGAGTAGAACCTTAAAATTAAAAACTTAACCCAATAAGTTGCACACCATGAAGAAGCCATTGTTCCGTCTTTGCTGTTGTGAATTTAAAAACTAATGCCATAGCGATCTCCCCGTTAGTACCTTTTGACCAAACTGCAAAGCTTCCTTCACAAAGTATATGTGCTTTTTGCCATTTATAAAATTCATCCAATGCAGATAAATCAGGATGTTATACTTTTGTCGGTATGCGTTACTTATTTACTCTGCTGATAGTTGTTGCGGCTAACAGCTGTATAATTGCCCAGGATAAATGGGGCCTCAGAAGATCGGTGGAATATGCCTGGCAAAACAACCTCAACATCAAACAACAGGAAATACAGGCAGCACTGGCTGGTGTAACTGAAAAGCAGGCAAGGAACAGTGTGTATCCCAATGCCAATTTTTCTACCAATGCAGGTGTACAGTTTGGCCGGTCAGTTGATCCCACTACCAACCAGTTTACCACCACCCAACTACTATTTCAGCAATACAGCCTGAATACCGATATCACTATTTTTAACTGGCACCGGGTAAAGAACAGTACCCGGGCGGCACAGTTAGATACCAAGGCTGCCATTGCCAATGTAGAAAAAACAAAGAATGATATTGCCCTTTCTGTAGCAACCCAATACCTGCAGGCACTGCTGAACACAGAACAGGTGGCCATTGTACAAGTGCAGTTTGAGCAAACCAAGAGCCAGTTGCAGGCAACACGTTTGCGGGTAAACGCCGGTGCTTTACCCGAATTAAATGCTACCGAACTGGAAGCTCAATTGGCAAGGGACAGTACTGCGATCATCAATGCAAAAGCAATTGCCGACATCAGTGTACTTCAACTAAAGGCACTGCTGAACCTGGATGCAGCTGCACCTTTTGAGCTGGACATTCCGCCCGTGGAAAAAATACCATTGGAAAAATTAGCTGACCTGCAACCGGATTATGTGTACCAGATGGCATTGCAAAACCAGCCGGCACAAAAAGTAAATATGCTGAGGTTACAGTCATCTCAAATGAACGTAAAAGTGGCGAAGGCTTCTTTGTATCCTGTGATCTCAGCATTCGCAGGACTGGGCAGCAACTTTGCCAATCCATTTAAAAAAGTAACCAATGTAAGTTTTGCCGGTTATGGTAACCCCGACCCTACCACCGGTGCAGTTACCATCAATAACACACAATATTTTTTACAACAGCCACAGTTCAATGTTACGCAAGGACAAAAGTCATTTGGTGAACTATGGAAGGGCTATGGCACACAGGTAGAACAAAACTTCAGGCAGAATATCGGTTTTTCAATTTTTGTTCCCATTTTCAGTAATGGGGGTGCAGCCCGTGCAGCACATGAACGCAGCAAGCTGAATGTAAAAAGCGCTGAGATCACCATACAGCAGGCAGACCAGCAGTTAAAACAGGATATATACCAGTCTTATACCAATGCATTAAGTGCGCTGGAGCGGTTCAATGCAACAGAGGTTACCGTGGCTGCTTCGCAAAAAACCTATGACTTCTCTTTAAAACGTTTTGATGTGGGTTTGCTTGGAACATTTGAATTACTGATCAACCAAAACAACCTTACCACAGCCAAACTAAACAGGCTGGTGGCGCAATATGAATATGTTTTCAGAATGAAAGTACTGGAGTTTTATAAAGGACAAGGGCTAAAATTATAAGAGCGTAATTAATAGAATAAACAATATGCAATGGGCAATGAGCATTAGAAATGGCAATAGTCAATAAGTAAAAGGACATTCACCTTTGACTATTCACCATTCAAAATTGACCATTCACAACACATCAATTATGAGCAAAACAGTTAAATGGATATTGATAAGCACCGTACTGCTGCTGGTGGTGCTGATAGGGTTGAAGTTTGCCGGTGTATTTGGCAAAGACGAAGGAAAAAAAGTGACAGCCGAAAAAGTGTTGCGGAGAAGCATCACCGAAACAGTGAACGCCAGTGGAAAAGTATATCCTGAAATTGAGGTAAAGGTTAGTCCGGATATCAGTGGAGAAATAACGGAACTGACCGTAAAAGAAGGCGATAGTGTAAAGAAAGGCCAGGTAGTGGGTCGTATCTATGCAGACATTTACGCCCTGCAGGCCAACCAGGCAGCAAGCGGCGTAGCACAAAGCCAGGCACAAGTGGCTAACTCACAGGCAGCCTTAGACGCTTTAAAAGCTAACCTTGACCAGGCAGAAAAAACATACAACATGCAAAAGCAGTTGTTTGACGACAAAGTGATCAGCCGCAATGAATTTAATACGGCAGAAGCCGCTTTTAAAAGTGCTGCTGCCAACTTCAATGCCGCCAGGCAGGGCATCAGGGGCAACCAGGCAGCGGTGCAGGCAGCACAAAGCAATTTGGCCAAAGCCAATAAAGACCTAGGTCGTACAGCTGTTATTGCCCCGATGGATGGCGTGGTAAGTTTGCTGAGCGTTAAAAAAGGCGAAAGGGTTGTGGGCAGTAACATGATGGCAGGCACCGAAATACTGCGTATTGCAGACATGAGTAAAATTGAGATCAGGGTGGATGTGGGTGAGAATGATATACCAAAAGTAAAATTAGGTGACAGTGCCTCTGTAAAAGTGGATGCCTATGGAGACAGGAAATTTAAAGGTATAGTAACTCAAATTGCCAGCAGCAACAACGGCGCTGCCACGCAAACTTCCCTGGCCAATACCACCACTGATGTTACTAACTACAAAGTATATATCAGGTTGCTGCCGGAAAGTTATACCGACCTGGTAGGCAGAGGAAGTTTCCCCTTCCGGCCGGGCATGAGTGCCAATGCAGACATCCAAACAAAAACACATGCTAATGTATTAAGCACGCCGCTAAATGCTGTAACAACAAGAGAAATTGTCGATAGCACAAAAACCGCTAAGAAAAAGAGCAGTGATGACACTGAAAAAACCACGCCCAATGAAGAAGACCTGGAAACAGTGGTATTTGTAATTGATGAAAAGGACAATACACTTAAAAAAGTAAAAGTAAAAACATCCATACAGGATATTAACTATATAGAAATAACAGAAGGCCTTAAAGAGAATGAGCTCGTGGTAAGTGGTCCATTCAACGTGGTGAGCAAAGAATTGAAAGAAAAAGACAAAGTGAAGGTGGTGAAACAGGAGGAACTGTATGAGAAGAAAAAGGAGTAAGATCCGGCAACGCTTAGCAGGTAACTGACTGTAGCTTACACAGAAATGCCGTTTGCGCTTATTCCTCATTTCGCCTGAGTTAATTCCACGCAGAGTGGCAGAGGCCGCAGAGAAAAACCACTTCATTGTTACTTCTCTTACACAGTGAGTAGCCAAATGCAGCCTGGCAAAGGAAACAGCATTTTGTAATATAATTAACTGCCAACTTTTCATTCTTTGAAAAGTTGTTTTTTTATTCGCTTAAATTTTTTGATGAAATATTTTTTTAGCACCCTTTTGATTTTATTAGCCTGTAATGTTTTAGTAGTTGCACAACAAACAA
>JAKQJG010000381.1 GCA_029561305.1 Bacteroidota bacterium | reverse complement strand
GCCACGCTTTGGTGCAGGCCAGGTACGCCATTCCGCAAACCCTGCCTGTGCAGTTGTCATCACGGTTTCGTAACTGTTTTTATCGGCACTGCTCACCGCACCAATTAATTTGCCATTCACCGGGCTATAACTTTCAATAGTGCCGCCTTTACTGGCAATCCATTTGGTGCCCGTGCTAACGCCTTTATTTTTTTGCTGAACATTCAATGCAGAGAGAAATTTCATATCGCTTTTTATTTAGGGTGCAAAGGTAAGCAGGTGGAGGGAATTGTTGGATTGCTTAATTGTTGAATTGTTTAATTGCTGGATTGTTGTGTGCCCTGCTGAGAAGCTTTATGGGGCGACAGCGGCACAGTTTATATCGAGGAACGAAATACACTCTTGCAGGTGAAGTTATATTGGACCTTTTTCAAATTTGCTTGTGTTTAAAAGTGGGTTCTGCTGAAAGTTATTATAGCAATATATTTGAGAACCCGTTTCAATTAATCATTCTTAATCTTTCAAAAAAAACATAATAAAAAGTATGTCAAAAAAAATAATAAACGGCTACCCATTCATAACATACAGCAAAAAAAAAATTGGTGCTGATGAAATGACAGAAAAAGCTGCTGCATTTTATCAATGGATGGATGAAAGACGGAGCTGCCGTGATTTTTCTGACCGGCCTGTACCAAAGCAGGTGATAGAAAATATTTTATTGACTGCATCCACGGCACCCTCAGGCGCACATAAGCAACCATGGACATTTTGCGTGGTAAGCGATCATACAATTAAAAAACAAATAAGAGAAGCCGCAGAAAAAGAAGAAAAAGAAAGCTATGAAAACAGGATGAGTGAAGAGTGGCTGCAAGACCTGGCACCTATTGGCACAGACTGGAATAAACCTTTTATTGAAACCGCACCATACATTATTGTGGTGTTCAGCCGAAGCTACGAAATGGAAGGCACTAATAAAAAACACCAGAACTATTATGTAAAAGAAAGCGTAGGCATTGCCTGTGGATTTTTATTGGCAGCCATACACCATGCAGGACTGGTTGCACTAACGCATACGCCCAGCCCAATGAATTTTTTAAGCAAAACACTTAACCG
>JAKQJG010000122.1 GCA_029561305.1 Bacteroidota bacterium | reverse complement strand
TTTATGGGTATGATGGTAAAACCTGAGTATGGCGGCAGTGGTATGGATACCATCAGCTATGTACTGGCCATGGAAGAGATCAGCAAGATAGATGCCAGTGTGAGTGTATGCATGAGCGTTAACAACAGTCTTGTTTGTTATGGTTTGCAGGAGTATGGTAATGAAGAACAGAAACAAAAATATTTAACACCGCTTGCACAAGGCAAGAAAAATGGTGAATTATACATTGGTGCATTTTTATTAAGCGAACCGGAAGCTGGCAGCGATGCCACTTCGCAAAGAACTACCGCAGAAGAAAAAGAAGATCATTATTTACTGAATGGCACCAAGAACTGGATCACCAACGGCAGCAGTGCTTCTGTATATTTAGTCATTGCACAAACAGATGCCAGCAAGGGCAGTCGTGGAATCAATGCCTTTATTGTAGAAAAAAACTTGCCTGGCGTGGTGGTGGGTGCCAAAGAAAATAAACTGGGTATCCGTGGCAGTGATACACATACCATTCTTTTTAATGATGTAAAAGTGCCAAAGGAAAACCGCATAGGTGAAGATGGCTTTGGTTTTAAGTTTGCGATGAAAACATTGGCCGGTGGCAGAATCGGTATCGCATCGCAGGCATTGGGTATTGCAAGCGGCGCTTACGAACGTGCACTGGCTTACAGCAAAGAAAGAAAGGCATTTGGCAAAGAGATCATGCACCACCAGGCGATACAGTTTAAACTGGCCGACATGGCGACAAAGATTGAATGTGCCCGGCTGCTTTGTATGAAAGCGGCTTATGAAAAAGACCAGCACCTCGATTATACTTTAAGCGGCAGTATGGCAAAAGTATTTGCCAGTGAAACGGCTATGTGGACCGCCACTGAAGCCGTACAGATACATGGCGGATATGGATTTGTAAAAGAGTACCATGTAGAGAGAATGATGAGAGATGCCAAGATCACCCAGATATATGAAGGTACAAGTGAGGTGCAAAGAATTGTGATCAGCAGGAGCATACTGAAGTGATGTGCTGATTTGATGATTTGAAGATCTGAGGATGTGCTGACGAGTGCAAGTGACTAATAGCATTTGCACTTTTTTTATGCGGTTGCTTCTTTACTTACCTTAGCATTTAAGATTTACTACATGGCAGTCAATAAAGAGAAATACAAAGAGATCATTGCAGAACTGGAAGGCAAGGCTACATTGGTTGCCGTAAGCAAAACCAAACCTGTGGAGGATATTTTGGAGTTATACCAACTTGGCCACCGGGATTTTGGTGAAAATTATGTACAGGAATTAGTTGACAAAGAAGCGATATTACCAAAAGACATCCGCTGGCATTTTATCGGGCACCTGCAAAGCAATAAAGTAAAATATATTGCGCCGTTCGTTCATCTTATACATGGAGTGGACAGCGAAAATTTATTAAAAGAGATCCACAAACAGGCTGCTAAAAACAACCGTGTTATTGATTGTTTATTACAAATTCACATTGCAACAGAAGAAACAAAGTTTGGTTTTAATGAGGCTGAGTTACACAATTTGAAAATGGCGCAATTTGAAAATGTAAAAATTTGTGGTCTCATGGGAATGGCAAGTTTTAGCGATGATATGAACCTCGTAAGAAGTGAATTCAAAAAGCTAAGGTCAATTTTTAACGACTATTTTTCACCAAAACAAAAGACACCAGAAACCGCAGAGACCCCATTGACCATTCACCATTCACCATTCACCCTTTCCATGGGCATGAGCGGCGATTACAAAACAGCCCTTGAAGAAGGCAGCAATATGGTACGCATTGGAAGTTTATTATTTGGCGAAAGAAACTATAACAAGTAATGAGCAGTGAGATCATCCTCCTTTGCATCGCTGCATTTGCTGCTGGCTTTATTGATGCCATTGTGGGAGGTGGCGGCCTTGTACAAACACCAGCAGTATTGGTGACGCTGCCCCACTACCCTGTTGCCACTTTACTAGGCACTACAAAGATCCCTTCCTTTACAGGCACCTTTATAGCATCCTGGCAATATGCAACAAAAGTAAAATTGCAATGGAAACTGGTATTGATCATGTGCAGCATTGCTTTGATGGCAGCCATGACGGGTTCCTATACGGTTACCATCATCAGTAATCATTACATGAAACCCATCATCTTTTGTGTGCTGATTGTATTAGCTGTCTATACTTTTACAAAAAAGAATTTCGGCACGGCGGAATCAAAACACATACATCCAAAACATGAATTGCTGTACGGGGCTTTTTTTGCACTGGCCCTTGGGTTTTATGATGGCTTTATTGGACCTGGTGCCGGAAGTTTTTTGGTGTTGTTTTTTATAGGCGCATTGGGTTTTGATTTTCTAAAAGCCAGCGCCCATGCAAAATTCGTGAACCTGGCAACCAATCTTGGCTCCATCATCTATTTTGGTGGAAGCGGGCATATTTTATACCAGTATGCAATACCCATGGCAGTATGTAATGTAGGAGGTTCATTTATTGGTTCCAGGCTGGCGATAGCAAGGGGCAATTCATTTATCAGAGTATTTTTTCTATTGGTAATTGCTGGTACAATTATCCGCTTTGGCTATGATATTTTTGTAAAACACTAAGCTGGTTAGACCTTCGGTATTTTTGTAAAACATTAAGCCGGTCTGACCTACGGTGCCGACCGGTGTAACCACCCATTAAAAAACATGCAACAGTTAACAGTAAGGGAAATTAAAGAAAGTGATATTGAACTCATCATTCAATACTGGCTAAGTGCCAGCGATGATTATCTAACTTCATTGGGCGTTGATCTTGCCAGGATGCCTTCTGTTACAGACTGGCAGCGAATGCTGGCTTCACAAATTGAATTGCCCTACCAGGAAAAACAATCTTACTGTACTATTTGGGAACTCGATGGCAAACCAATCGGTCACAGTAACGTGAATAAAATAATATTTGGTGAAGAAGCCAGTATGCACCTGCATATCTGGTATGCAGAAGAAAGAAGAATGGGATTGGGTGTTGCCTTTATAAAACGATCCTTGCCTTTCTTTTTTAAAAATCTGCAATTGCTAAAAGTATACAGTGAACCTTTTGCACTCAACGACGCACCCAATAAAACTTTGGCAAAAGCAGGCTTTCACTTTATTAAAGAGTACACCACTGTTCCCGGCTCCATCAACTTTGAGCAGCCGGTTAAGCGATGGGAGATCAAGGCTGCAGATCAATAACTGTTTCAAACATTTGTTAAAGCTTTAACAGGCCATATGTATTTTGGCATAGTATTACATCCTTTCAGTTTTATCAAATACCTTTACGATGTACTACGATATTTCTATGCACATAAATTTTGAAGCAGAAAAAAACAGGAAGGCACTTATTTACACTTTGTCGATATGTGGCGCCTTATTGCTATTGTTTTTTTGGATCAAATGGCCCATCAACCAGATTCCGCCTCCCCCACCCATACAGGACCTGATTGAAGTAAACCTCGGCAATGAGTTTGAAGGCATGGGGGATGAACAACCCTTGATCAAAGGTGAAAGAGCCCCTTCGCAGGATCCAATGCCGCAGCCACAAAATACTACTGCTGCCGCCAGTGATGATGCAGCAAAAGAGATTGACACAGATGATAATGCCAATGATGATGCAGCACCCGTAACAAAAGTTGAAAAAAATAACAGTAAAAAACTGGATGCCCCCAAAGAAAATGTGACCAAGCCCGTTAAATCAAATAATCCCTCTACGGTCGCTACTCCTGCACCCCCAAAACCACAAAAGCCCAAATACGCTTATAATGGTCCGGGTAATGGAAAAGGCAATGGGGCAGACCAGGATAATGGATATACCAACCAGGGCAATAATCCCAACGGCAAAGGCGATGATGGTGTTCCCGATGGAAAGCCAGATAGTTATGGAAATAACCCGGGAGGGAAAAGCGGTGTAAGTGTTGTAAAGGGAGCCAGACCGTTAAACTTTGGCAGCCTGAAGCTGGAAGATGATTTTAATCAAAATGCCAAAGTAACTCTTGACATAAAATATAACAGTGCCGGGAATTTTATAAGTAGTTCAGTTTCAAAACCAACTACTACTTCAAGCAATTCTATTTTATCCATTGCCAAAAGGGAAGCAGCTAAACTTAAGTTTCCCAGTACTGCTGATGGTGGCACTACAACTATACTTTTTAATTTTAAAGTACAGAATTAAATTTCTTAAATTTGATTACCGGATGGACAACAGCCTATTATATCAAAAAATTTCCTTGCTGCCGCCTGATAAAATGAAAGAGGTGGAGACTATTATTGATTCAATGTTAATTAAGATAAATATTGAAAAGCCACATGTAAATACTGCAAAAGCCGGAACTGGAAAAGGTATGTTTACAATAATGCCCGGCTTTGATGATCCATTAGAAGACTTTAAAGAGTATATGGAATAATGAATTTGCTGTTAGACACACACACTTTTATTTGGTTCATCGAGGATTCGCCTGAATTATCCGGTAAAGCCAGGAATGCAATAGAAGCCCAGAGCACGATAAATTATATAAGTGTGGCTTCGCTTTGGGAAATAGCCATAAAAGCCAGTTTAAATAAACTACAACTCAAAAGCCCCTTTTTAGATATCCACAAAATAATTGAACTAAACAGCTTTAAAATCCTGCCTGTACAATTAACCGATACAATAATTGTTTCAACACTACCATTTCATCACAAAGATCCTTTTGATAGAATTATCGTTTCTCAGTGT
Source organism: Bacteroidota bacterium (assembly GCA_029561305.1). GTDB lineage: Bacteria > Bacteroidota > Bacteroidia > Chitinophagales > Chitinophagaceae > Ferruginibacter. The sequence continues at coordinate 2,240 of JAKQJG010000122.1, read as the reverse complement.
ATTAATTGGGATTTTACTTTAATCACTATTGATAAAAGTCTTGAAAATTATAACATAAAGATTCTTTGGTAATTTTTTTTTCATGACCTACCAGCAAACGATTGACTACCTCTATGCACAACTGCCCATGTTCAGCCGCATTGGCAGTGCTGCTTACAAAACCGACCTGCATAATACCATTGAATTATGCAATGCGATCGGCAACCCCGAAAATAAATTCAAAAGCATTCATATTGCCGGCACTAACGGCAAAGGCAGTACGAGCCACATGCTGGCTGCCATGCTGCAACAGGCAGGCTATAAAACCGGCCTGTACACTTCACCGCATTTAAAAGATTTCAGAGAGCGGATCAGGATCAACGGTGAGATGGTGAGCGAGGATTTTATCATTGATTTTGTAGCAAGAACAAAACAGCTGAGCGACCGTATTGAACCTTCTTTTTTTGAATTAACAGTGGCGATGGCTTTTGATTATTTCGCCCAGGAAAAAGTGGATATCGCGGTAATCGAAACAGGCTTAGGAGGAAGATTAGACAGCACCAATATCATCACACCCATACTCTCTGTCATCACCAATATTGGTTACGACCACATAAATATTCTTGGTGATACCCTCGGGAAGATCGCTTTTGAAAAAGCAGGTATTATCAAACCGGGTGTGCCAGTAGTTATAGGAGAATATATGGATGAAACAAAACCCGTGTTTATCAAAAAAGCAAAAGAAGCCCAATCGCCTGTTTTTTTTCCGCAGGATGGATATACCGTTTCTAATATTAACAGCTCACTCTACCAATTGGCTTGTGATATCACCAGTATTGGTAACAACCACACGGAGACTTTTACGCTTGACCTGAATGGTCTGTACCAAATAAAAAACCTGCGAACCGTTCTTTGTGCTGAGGGTGTACTGCTGCAACTGGGCTATAATATTACTGAAGAAGCAGAAAAGTATGCGCTGGCTAACGTAAAGAAACTAACAGGCCTGCATGGACGCTGGGATGTAATTGGAGAAAACCCTGCCGTAGTGCTGGATGTGGCACACAATGAAGATGGCATCAAACACTTGCTGTGGCAGCTATCCGTTATCAGGAACCGGTTTGAAAAACTGCATATTGTAACCGGTATGGTAAAAGATAAAGACATCGACAAAGTATTGGCGCTTCTTCCCAAAGAAGCCGTTTACTATTTTACCAATGCACAGATACCAAGGGCTTTGCCTGCGGCAGAACTCCAGGAAAAAGCCAACACATTTAAACTGGAAGGAAATGTATTTAAAGATGTAAATGATGCAGTTGAAAATGCCAAACAAAACGCTTCACCTAAAGACCTCATTTTAGTGTGCGGCAGTGTGTTTTTAGTGGGTGAAGTCGGTGCAATCAAATAAAAACAGCAACTACTATACCGGCAGCATTTTTTCAACAAACGCATTATTTTGTGGCACTAAAATACTGTTTCTCCTCTCCAAAATCAATATAACTGTATTGATCTTCCAGCTGTATCAATCTCTTCAAATTATCCTGCAAAAATTTCTTATGCTGCTCCGAAGTTGGGTTAAATGGTTTGTGGCTTCTGGCTGCATTGACCACATTTATTTCTTTCATCAGTGCCTGGGATGTTTCGTCAATACAAGTGGCTGTGAATTTTTCCCACACATAATTGGTAGCTGCATAATTGGGATGTACCATATCTTCAGCATAAAAACGGTAATCTCTCAGGTCGTCGATCACCAGTTCGTATGCAGGAAAATAAAACAGCCGTTCATCCGCATCTGTCAATTGATGAATGGCCTGTATCAAAGCAGCCTTGCTCCTGTTGTTCTCTACAAAACCATCCCTTAAATGACGCACCGGACTGATAGTGAATATAGCGTTTACGCCTGGGTTAAAATCAAACAGGCTGGCCAGCATTTCCTGTAAATTCATTTTTATTTCATCAATACTTAACAGGCGCTTTTTAAACTTGTCAGTGGGCACTTTATGGCAATTAGCTACAACGCCCCCGTCTCCCGAAGACAAACCAGCTAACTCATACACAAATGCGGAACCAACGGTAACGAGTAACCAGTTTGCTGTTTTCAAAAATTGATGTGCCGACTGCTGGCTCTGGTTGATGCGTTGCAGGCAAACAGCCTTATCCGGGTGAGAAAAACGGGTATGGTGCTGCCAGCTGTTCCAGGATTCATTTTGATAAAACAAATCTGCTTCAGTATACTGCCTGTTGTGAATATAAGACTGTACAGA
>JAKQJG010000349.1 GCA_029561305.1 Bacteroidota bacterium | reverse complement strand
GGATAATGAGCCAGCTGCCGGTTAATGGCATCCATTACAATTAGCCCTTCGCCACGGATGTAAATTGTTTTGAGCAAATCTTCTTCCTTTAAATTTTTTATTGCAGTAAGACAACAGTTCCAGCCTTTTTCCCATAATCCGATCAACTGTTCTTTAGAATATTCCTTTATTTCAAACTCTTCATCCCTGTTCCGCCATTCTTTTTCACCATCCGTGGTTAAAAAATCTGTCCACCGGCTGATCATATTGCCGCTTACATGCTGAATGATAACTGCAATACTGTTGCTTTCTCCATTAGGAGCAAAATGGCAATCTTTTGTTGCTAACAATGCCAGCGTTTGATCACCCAGTTCTTTGTAGTATGAAAGGCGCTTAATGGCCGAAGCTAAAAACCCGTTTGCCATATTATACATAAAATGCTTTTGTACAAAATTATAACTGCTCGTCCGGATACCGTTATTTTAAATTAATTTCAAACAGGATTTGGTTTCTTTTAATCGGCTCTTATGACACATTTAAAAAAAGTTGGCAGGGTAGCCCTAAAGCTGTTCGCATGGATTGCAGGTATTTACCTGTTGGTATTATTCGCCGCCGGTATCTATATCAATTCAAAGAAGAAAGAGATCATGCAGTTTGTAAGCCAACAGATGGAGGAAAAATTGCATGGCAAGGCTTCCATCAGCGACCTGGATATAAGTGTATGGCATCGCTTTCCCAACATTGCCTTTAGCATCACTGGTTTTTCGCTTTCAGATTCTTTGTACAATAAGCCGCTGCTGTCAGCGAAAAAAATTTCTACCACTTTCAGTCTTTTCCGGCTGATCAGTTCTAATAAGTCTGTCAAAAACCTGATTATCGAGGATGGCGAATTTCATTTGTTTACCGACTCCAATGGATACAGCAACAAATACCTGTTGCAGTTAAAAAAGAAAAATGTACCTGTTCAAAATCAAAATGGCAATGGCACAATTGAAATCGATAAAATAGCAATCAGGAACTTTTTAGTAATGATAGAAGACAGGCCGGCAAACAAGGAAATATCCATGCTGGTAAACAAACTGCAGGCTTCGGTGGAAGATGACGGTAAAGGGATGAATATTAAAATGAAGGAAACGATCACCATGAAAAAAGGGCTGGGGTTTAATCTTTCTAAAGGTGCTTACGTAGAGGGGCAAACGCTGGAAGCCAACTGGGATCTTCAGCTGGATAAGACAACAAAAACGCTGTCATTTGAAAAAACAACAGTAAAAATAAATGACCACCCGTTTATAATGACAGGGAAATTTGTTTTTGATAAAACCAACCCTTTATTTTCTATTTCATTTGATGTAAAAGACCTGGCTTATGAAAATGCCAATAAAATTATCACAGCAGCCATCAGGGAAAAAACGGGTTTGGTACAAATGAAAGGCCCCTTGGATATACAGGGCTCGATAAGTGGATCACTTTTACCCAGCGAACCTGCTGTAAACATCAACTGGCAAACAAAAAATAATACATTGATCACTCCGGTGGTAACATTTGACAACTGCAGCTTCTCGGGCAACTTTATGAATAGTGTGCATAAAGATTCGCTGCATACGGATCCCAATTCAAAAATCACATTCTATCATTTTGAAGGTGATTGGGATGGCGTTTACCTGGGTGGCAAAAATATTACGATCACTAATTTATTAGAGCCACGGCTGCATTTTTCCCTGCACTCCGATTGTAAACTGGAAGCACTGGATAATAAGTTTGCTCTAAAAGACATTCTTTTTAAAGGAGGGACAGCGGATCTGAATCTTTTTTACGATGGTCCATTGACAAAGGATAACATCATGCTGGAGGACCTGGAAGGGCAACTGAATATAAAAGACGGGATGATAGAATATGTGCCGAGAAGTTTTGTGTTCACCAACTGTAACGGCGATGTTGGTTTTTTTAAAGACAGTATCAGTATGCGAAAGTTTACCTGCAGCTACTTAAATAACAAACTGGAAGCATCGGTGGAAGGCAGGAATATCAGGAGAAAATTTGTGAACAATGATATTTCCCAGGAAGCGGTGATAAAGTGTATGGTCCGGTCTTCCTTTTTGAATCTCGAGGATTTTAATCCCTTGTTTGCCCCTGTAAAACAAAGATCAAAATCGGTAATACCACCGC
>JAKQJG010000329.1 GCA_029561305.1 Bacteroidota bacterium | reverse complement strand
ATTAGGAAGCATCAATGGAGTAAATGGCGCCACTGCAGACAGTAAGGTCGGTATTGGTACCACAACACCCGATTCAGCACTTTCTGTGGCCAATAAATTTGCAGTAGGTAACAGTGGTACGGTGCAGTTTGACAACAGTGTGCCTATAATGAACTATATGTTTAAGTCTGGAAACAATAATGCCAACCGGATGCTGTTTGCACATAGCCCAGGTTTTCCAAACTGGGGTTTACAATACCAGGATGCCAGTGATAAATTTCACTTTGTGGCAAGCGGTGTTAATGCCGTAACAGTTGACCTTACAAACCTGCGGATGGGGATTGGAGTTACTAATCCCACCTACCAGCTTCATTTATCTACAGACCAGGCAGCAAAATTAACTACCAGTACCTGGACGATCACCTCTGATATGCGGCTAAAAACAATTGATGGAAATTATACCAAAGGTCTTAAGGATATCATGAAGCTGAATACCATCATGTATCACTATGCAAAAGGCAATGCAAGAAACCTGGCTACCGATGCACAGGCCTATGGCTTCTCAGCGCAGGAAGTGCAAAAAGTTTTTCCCGAAGCTGTTACAGAAGAAAAAGACGGCTATCTCAGTTTGAATATTCACCCGATACTGGTGGCTTATGTAAATGCTTTTAAAGAACAGCAGCAGCAGATTGAAGAATTGAAAAAGCAAGTGGAAGAAAAAGAAATCAACCAGGAACTGATTGAAAAATTAGTGAAGCGTATTGAAGCATTGGAAGCCAAATCTAAATAAATCATCAGCAAATAATTTCCCGGTGAAACAAGTTGTACAAATATTATTTTTTGCTTTTGCATCAATATGCTTACATGCTCAATCGCTTACCATTAGCGGCAACAGCAAACTGATCATGAGAGGTAATGTATCACTGGTGGTAAGAAATGCTGCATTGATTAATAATGGCACATTGGTTGACAGTGCAGGAACAGTACAGTTTTCAGGTGATAAGGATACTACTTTTTCTTACCTGGCAGGAAGCAAGGCTACGTCTGTTTATAACCTGTCAATTAATAAAGGCGGGTACGGAACAGCAATAAAATCTAAACTAGCAATACAAAATGTTCTTGGCGTATACAATGGCATTCTTTACCCCGACAGTAATCTTACCCTCCGTTCAGACAAAGACCTAACTGCAAGGGTGGATGTGATACCAGCAGGTGCCAATATTATTGGCAAATCAATTGTAGAGCGGTATTTTCCCATGCGCAGAGCATGGCGGCTGGTAACGGCACCGCTTACTGCAACAGCTTCCGTTTTTAACACCTGGCAAAACAAGGGCCTCTATGAGCAGGGCAAGAATACGTCCGTAACAGGACCATCGCCAACAGGAGCCGGCGGCAATGGGCTTGATATAAGCCCGCAAAACAACGCCTCCATGAAAAGCTGGAATGTAAACACACAGAACTTAGAGTCCGTGCTCAATACGCATGTGCCGCTCTCCCAGGGAAATAGCGGGCAGGCCGACAATACAGGGTATTTCCTTTTTGTAAGGGGCGACCGGCATACGGATAACTTCATCATTCCAAACGCCAACAATACCACGCTTATCAGCAATGGCCAGTTGCAAACGGGTACACAACATTTTATTACCAGTAGTACCGGCGGAGGATATACGCTTATCGGCAACCCATTTGCCTCACCGGTTGATTTTAATAATGTTGTGAGAAATAACCTTGTAAAGCGTTTTTATGTGTGGGACCCGTACCTGAATATGCAGGGCGGGTATGTGATGCTGGATGATCTTGATAACAATGGTGCATTCACCAAGTCAATCAATGCTTCATCACAAACAAATCACCTGCAATCGGGCCAGGCTTTTTTTGTGGAAACCGCATCCAATGGAACAGCAGGTATCAGTTTTCCTGAGCCTTGTAAATCGGATGGTAATAACAATTCGATGTTCAGGCCGGTATCAGACCCTGGTGCCACGCAAAGCCTTCGGATAGTTTTACAACTTAATCAAAACGATGGCAGCACTATCATGGCAGACGGGGTTTTGTTTGAAGCTGCGGATGGCCTGGGCAAAAGCGTCAACAGCAACGATGCACTAAAATTCGGAAATATCCACGAAACCATGTCGCTGGTAAGAAATGGTATTGCGCTGGCAGCGGAAAGAAGTGAGCCACTAACGGAAAACGATACCCTGTTTTTAAAACTGCAGCGCATCACACAGCGCAATTATGCTTTTGAAATAGAACCGGCAGCAATCAATGACCCAGGATTAACAGCATGGCTGGAAGACAGTTACCTGCAAACAAGCGTTCCTTTGGATCTTTACAATAAATCGGTTAATGAATTTTCAGTAGATGGTAACACCGCTTCATCGGCAGCAAACCGTTTCAGGATCGTATTCAAACGTGCCTCTGTACTTCCCGTAACAATCCTCTCTGTAAATGCAGTTATACAAAATAAAGAAGTGGCAGTTAGCTGGATGGTAGCAAATGAAATCAATATCCGCAACTATGAAGTGGAAAGAGCTGCTGATGGAGTTAACTTTTCAGCCATTGGCGGGCAAGCCGCGGCTGGTGCTGGTGCTGCGCAATACCAATACAACCTTACAGACAAGCAACCATTACCTGGATACAACTACTATCGCATTAAATACACGGATGAAAATGGCAGCATACACTATAGCATTGTGGTGAAAGTAAACAATAACAGCACTACACATCCTGTGATATCCGTGTATCCAAACCCTATTGAAAACAATATCATTAATATTCAGTTTGCCAATTGTGAAACGGGCAAATACAGGGCGAGGTTGATGAATGAGGCCGGGCAGCTGGTGTATGAAACAACGGTAACTAACAACAATACGAAGGTGATAGTAAACCCTACGGTAAAATTAGCGGCAGGGAGCTATTTGCTGGAGCTGAACAATACATCTTCCACTGTAACGAAAAAAGTTATTGTAAAATAAATACGCGGCGGTCGATGACCGCCGCGGTATAAACTTGATGAAGAATATTATTCCCCTGCTTTTATTTCCTTTTCCGGCTCTTTTGTGTAAGCTGCTCTGTGCAGCACCACTTTTTGACTGGCAATATCAATGCTCAGTTCAACCCAGCCGGTATGCCGCATACTATCAATAACAATTTGAAACGGCAGGTACTTTTTTACCGCCCCTTTCCAGTTGCCATGCCAGGTAATTTGCCCGGTTGCATTTTCCCATCTTTCCACCAGCATTACAGCTGATACCAGGTTCCAGTCGTACCCGTTAAAATTTTCCAATGAAATATTTTCGCCTTTGTTCATACAGGGAACCTGCTGCTGATCATTCACAGCAAAGAGGGAGTGTATACCCGACCCCGCCATAAACTTTCTTTTGTCAACTCCCAGTAACGGGTCACCAACGAGCGTAACATTAAAAATAAAATCTCTTGTGCCGTCATTATCAAAATCCAGCAATACCGGCGCTGCTCCATAATGTATCTCCTGTTGGCGCAGATCGATACTGGTGGTTTCTAAGCCGGGTATCAACGGCCCCTTTGCAGATTCTTCTTTTTTGCAAGAGGCAAATACTGATAAAAAGGCGATTGCCCCGATTGTAATTTTGTTTTTCATGCCTGTACTTTTACCAAAACAAAGTTCTGCAGCATTCCGGCAAACAGCTATCGCATAAAGATGTGAACTTTACCAAAGCAAAACAGCCCCGTTTGATGGCGGGGCTGCTTATAAAGAATAAAAAAGAATCAATACCCAAATATTTCTTCCAGCGAAAGTTTCTTTACTTCTCCATATTTCTGCAGCATATCAGCGTTTATCTTTTTCTCTGATGCCACGATACAATATGTATAAGACTTGTTAGAAAGATTCTCTGCATGAAATTTTTTCAGTTCCTCATAACCTATCTTATCTAAAGCGGTGTATTTTACTTTGCGTATGTCCTGGGTTAACCCTTTACGCTGTGCAGCCAGGTAATTCATAATAATGCCGTCCTGTGTGATGCGTTCTGTTTCGATATCTTTTTTAATGCCGGTTTTTGCAGTGTTGATATTCTCTGCAACATTGGGAAGTTCGTTCAGTAATTCATTCATTGCTGCAATGGATTCATTGAATTTATCTGCCTGGCATCCAACATAAGCCAGCGTGTAGAAAGGATCTTCTTTTTTGTCCGGCTTACCATAAAACGCAAAAGTTGAATAAGCCAGTGCCTTGCTTTCCCGAATGGTTTGAAAAACCAATGCACTCATACCGCCACCAAAATAATTGTTGAAAATATCCACCGTTGTTTCCGCATCTGCACTGTAAGGACCCGCATTTCTTACCCAGCGTATTTCGCTTTGTACCATATTGTAGTCGGCAAATAATACTTTGTTGCTGTTGTTGCTGGTAAATGAAAAATCTGCTTTTTTATCTGCAGGTGTGAATGCTGCAGGAACTTTGTGCAGTTTGCTTAACCCTGCAGTAAAAACTGGTAATAACTGCGGCCCGTAATACAATACCTTATGAGAATAATTATTGAGTGAATGCAGCATATTCACCAGCTCATCTGCAGAGAGCGCATTTAGTTCCTCATTGCTGAGTGTGTAATTGGCTGGATTGTTCTGACCATACCTTGCATACGCCACCAGGCCATTCATAATAGCGGCTTTGTTCAGCTTGGCATCGCCTCTTGCTTTATTTGTTCTGGCTTTTAATGCTTTTAATGCTTCTTCATCTGCTTTACAGTTTTTCAACAACGTTTCAAATAAGGTAACAGCTTGGGTAAAGTTTTCCTGCAGGCCTTCGATGGTAACTGTTGTAAACTCGGTACCGGCACTTACATTAAAACTACAAGCGATCTTATAGAATTCCTTGGTAATATCTTCAGCACTCATTTTGTCTGTGCCTAAAAACTGGAGGTACTGTGCAGCCATTCCCAATTTTTTATTGTTCCAGGTGCCCATATCATACCGGTACCGCAGGCGGAAAATGGTATTGTCTTTATTGGGAACATATAATACCTCGGCTGCACCTATTTTGCCTTTCTGCACATCTTTATTATAATCTAAAAACACAGGCTTTACAGGTGTAACTGGCATGGCATTGACTGACTTTACAAAATCACTTTGTGCGTCCCTGTTAGTTTCAACAGGTGTGATCGTTGGCTTGTCTACCTTCAACACGTTTTTGTCTTCTCCTTTTCGTTTTAAAACAGCTACATAGTTGTCGCTAAAGTATTTGTTGGCAAAATCAACGATGTCCTTTTTAGTTAATTTGCTTAATCTCTCCGTATAAGCCACCTGCCCTCTCCAGTCCAGTTCACTGGTAAAAGCATCCATCAATGTTTCCGCCCTGCTGCCATAGGATTCAGAAGCAAGAATGATGGTTTTCTTCATATTATTTACGATAGAAGAAATAAGGTTATCATCAAAATTCCCTTTTTTCAAATTTTCGATCTCTCCCAGCATCAGCGCTTTTACATCATCCAGGCTTTGACCGGTAGTGGCAGCACCCTGCATATATAAGATGCCATAATCAATCAATGTATAAGTAAATGCAGAAGCTCTCAGCAGCTTTTGTTTTTTTACCAGGTTCAGGTCCATCAGACCCGCCTTACCATTGGTTAAAACCTGCCCTATTAATTCAGCCAGCAGAATGTCCTTATCCTTGTTGCCGGGCAAACGGAAGCCGATGGTAACACTTTCGGCATCAGGCCCCGTTACTTCTTTTAAAATGGGCGCTGTAATAGGCTGCTCCGGTTCAAAAGTATAAGCAGGCAAAGGTGTGTTTTTCATGTAAGCAAAAGCTGCATCAATCTTTTTTATCATCACGTCTGCATCAAAATCCCCACTTAGTATCACGCCCATATTGTTGGGTACATAGTAGGTATTAAAATAATTCCTGATAGCCTGCAGCGATGGGTTTTTTAAATGCTCAATGGTGCCGATGGTGGTTTGCTTGCCATAGTTGTTGTTCTTAAACAATTCCGTGAACAATGTTTCAAAAACCTTGCGGCCATCATTGTCCAGCGACCTGTTTTTTTCTTCGTATACTGCTTCCAGTTCGGTATGGAATATCCTGAATACGGGAGTGCGGAACCGCTCAGACTGTACTGCCAGGTATTTGTCGATAGCATTGGCGGGTACATCATCGGTATACACAGTTTGTTCAAATGAAGTAAAGGCATTGGTTCCCTGTGCGCCCATGTTGCTCATCATTTTATCATACTCATTCGCTATCGCAAAAGTGGCAGCCACTCCGCTAACGGAATCTATCTGGTGATAGATCGCTTTACGTAGTTCTTCATCGGTGGTTTTATTATATTGCTCATACAACGCATCGATCTTTTCCAGTTCTGGTTTTTCCTTTGCCCAGTTTAAAGAACCATATTTTTCGGTGCCTTTAAACAGCATGTGTTCTAAATAATGGGCGAGACCTGTATGATCAGCAGGGTCTGTTTTACTGCCAGCCTTGGTGGCAACATAACACTGTATCCTGGGGTCTTTTTTTGAAGGACTAAGTATCACCGTCAATCCGTTTTTCAAAGTATAGAACCTTGCTTTGATAGGATCGTTGGTAACATACTTATACGTGTAGCCGCCACTGGTGGCTGTTTTCCACTCGTATTTGCCTGCGGCCTGTGGTGTTGGTTTGGTAATTTGTGCAGTTACTGCAATATGCAGCAGCAACGCCGCCAGTAATACAACATTTTTTCTCATATACTTTATTTGATTGAAAATTGGATGGTAAATATAGGGAGGTATCATTAAAGAGCTTTAGAAGTTCCGGGAATGATTTTTATCATAAATGGGAAATCATTTTTTGTAATGTTTACCTTTGACCGCAATGAAACCAACTGAAGCTTCGTCAAACCGGCTTGCATATAAATGGCTAACCTGGTGTATTGTGCTTGCTTTTGGATATTACTGGATTATCACATTGGGCCTGGTGATATTTGGCAACCAGGTTTCATCGGCCATCCCTGGCCAAACATTTATCTTTCGGAGTTTTGCCCGTCAAAACTGGCGGATGTTTGCCTTTGCGAAAGTGTACAACCGGCAGATGCTTTTTATTACCCGGGATATTGCCAACCCTTCTCAATCTGACACTACCGACCTGGTTCAGTACCTGCTGACTGAAAAAAGAGCCTATGCCCCTTTTAACAATGAAGAGGATGCCACCGAAAAAATCTTGTACCTTTTAATGAACGACGTGGAGGTAAGGGTGCACTCTCATGAAAAGAAAATAAAAGATACCTTACCGGGAAAGACGGCTGCTTTTTACAAGGAGCAGGCGATAGAAGCGGTAAAAGCTGACACGGCACACCAGCAGGATATCAATAATATTTTAGGTTATGCCCGAACAGCCATGCAGCAAATGAAAAGAAGTGCGGCCGGCAAAGAATACCAGCTTATCATTAAGCATATTTATATTCCACCTTCCAAACCTGCGCTCCCTGTAACACCGGGTGCAAATGAGGAAATACTTTTTATCTCTAACTATAAACCACTGTAACTATTGTTTAACTTACAGCAAACACTCTGGCGCTTGCAGCAAAAAACCGAAAAGGCTTATTACCTGGCCGTGCTTCGTGTGCTGGTAAGTGTATGGTTTATCAAGGAATTGCTTTTCCGCTGGCCAGTATTTGATTTTCTTTACGATAACCAGAGCTCTTTAAAAATAAATCCTTCGCAAACATTAGCGGCTGTGGGGCTGGATGTTTTTTTCCTCAGGGATCACTACATGTTGGTGGTAGGTACCTGTTTACTTTTACTGGTGCTAAACATCTTTGGCATTGGAAGAAATATTGTTTCCCTGCTGCTGTATCTTTCCATGACGGTATTGTATCATCTCAATCCCAAGTTTGCCAACAGTGGCGATGAAATGTCGATGTTGCTGTTGCTTTACCTGTCTTTTGCCAATACCTTTTCGCATTTGGTTTTATTCAGGCGAAAGCCCTTTTCGCCGGGTAAAGAAAAAGTGTACAATCTTTTGAGCAACCTCGCCACCTGTTCCATCATTGCAAATCTTTGCCTCTCTTACTTTGTAGCGGGTGCATCCAAAATATCGCAGTCTTACTGGCAGGATGGTACAGCCATTTATTATTTTATCAACGACGACCGGTATTCACTTTTTGCAGCCGGCGGAAAGCATGTGGCAATGCCGATGAGCCTGTCATTCATCATCGGGTATGGCACTGTAATACTGGAACTTCTTTTCCCTTTTCTTGTGTTCTATAAAAGAACAAGACCAATTGTTCTGGGACTTTGCCTGCTGATGCACATTGGTATCTACAGTTTTTTGATGGTGTATGGCATGACCATCATTTTTGTGATGCAGTACGGTCTTTTTTACAGTAATGAAGAAGTGGTGACCACAGCAGAAAAAATAAAGGCATATTTGAAGAAGCTGTTTAGATTTGCTCCCAAACAATAGCATTTCAAACACTGCTTATGAAAAAATTGGCCCGGTTTCTTTTTAAAACTGCGATCATACTTTTTGTACTGGTCAATATCGTCACCGCCTTTCATGCCTACAAATTCACCCATATCTATAACAGGGATGAGGTAGAAATTAAAAGCAAGGATGAAAAGAATGGCTGGGATGTTACAAAAGAAATATTGTTTGGCGCCAAAGCTGTAAAGCTGCAAAACCCTGCACCTGATTCTGTAATTGAAACAATACTACTCACTACCAAAGACAGCATTAAACTGGAGACCTGGTACATTAAAACCCCTGCTGCTTCAAAAGGAACCGTCATTCTTTTTCACGGGCATTTAAGTAAAAAATCATCTGTAGCCAGTGAAGCTGCCGGTTTCAGGCAAATGGGATACCATACCCTGTTAGTTGACCTGCGGGCTCATGGCGGCAGTGGAGGCAACACCTGTACTATAGGTTACGATGAAAGTGAAGATATCAAACTGGCCTATGATTACATAAAGTCAAAAGGAGAGCATAATATCGTGTTATGGGGTATCAGCATGGGCGCTGCCGCTGTTTCAAAAGCCATCAGTGATTACGGATTACAGCCATCCAAAGTTATTTTAGAAATGCCTTTTGCCACTATACGGCAGGCTGCACACGGGCGTTTAAAATTGATGGGCATGCCGGCAGAACCACTGTCAACACTGGTACTATTTTGGGGCAGTGTAGAAAATGGCTTTTGGGCCTTTGGCATGAAACCAGCAGAGTTTGTAAAAAAGATAACCATGCCCACTTTACTGCAATGGGGCAGGAACGATCCCCGTGTGCTGCAGGAAGAAACCGATGCTGTTTACAAAAACATTGCCGGCAAAAAACAGTTAGTAGTGTATGAAAATTCAGGTCACCAGTCGTTGTGCGAAAAGGAAAATGAAAAATGGATGGCTTCTGTAAGCAGCTTTTTGAACCAATAAAAGAATCATGCACCCGAAAGATATCTGCATCGCTGACTTTACTTACCCTTTACCCGAAGAAAAAATTGCTGCTTTTCCCCTGGCAGCAAGGGATGCTTCGAGGCTGCTTATTTATAAAGACGGAAATATTACAGGGGATGTTTACCGAAACATAGCAGACCATATTCCTGCAGGCAGCCTGTTGGTTTTTAATAATACTAAAGTGATACAGGCAAGGATATTATTTCAAAAACCCACGGGCGGTTTCATAGAGATATTTTGTTTAGAGCCCTATGCAGAACTAACAGGGTATGATGTGATCATGAATAAAAAAGGAAGCGTACGATGGAAGTGCATGATTGGCGGGGCCAGTAAATGGAAGGGAGGTGAATTAAATAAGCAATCGGCAACCATGCCTGGCGGCAGGCAGGCTGGCAACAGGCAAGTAGAAATGAATGCAAGGTTATTGGAAAAACTTCCGGATGCTTATGTAGTAGAATTGTCGTGGCAGCCTGCGGAATATAGTTTTGCCGAGGTACTTGGTTTGTTTGGCGACATGCCCCTGCCTCCATACATAAAAAGAAAGGCAGACGAAGAAGACAAAGAGCGCTATCAAACCATATATGCTAAACAAGAGGGCAGTGTGGCAGCTCCTACAGCAGGCCTTCATTTTACAGAGCAGGTATTTGCTTCTTTTGATAAAAAAAATATCAGTACTGCGTATGTAACCTTACATGTAGGTGCAGGTACTTTTAAACCGGTAAAAGCCGATGTATTGCAGGGTCATGAAATGCACAGCGAATGGATTGATGTGGACGATGATACAATACAACAATTGATCAATAAAGCCGGAAACATCATTGCTGTTGGCACCACTTCACTGCGTACCCTTGAAAGCCTGTACTGGATGGGGGTGGAAACTATTTTAAATCCTTCCATTACATTGGATGCCTTGCCCATCCGGCAGTGGGATGTGTATGAAGAACCTTTATCAAAAACTTCCTGTTCAGTAGAAGAAGCGCTGAACAGTTTATGTGGATGGATGAATAAAAACGGGCTGCAACGGTTGTTCACCCATACGCAAATATTGATTGCCCCGGGATATCAATACAAAGTTGCCAAAGCCATCATTACCAATTTTCACCAGCCACAATCCACCCTATTGTTACTGGTGTCTGCTGCAGTGGGTGGTGCATGGAAAAAGATATACAACTATGCTTTGGAGAATAATTTCCGCTTTTTGAGCTATGGAGATGGAAGCCTTTTATTTGTTGACCCTAACCCCTAAAAGGGAATTTGAAAAAGTGCATGCTTAAGCCAAACAATAAACAAAGAGACCGGGAGATCTAAGAAACTGAAGCCCCTTTTGGAACATCCCGGTATGTCGGGACGGGGTTTGGGGTTTGTGTTTTACGGCTGTATAGTTACCTCCGTCCCTGTCTGTATATAATCATACAGGTCTTTCATTTCAGTATATTTTACCGACACACATCCGTCTGTCCAGTTATAAAAATTATCAACGGTCCATTCTTCCTCCGGCCTGGTGG
>JAKQJG010000325.1 GCA_029561305.1 Bacteroidota bacterium | reverse complement strand
TTCACTGTTATCGGTTTGTAAAACCACTATCACTTGCTGCTGCTGGTTCAGGGAAGTACTTTTTATTATACCCTTTACTTCCACCACTTTGTCTGCGTACTTAGCATTGGCAGCAGCGGAATCGGTAATAAATGCCTGGTACAATTCTGCTGCACTTACCTGCAGGCCTTTTGCAGACGACACATCTTTGTGAGGCTTGTTCCACAAAAAATACCCCGCAGCCACGCCAGCCAGCACCAGGATGGCAATGATAAATCCAATTTTTTTTGCTTTGCTGACCATAGATTTTAATGTGGGGTTAAAGATATACCCGCCCCTGCCGCTACAGGCGTAAAACCTGCCCAACAGGGATAAAAGCCTACTGAACGGGAAATAAAATGGCTTAGTTGCCGGTGCTGATGTAGTTCTCTACCGGAATACGGTTGCTGATGCTCTTTGCCAAAGTCATTTCATCGGCGTATTCCAACTCTCCGCCAAAAGCAATGCCACGGGCAATGGTAGTGATCTTTACCGGTAACCCCTTCAGTTTCTTACTGATATAGTATACGGTGGTATCGCCCTGGACGTTGGCATTGAGGGCAAAAATAATTTCGGCAGTATTTTCTTCTTTCACTCTTGCAAGAAGCGATTCGATGGTTAGCTGGTCAGGACCCACACCATCTAAGGGCGAAATGATGCCGCCGAGTACATGGTACAGACCGTTGAACTGCTGCGTGCTTTCAATAGCAATCACATCCCGGATATTTTCCACTACGCAGATTAATTCCTGTTTTCGGCCCCGGTTGCTGCAGATATTGCATACAGGCGTATCAGAAATATTATGACAACGGTTACAAAATTGCAGGCTCTCTCTCATGTGGGCGATGGCACCACTAAATTGCTTTACACTGGCTTCATCCTGCTTTATTAAATGCAGCACCAGCCGCAGGGCAGTTTTTTTACCAATACCGGGAAGTTTGGCAAATTCATTCACTGCATTTTCTAAAAGAGAGGAGGAAAAAATCATGCGGCAAAGATAGCTTTGGGAAAGAATATTAATAGTACTTGCTTCTTGTAATATCTTTTTTATACGGATAAATGCTTAGCAATACCATGAAGTTATTATCAATTATAAAAAAGAGCACATTCTTCTTGTCAAGTTTTATCATTTGCACCTTATGCTTCGATGTAAACCTGGGGACATAAGGCATGGTAGCTATGCGTTCTAAACGCTTTATAGTTCTTTCAGCGAATTTCTCAGCCGAATAATCACTCCAATGATCTCTTAAATAAAATATGATGGAACGGAAATCATTGTCTGCTTCTGCAGTCCAAATTATTTGGTAAGCCATTGCTTCAACTTTTCTGACATTTGTTGATGAGTGATGTAGTTACCACTTTTATAATCTTCCAATGCTTTGCTGATTTTTTGCTGCAGAGGCTCAGGAAGATCTTCTATTTCTATATCAGTAACAGATTGTTCAGGATGAAGTAATTCGTAAACTTCTTCTATCAAGGCTTCATCTTTAGTGTTGTTGAGCGCTAGCAACACTTCGTTCCTTTTTTCATTTATGCTCATAGTTAGATGTTTGTATAAAGTTAAACATTTTTACTGCAAGGAATGTTGATTGGTAAAGAATGAACGCATTCCTTTGTATTTTCAGCCTCCATTATGCACCGCTATTTCATACTCAATAAACCTGCTGGTATTGTATCACAATTTGTAAGCACCCATGCTGTTGGGCTGTTGGGAGACCTGGAATTTACATTTCCAGCAGGTACCCATGCTATAGG
>JAKQJG010000323.1 GCA_029561305.1 Bacteroidota bacterium | reverse complement strand
CCAGGTAAAACCGGTAGCCGTTGGCGTTACATCGGCACTCCATAATTCCTGGCCATGCACTTTGTCATCGGCATAAAACAGCACTTTATCAGCAATGGGAGATATAGCAACCGGGTTGGCATTGCCAGGTCCTGGAAAGATGTCTTTTGTCATGACAGTGCCTTCAGCTGTGCCGTCACTTCTCCAAAGTTCTACACCATGAATGGAATCTGTGGCCCTGAAATATAAAACACCATTTACGTTGGTCAGCATTTCAGGTGCGCTGCCGGTATTGCCGGGAAGTATATCTTTTACCAGCACCGTACCTGCAGCAGTGCCATCAGTTTTCCAAAGTTCAGCATTGCTATTGCTGCCGGATGCCGTAAAAAATATCGTGCCGTTTACATCGGTAAAGTTTTTTGGGAGAGATCCGCCACTACCCGGGTTGATATCTTTTACCAGCACCGTACCAGCCAGGGTACCATCGGTCTTAAATAATTCCTGGCCCATACCGGGTGCATTGGCAAAATAATAAAGGGTGTTATCAATAACTGTTAGTGACCGGGGTGTGGAGCTGGATGCGCCCGGTATAGATTCTTTAAAAATATAAGTACCGGCCTCAGTGCCATCACTCCGCCAGAGTTCTTCGCCGTTTACGCCATCATTGGCACTAAAAAGTAACAGATCATGCAGCTTAACCAGGTTTTGCGGATTGGAAGAGGTTACACCCGGGTATATATCTTTTACCAATACGGTACCGGCAGCAGTACCATCTGTTTTCCAAAGCTCATAATTATAGGAGGCGCCCGAAGCTTTAAAAAAAATAGTCCCATTAACGTTAGTAAGCAATACGGGAGCGGATGACTCCGTACCTGGCAATATATCTTTCACCATCACCGTGCCGGCTTCTGTGCCATCGCTCTTCCAGAGTTCCTGGCCAGCGGCTGCGGACCGGGCGGTAAAATACAAAGTGCCATTCAAATTGATAAAGTAATCGGGGAAGGAACCGGACGAACCCGGACTGATATCTTTTATCATCACCGTACCGGCTTCCGTGCCATCGGTCTTCCACAATTCGTGGCCACTGGTATTATTCCAATTATTCGCTGAAAAATATACTGTACTTCCTATTTTGAGAAATGAACGGACACCGTTTTCGCCAAGCCCACCCAAATTTTTCAGCAAGCGGGTGCCTTCAAAAGTGCCGTTTGTTTTCCATAACCCTCCGCCATACCGCCCGGTATCCGCTCCAAAGTAGAGTACTGTATCAGCCAGGTAATAACTGTTAAACCAGGAGCCGGGGTTAGTGGTATCAATATCTTTCAACATAAAAGTGCCGGCATCGGTACCATCGCTCCTCCACGGTTCAGCACCAGTGCCGCTGATGGGCACACCTGCCAGGTACCCATCATTTACAAAATAAACCAGACTATCGGCAGCGTATATGTTATTTATTGTATAAGGATAGGTTGAATCCCTTGCACCAATATCCAGTTTTACGGTTCCTGCCTCTGTTCCATCGCTTTTCCAAAAGGCCCAGTCGCTTGAACCGGTAGCAAAATAAACATGGCCGTTCATGCCCGCCAGGAAATTTGGGTTTCCTCCAGCAACACCAGGCACCAGGTCTTTTACCAGTACGGTACCAGCTGCTGTTCCATCGCTTTTCCAAAGTTCTCCACCATTGATCCCGTCATTTCCCCTAAAGAACAGCGTGCCATCCACGCCCGCAAGTCTACTGGCGCTTACATCTTTTACCAGTACGGTACCTGCTGTGGTACCATCCGTTTTCCATAATTGCGATCTGGAGTTTACAGAAGCAGAAAAAAACAGCTCCTGCCCCACGACAGTAAAATAGGTTGGATAAGATGTCTGCAACGGATCAATGTCTTTTACCAGTACAGTGCCGCTCTCAGTTCCATCACTTTTCCAAAGCTCTCCCTGTGCAACAGACACATTATAAGGTGTAAAAAAAAGGGTGTTATTAAAATTAAATAAGTAATAAGGACGTGAAGGTGCGCTTCCTGGATTCAGATCTTTTACCATTACAGTGCCTTCTGCCGTACCATCTGTTTTCCACAACTCAGCACCGTATGGGCCATTTTCACCTGCCCTGAAAAAAATGGTACCGTTTACATTGGTAAGATCCCCGGGATTAGAGCCCGTGCTGCCAGGATTAATATCTTTTATTAATACCGTACCTGCTTCTGTACCATCAGATTTCCATATTTCACTTCCTGTATCATTGGTGCCGCTGGCGAAATACAAAACCCCGTTATTATTTACAAAATAGTCCGGAACAGCGGCAGTAAAACCACCTTTTATCCTCACGGTGCCGGTTTCTGTGCCATCCGATTTCCATAATTCGTAACCGGCCGAAAAACTGGAAGAATAAACAGAAAAAAACAAGGTGTCGTTTACGTTAGTGAAGTTTTGTGGCCAGGATGAGCCGAAGGGATTGATGTCTTTTACCAGTACAGTGCCTTCCCTGGTGCCATCTGTTTTCCATAATTCAACTCCACGGTAACTGTCGTCCGCAGTAAAATAAGTGATGCCGCTCACCGTGAGGTAATTGGCATTGGGAATGGCATTAGAAGTATTAATGGAGCCATTGTTGGAATAGCGATGAATATCTTTTAGCAGCGTGGGTGTTTGAGCTGATGAATGAACAACAAAAAGAAGCAGTAAAGAGGAGTAAAAGTACTTCATATAATAGGTATTAAGGAGAATTATTAAATTGTGTTACAGCTATGGTATTAGCGGAACTCTCATAAAGATAAGAGAAGTGTTTGTTAATTGTTGAATTCTGCAATATTACCAATGTCTTTTATTCACCGGATAGATGCACATGGTTATGTGCCGGCTTGTAAATGGACAACGCCCAATAAATACTACTGTAAATAAGCAAACCCAAAACCCTCCATTGTAGAAAAGAATACACATCCATCCTTGAAAACGTTTGGGTTTGAACCTGAAAAAATACTGGCTTGATTTTGCATTATACATTACTATCTACTTAAAATGTTCCGTTACAGCACGGGCTGTGCGTACAGGGGCTTCTAACACTATCACTTTGATGACTATGAAAAAGAATACAACAGAAAGAAAATCAACAGCCGAACCGAAAAAGGATATAGCTATAAAAAAAGATTTACCGGTAAAAAACAATATGACCAGCAGCAAAAAAAATACGGCGTCGCAAACACCGGGACTGAACCAGGCGGCAACAACACGAGACGACCTGTTGCCGTCTGATGGAGACAACCTCACCAATTAGTTATTGACTATCATTTGCCATAACATACAACCTTCTGACAATACAACCTGTAACTGACAACATAAAAAATGAAAACATTCACTGCTTCCCGTTTATCAGAAGGCAATAAAACTTTCCCGATAAAAATTATCATCGACAATAAAGGCGTTACGATCAAACATCCCGGCCTGTTTGGCGGCAACGAAGAAATGGTGCCCTTTACAAGGATCGCCAAAGTAGATGTGGATACACCGTTAATAGGATATTCAACCATCATCATCCATTCAACAGGTCATGGAGAAATACGTGCACACGGTTTTACAAAAGCCGAAGTAAATGAAATGAAAGAACTGATGTTTGAAAAAATGTAAGTTCATAAAAACGGTTACAGCATTTTATTTGAATGAAACCCCAGGTTCCAATTAATTAATTAACTGATGTAAACCTGCAGATCACTAACGTATGAAAGTATACTATAAAACACCTGAGTCTTGTAAAAATTAATACCGCGGCGCCAAAACCAGTCTTATACTGACCAACAGGTAACCCATCTTTCTACCAATAAATATCATGTAGAATTATGACAAAACGCAGCCGCCTGCAATCCCTTACCCATTAGTTTTGTGCCATCAGCAAATTTAAAATCTAAAAAAAAATGATACAACAAACTAATACTTACATCCTGGAAAATACCCCCATAAAAGACGAAGCTGTAAGGTGGGTAGATGAAGTAGCAGCCTTATGTGAGCCAAAATCAATTCACTGGGTTGACGGTTCACAAAAAGAATATGATGGCCTTTGCCAGTATTTAGTGAAGAAAGGCACTTTTATCCAGCTGAATCCTGAAAAAAGACCCAACAGCTTTGCCTGCTTTAGTGACCCCAGCGATGTAGCAAGGGTGGAAGACAAAACTTTCATCTGCAGCCGCCGCAAAGAAGACGCCGGCCCCACCAACAACTGGATGGAACCTTCTGAAATGAAAAAAGAACTTAACAGGCACCTGGAAGGCTGTATGAAAGGAAGAACTATGTATGTGATCCCCTTTTGTATGGGTCCGCTTGGTTCTCCCTATTCAAGATATGGTATAGAAATAACCGACTCAGAATACGTTGTAGTGAATATGCGTATTATGACAAGGATGGGCGAAAATGTATTGCCCTATATTCCGAAAAAAGCCTTTGTAAAATGCCTGCATACGGTTGGAGCTCCTGTGCAAAACGGGAAAGCCGAAAGTACATGGCCCTGCAACCCCGAGGTTAAATACATCTCCCATTTCCCCGAAGAAAGATCCATTATCTCTTATGGCAGTGGCTACGGCGGCAATGCACTGATGGGTAAAAAATGTTTTGCACTGCGTATTGCTTCTGTAATGGGCCGTGAAGAAGGCTGGCTGGCAGAACATATGCTGATCATGGGTGTTGAATCTCCTGATAAACAAAAAAACTATATCGCAGCAGCTTTCCCAAGTGCCTGCGGCAAAACGAATTTTGCCATGCTGATTCCGCCTAAAGAATTTGAAGGCTGGAAAGTAACGACCATTGGTGATGACATTGCCTGGATACACAAGGGCAAAGAAGGAAACCTGATGGCCATCAATCCTGAAGCCGGCTACTTCGGCGTGGCACCTGGCACCAATTATAAAACCAATCCTAATGCGATGGAAAGCATTAAGGCCAATACCATTTTTACTAATGTGGCCATTACTGCCGACAAAGATGTGTGGTGGGAAGGACTTACTCCTGAAGCACCAGCAGGATTGACCGACTGGCATGGCCAGCCCTGGGATCCGGCAAGTGGTAAACCTGCTGCACATGCTAACTCCAGGTTTACTGCTCCTGCTGAACAAAACCCCGCAATCGATGAAAAATGGAATGATCCTAAAGGAGTGCAGATAGATGGATTTATCTTTGGTGGAAGAAGAAGCACCGGTGTTCCGTTAGTATACCAATCTTTCAACTGGAATTTTGGTGTGTACCTTGCTACTACCATGGGCAGCGAAATGACAGCCGCAGCATTTGGTGAAATTGGTAAAGTAAGAAGAGATCCATTTGCAATGCTGCCATTTATGGGCTACCATATTGGAGACTATGTGAACCACTGGCTGCAGTTTGGCCGCAACCTGCCCAATGCACCCAGGATATTTGGCGTGAACTGGTTTTCTAAAGATGAAAATGGAAAATTCCTGTGGCCGGGCTTTGGTGAAAATATCCGTGTACTGATCTGGATCGTACAGCGTTTAAGAGGAAAAGCTTCCTCTGTTGAATCTCCCATCGGCTGGATGCCAAGGTATGAAGACCTTGACTGGCGTGGACTGGAAAATTTTACCCGGGCAGATTTCGACAAACTCATGACGGTGGAAAGAGAACCAGGAAAAAAAGAACTCCTGTCTCATGAAGAATTGTTTGAGAAGATGTATGATAAAATGCCCAAAGAATTTTTCTTTATGAGGGAATTGTTACTATCTTCTCTATGGCGTTCTCCCGAAAAATGGGGGCTGCAGCCTGAAGTGCATTAATATGAAAAACCAAACGATCGCTTGCTTCTATTTTGTTATCGTGTCATAATGAAACAGGCAACAGGTGTTCCTGTTGCCTGTTTTCGTTTTAAAATTATTTTATGAACAATTGGTTCACCCAGCTTTTTACCAGCCATTCGATAGCGCAGACTGTTTTGCTTTTTGGTTTGGTTATTTCTGTGGGCATCTGGCTGGGCAGGTTAAAAATCGCTGGGATATCCCTTGGCGTTACCTGGGTTTTATTTACCGGAATGTTCCTTTCCTATCTTGGTATTACCGTGGATGAAAAAACAGAACACTTTTTAAAGGAATTCGGCCTTGTGCTCTTTGTGTACTCTATTGGCCTGCAGGTTGGTCCCGGTTTTTTTGCGAGCCTGAAAAAGTATGCGCTCAACAATAACCTGCTGGCGGTGATCACCGTATCATCTGGTGTACTCATTACCGTTATCCTGTTTTACATAAGCGGCAATCATATTACCATCATGGCAGGCATCATGAGTGGTGCCGTTACCAACACCCCGGGTCTGGCGGCTGCACAGGCTGCCGTAAGCGACCTGAATATTACCGGCACCGACAAAACACTTATTACACTGGCTTACGCCGTGGCCTACCCTTTTGGAGTGTTTGGGATCATCGCCTCCCTGCTGCTGTTGAAAAAAATATGGCGGATCAATATCCCCGAACAGCAGGAACTGCACCGCCGGTTAAATGCATTGCGGTCGAACAAGCCCGTTTCGCATCACTACAACCTGGAGAATACCATGCTCATCGGGCAGCCACTGATAAAGCTGTTTGAAATGCTGAAAGAAAAGATCATTGTATCAAGGATGCTGCACCAGGGACAGATCATTACCCCTACACCACATACTATCCTGGCAGAACATGATGTATTGCTGATCGTTGCTTCTAAAAAAGAATCTGAACAGCTCAAACTGATCGTTGGTTCTTACAGTGAAATAAATTTAAAAGATATAGAAGACAGCGACCTGATTGCAAGAACTATTATTGTTACAAAAAAATCCGTGACACACAAACGGCTGGGTGACCTGCCCGTTTTGAACCAGCAAAATTTTACCATGACAAGGCTGAACCGTGCAGGTATTGAGATGGTGCCGCATGGAGATATTTTTCTGCAACTGGGCGACAGTATCAAAGTGGTGGGTACTGAAGCCGGCGTACAAATCGTTTCGGATGCCTTGGGCAATTCGCTTAAAAAATTAGATGCACCCGACCTGGCTCCCATTTTCATTGGCATTGTGCTGGGAGTGATACTAGGAAGTATACCCTTCCATTTTCCGGGCATGCCGGTGGCAGTAAAGATCGGCATGGCGGGTGGTCCATTGATCGTGGCCTTATTACTCAGTCGTTTTGGCAATGTGTTTTATCTTAACAATTACACCACCAACAGCGCTAATCTTATGATCAGGGAACTGGGTATCACCTTGTTTTTGGCAGCGGTAGGTTTGAGCAGCGGTAAAAACCTGTCTGTGGCTTTTGCAGATGGTAAAGGATTTTACTGGATCATCATGGGCATTGCCATTACAGTAATTCCCCTGCTCATCGCCGGTCTTATCGCCAGGAAATTTTTCAGGAAAACATATTTTGAAATTTGTGGCTTGCTGGCTGGCGCTTCCACCGATCCGCCTGCTCTTGCTTTTGCCACCAAACTTGCTGGCAGTGATATTCCTTCAATTACTTACGCTACCGTATACCCCATTACCATGATCTTACGGATCGTGGCGGCACAAATACTGATCTTATTCTTTAGCTGACCGCTTTAAAAGATGAAAAAAATTATCATCCTGTTGTTGCTTTTACAAATTAACCCGGCAAGCTTATTTGCCCAGGCTCAAAAAGATGTTACCCACAATACCCACACCTGGATCAGCATCAACAGCAACCTCTTTATAACCAGGCAGTGGTTTGTGATGGCCGACGTTCACCTGCGGGAAAACGATTTTTTTGCATCCAACTCATTTTTGTTTGGCAGGATTGGCCTGGGTTACCAATTAAATTCAGACCTATCGGTTGCTGCAGGATATGGCAACCTGCTGGCGGCTCCTGCCCTTGCGGGGGGAAACACCCGTGCAGATGAGCACCGCATCTTTCAGCAAGTGCAATTAGTAACCAGTTACAAAAAACTAAAAATACTGCAGCGGTTGCGCAATGAGCAGCGCTGGCAACCCATCATTTTGAATGACCAACACACCGGGAAAAATAAATTCAGCAACCGGGTAAGGTATTTGTTGAACCTTAGTATACCCGTATTTAAAAATTCCCGCCTGCCACAATTAGTGATAGCTGATGAAATACTACTGCAGTTTGGAAAGGATGTAGTG
>JAKQJG010000427.1 GCA_029561305.1 Bacteroidota bacterium | reverse complement strand
ATTCCAGGTAATGGTCCTGAATTCATTTGCCAGCCAGGTTATACCAGACGCTGTTGGAAAGGTAACGTAAAATGAATCTGAAGTAACGGTAAGATTCGTCTCGTCAAAACAAACGCCGCCACCGCCAGCACGGTTATCCCTGGCTGTGAGCCTGAATTTCATTGTACGTGCATAAGAAGGTAGACGCTCGCCCAGCGTAGTGGTGTTATTGTTAACATCACTGATTTTTGGAAAGAATCTTATTCTACCTGCATTCCCCGTATCTGGACTAAAAGAGCGGAACAATGGTGCATTGCCAGAGGGTGAAGTGGAGGCACCATTGGGCCCTCCAACATCAACTTGTTCCCATCCGTAAGTAATTAGGTCACCATTTGCATCAGTTGCAGAGCCGGTTAAAATAAATGGAGTTGACCGTGGAATAGTATAATCTGCTCCTGCATTTACAACTGGTATACTGTTACCAGTTGGGGTAGCAACATCACAACTGCTTCCATTACCATTGGCAACAAAAGGTGATATTTTATCAAAACTTACCGGATGGAAAAATGCAATGCTGTTAAAAGCAATATTATCGTTGGCACAAACTCCTGCATAACCCATAATGCTCACCCCACTTCCCGGCTCTCCATTTTGATCCGATGCGGTGGTGCCGCAGCTGCCGCCATTATTAAAACTATGGTTTGCACCAAACTGGTGTCCCATTTCATGCGCCACAAAATCAATATCATATGCATCACCGGTGGGCGTATCTGAACCTGTTATTCCCCTGGCTTTATAATTCCATCCAAGATCTCCCCTCACAGTACCACCCTGGTGCACACATACACTCTCCAAAGCAGCAACTCCACCTCCACCAGTACTGAAAGTGTGCCCGATATCATAGTTGGCTACGCCGATACTATCTCCTATTACCAGTTGGCTTTCATCTAATAAGGTAAACCCATCATTATTGGCTGTAAAACGGTCGGTGGCTGCATTAGTAAAAATTACTTTAGTTTGGTTGGCAACAAACACCATTCGAACAGAAAGTTCTGTTTCATACACACCATTTACCCGGTTCATTGTTGTTGTCATTGCGGAAAGAACCACAGGAACTGTTATAGCTCCTGGTGACACTGCATCGGCGTACTCACCAGTACAGGCAATTGCTAACCGGAAAGTACGCAACTGAGTTCCAACACAGGGCCCGGCGAGTATTTGGTTAGGATCCCTGGTTGATTCAAATCCGGGCAATTCATTTTCCAAGACTTTTTCTTCAAACCTAAATTTCTTCTGATGATCCTTTCTGTAATAAGAAATATAATGGAGCATACTGCCCTGTGCATATGGATCGATAAAAATATTGCCCGTTGCGGAGGAATATACCATGGCATGAAAACCCAGGGCTGTCCAATCCAGCTTTATGGTGGCAGTACGGTCATCAATTCCCTGCCCTGTAAAAGTTTTTATTTCAGGATAGCCTGCTGGCAAAGGCCTTTCAAACATGGGCGTTTCCCACACATTAAACCGTGCTACTGAGCCATCTGGCATGGGTAATGCGATCACAGGTGTGTTATTCCTGTCGCCAATATTGGTTTCAAAAGGCAGACTGCGAAGAAAAGGCAGCATAGATGCTGTATCCAGTTGCAGTACACGGTATTTTTGAGGAATGATCACTCTTTTTTCGCCTGATTTTACAGCAGCCGCTTCGGGTACATCAGTGAAAAAATTCTGCTGGGCGGAGGCAAAGGAAAACGGGATAAGTGCAATGGAAAAAAAGGCAAGCCTGGTAAAAAACAATTTCATATAAACAATTTGATACAAAAAAGACAGTTTGTAAAAATAACGAAAAGAAGTGTATCAGCGTTGCGCCGGCAGCCCATATTAGCAAGAATCATGCAGTTGTTACAGGCAGTGCCGATAAGAAATCACTTACTTCTTTTGCCTTACTGAAGATCATAAAATGGGTGCCGCCTTTTACAATGCAATCAGGCTTTACTTTTTTTAGGGGGAAGATCCTGTCTGCATCTCCATGAATATGGTACAGGTGGGGCGGGGTCCAGTCGTTTTTCCATTTCAGGATGGCGTTGATGGCCCATTCCAGGTAATCCTGCTGTACCTGCAGGCGGTAGCGGCGCACAATTTCCTTTTCGGAGTTTCCTTTGGCCCCAATAAAAAAATCCTGCACGGGCTGTAGCAGTTTTGTATGCGGATTAAGGGGAACTATTTTATGAAGTCTTAATTTACCTGCCGCCTTCATCCACATCGGCAGTTGTTTGTCGGTGGGAATACTGGATACCAGGATCACTTTTTCAACCGTGATCAATTTGGCTATTTCAATACACATGATACCACCAAAGGAAAGCCCCATCAACACAGGATTGGATTCGTCAATTTGCTCCGCCATTCTTTTTGCATACACTGCAATGGGCTCATTTTTGATGGGGGTAAGCCAATGCAAATGCTTTAACTCATAACCCGGCACACTAATTCTTGCAAATGCCTTTTCATCAGCTCCAAGGCCACTTATGCAATAGATGGTTTTAATGATGACAATTGTTTAATGATGATTATAGAGGGATTGGTAAGATGGATATGATTTTTCTATCTTGACAGTCATTTGGACTACTACCAGTTTTCTATTTGAGACCTGCTTATTTCAAATACTTGATGCCTGTTGCCTTTGCCATTTTCAAATTTTCAAACCTTCATTTCTCCCATTTTCAAATCTTCAAATTTTCAAATCTTCAAATTTTCAAATTACTACCTCGGCATCACATACGTACTCACATCTTCCTTTGTAATATTTTTACCCGACAAGATGATCAGCCTTTCCACCACATTTCTCAATTCACGGATATTACCCGTCCAGTTATAATTGGTGAGCAGGTCCATCGCATCTTTATCAATATTCTTTTTGGGCTGGCCGTATTCAATGGCAATTTTATCAAGGTAAAAATCCACCAGTTCAGGCACATCTTCCCTTCTCTCATTTAAAGACGGCACATGAATGATGATCACCCCAAGCCGGTGATACAGATCCAACCGGAAATTCTTTTCTTCTACTTCTTTCAGCAGGTCTTTGTTGGTGGCTGCCACTACCCTTACATCCACATTAATATCTTTATCAGCTCCCACCCTGGTGATCTTTCCTTCCTGCAGCGCCCGTAGCACTTTTGCCTGGGCACCCAAACTCATATCCCCAATTTCATCCAGGAATAAGGTTCCGCCATTGGCCTGTTCAAATTTGCCAATTCGTTGCTTGATGGCAGAAGTAAAGGAGCCTTTTTCATGACCAAACAATTCACTTTCTATCAATTCACCAGGTATCGCTGCACAGTTCACCTCTACCACCGGGCCCGTATTGCGGTTGCTCTTCTCATGTATCCATCTTGCCACCAACTCTTTACCTACACCGTTTTCACCCGTTATTAAAACCCTGGCATCCGTTGGTGCTACTTTTTCAATTGTTTCCTTGATCTTTTTAATGGGCGCACTGTTACCTACCATTTCCTGCACCCTGCTTACTTTTCTCTTCAATACTTTGGTCTCTGTTACCAGGGTCTGCTTATCCATGGCATTCCGCAGGGTGATCAGCAGGCGGTTAAGATCCGGTGGCTTGGCGATATAATCAAAAGCACCTTTCTTTACCGCTTCCACAGCTGTTTCAATATTACCATGACCGCTAATAACAATGATGGGTACATCGCTGTTTATCTCCCTTGCCTTTTCTAAAAATTCAATGCCATCCATCTTGGGCATTTTGATATCGCAAAGCACCACATCATAAGTGGCGGAGCTGAATTTTTTTAATCCCTCTTCGCCGTCGGCAGCTTCATCAATTTTGTATCCTTCGTAACTCAATATCTCGCCCAGGGTTTTACGGATCGCTTTTTCGTCGTCAATAATTAAAATATTCGCCATAATGTTTTTAACAATGTTTTTTATGGAGATGCTGCCATCTTGCATTATACCGCATGGAAAAACACATCCCTTCAGCACCAAAAGTAATGATTTATGTACAGCAAAAACTTACCGGCCGTCCTTTGTATGATTGTTATATCCTGTCAACAAGGCAATTCTATCCACCCCAACAAACACCAAAGCGATACAACTCCTGTTATTGCAGAAAACGCCAATCCCTATCGATCCATTGCTGCAATTCCACTGCCAGAAAATTTTACCAGACAGGCAACAGACAGCAACTCCTTTGGTAACTGGCTACGGAAAAGAAATTTGAAAAAGAATAAAACTGTTTACCTGTACAATGGTGCTGAAAAACAAAACCAACGGGCGCAATTTGCCGTGATGGATATTTCTGTTGGCAATAAAGACCTGCAGCAATGTGCCGATGCTGTTATGAGATTAAGGGCAGAGTATTTATTTGAGATGAAAAAATTTGACCAGGTGTTTTTTACAGACAACGCCAATACCCGCTATCAATTTACATCGCCGTATACAAAAGACCATTTACTCCGCTATCTTGAAACCGTTTTTGGCATGTGCGGCTCTGCCTCATTAGAAAAACAATTACATAAAAAAAACATCAATAACATTGAACCTGGTGATGTGTTGATCCGGGGTGGCTTTCCCGGCCATGCTGCCATTGTAATGGATGTGGCGGTTAATAAAGAAGGAAAGAAAATATTTATGCTGGCACAGAGTTATATGCCTGCGCAGGACATACATGTACTGGTGAATCCCCAGGATGAAAATTTATCACCCTGGTATCAAATTGAAGAAGAGATCGTGAGCCCGGAGTATGTGTTTAGGAAGGGGGAGTTGAGGGGATGGTGAGAGAGAGGTTTAGGGTTTAGGGTTTATAGTTTAAGGTTTAAAGTTTAAGGTTTCAGGTTGGAGGGTTTTGGGTTTTAAAAACGCTTCAAATAATTGTGGTCCACTTCGCTAACATTAAAAAACCCGTAACACGCAACCCGTAACAATGCTTACACCAGTTTCTCAGTACTTTTTTTATCCTTTAACTTCAGATCCGGGAAAGCGGATGCCACTAACATCACAACGCTTGCCACCAGCATGAGGTAAATACCCGCTTTCTTTTCGGGGCAATAGGCATTGTAGCAGGAAGTAAACAGTATATAACTTTTAATAGCATACCCCACCCCCAACGCACACACGAAAAGGTTAGTACGCTTGGCCCAGATTTTTGGCAGGTACATTAATGCAAAAGCGATCACGGCGATGATGGTTAAAAACCTGCCCGGCTTCCCGTAAAAGTTTTCGTGAGAATAAAACCCAGTAAAGGATTCTTTCAGGTCTTCGTGGTAGGTCCAGGGCATAAAGCAGGCGATGACCAGTACAAGACAGGCAACCAAACCCACACGTTGTAAAATTTTCGGGAACATATTTAAAAAATATCCCTCTCCAGGCGGAGAGGGATTTTATTTTAGAGGTCCCGAGCAGATTCGAACTGCTGTACGAGCTTTTGCAGAGCTCTGCCTAGCCACTCGGCCACAGGACCACATTTCAATTACTATTACG
Organism: Bacteroidota bacterium; assembly: GCA_029561305.1. Taxonomy (GTDB): domain Bacteria; phylum Bacteroidota; class Bacteroidia; order Chitinophagales; family Chitinophagaceae; genus Ferruginibacter. The sequence goes on along the minus strand of JAKQJG010000427.1, from coordinate 4,225 downwards.
TAATAACTGAGCTTTTATTTTAAAGCCCGGCAAAAATAAGGGAATTTTTATTTAAGAAGTACGAAATTCGGGCTTGCAAAATCTTTTATACCGCAATCATTCAAATAAAGCGCTTAATGAAAGTACAATTTCACAAATACCAGGGCACCGGAAACGACTTTATCATCATCGACAATTACCACAACGAACCCACCTCACTTTCTACAGAACAAATAAAAAAGCTCTGTAACCGGCATTTTGGTATTGGTGCAGACGGCCTGATGTTCTTAAACAAAAAAGCAGGGTACGATTTTGACATGCTGTATTACAATGCGGATGGCAACGAAAGCAGCATGTGTGGCAATGGCGGGAGGTGCCTTGTGAAATTTGCCTACAACAGCGGTATTCACAAAAGTGAATATCATTTTACCGCGGTTGATGGTGAACATGAAGCGGAGATTGAAACAAACGGCCAGGTATATTTAAAAATGCAGGATGTACATGATGTGAAACAATATGGCAGTTATGCCTTGTTAAATACCGGCTCCCCGCATTTTGTAAAGTTTGCTGCCAATGTAGAAAATATTGATGTGGTGGAATCCGGCAGTGGCATACGGTACAGCAGCGAATTTGAAAAAGAAGGGATCAATGTAAACTTTGTAGAAAGCCTTGACGAGGATAAAATTTATGTGCGCACTTACGAACGCGGCGTGGAAGATGAAACGCTGAGTTGTGGTACCGGTGTTACTGCGGCAGCCCTGATGAGTGCTCATAATGAAAACGGTTTTAATACAGTGAATGTAAAAACGCCCGGTGGTAATTTAAGTGTGGAGTTTAATAAGGTAGACGATGAAAATTTTACAGATATATGGCTTTGTGGACCGGCAGTATTTGTATTTAAGGGTGAGATAGAAATATAAATTGTACAGGAGCTGCAGGTTACAAATAAGTGAACCCAGGTTTAAGTTAGTTTAAATTTAAGCAATTTACATCAGCACTTTTTTTCTTCGCAATACATGAACAAAGAAGAGATCATCTACGCCGCAACCAAATCCTTTGATGGATTTACTGTGAGTATTGAAGCGATAGAGGAATCAGTATTCTTTGAAAGACCTGCCATAGAAAAATGGTCGGTGGCTGAGCAGGTACAGCATCTGATTGTTTCCACCAACACCACTACGCTGGCTTATACCCTACCCGCCTTTATTGTAAGATGGGTTGGCGGCATACCAAACAGGCCCGGCAGAAGCTACGAAGCATTGGTTGAAAGATACCTGCAAAAATTAGCCGCCGGTGGCAAAGCGAGCGGCAGGTTTGTGCCCAAAAAAATGAAGCAAAACATCAGCAAAGAAAAACTGGTACAAAACTGGAAAAAAGCAGCAGCGAAATTCATCAGCGCATTGAAAAATACCAGCAATGAAAGTAAACTGGATAACTATCTTGCAAGGCATCCGTTATTGGGGAGGATCACTTTGAGAGAACTTTGTTATTTCACCATTTACCATACGGAACATCATAAGAATATCATCCTTCAAACCAGTTACCCTAAACCGTAAGCAACAACATGATCCAGTATTTCAAGAATGCAGCGCATAAAACCATCTCGATAGATAAGCCTGAAGCCGGTGCCTGGGTAAATGTGCTGCCTCCTCTTAAACAGGAAGAGTTTTCTGAATTGAGCGAAACACTGGATATACCGATCGACTTTTTAAAAGACTCACTGGATATTGACGAACGCAGCCGCTATGAGATCGAGGACAATGTAAAACTCATTGTGATAAAAACGCCTACAGAAAACAATTCCTTTAATGAAAGTGATGCTTTCTATATAACCATTCCTATTTGTATTATTCTTACGCATACGCAAATTGTAACCGTCAATTCTTTTGAAAACGAAGCCATCAAAAAATTCCTGAACACTTTTCAAAACCGAAGTCCGGATAAAAAGAATATGATGGTGCTGAAGATCTTTGAAAAAGTGGTGACCAACTTCCAGGAGTTTTTGAAAGAAATAAACCAGCGGAGAAATTTGCTTGAACAAAGATTGTACGACAGCAACCGGAATGCAGAATTACTGGAGCTGATGCGGATACAAAAAAGCCTGGTTTATTTTGTTACGGCCTTACGCAGCAACGAACTGCTGATGATAAAAATGCTAAGAACTAATTTTTTGCAACTGAACGATGATGAAAAAGAATTTTTAGAAGACCTGGTAGTAGAAACCAGCCAGGCACTTGAAATGGCCAACACCTATACCAATATTCTCAGCAGTACCATGGATGCCTTTGCCAGCATCATCAGCAATAACCTGAATAACGTGATGAAGCGGCTCACTTCCATTACGATCATTATCTCACTGCCAACATTGATCAGCAGTATCTATGGAATGAATGTGCCGATACCAGGTGCTGAATTGCCGCATTCGTTTTATATCCCGATCATTATTTCAGTTGGGCTGTCTATGCTGATCAGTTTTTATTTTATGAAGAAGAAGTGGTTTTAAGGAAATGTGCTGATTTGGTGATGTGCTGATTTGGTGATGCTATCGCAGGTTGCTAACATTAATCATACTATTGAGGCAAAAATTGCTCATGAAAAAGCCTAAAATAAATATTAAATCTTCAATATTAAATTGTCTATGATCTCCATAAGGGTTTACGGAATCTTAATCAATGAACAGAAGCAGGTGCTGGTGAGCGACGAATATATTCGTGGCAACTACTTTACAAAATTTCCCGGCGGGGGTCTTGAAGTTGGGGAAGGCACAAAAGATTGCCTGGCGAGGGAGTTTATGGAAGAAATGAATTTAAGTGTAACGGTAGGAGATCATATTTACACAACGGATATCTACCAGCAAAGCGCCTTTAATGCGGCTCACCAGATATTATCTATCTATTATTTTGCAAAAGCCATAGAGGAAATAAAAGTTCCTTTACGCAACAAAATATTTGACTTTGATGAGCAACAGTTAAAAATATACGAATCAACAAAGCAAATTGAAACATTCCGCTTTATCAACTGGACTGATTTTTCAAGCGAGGCCATGACCTTACCATTAGATAAGATAGCCGCCGGTATTGTAAAAAAACAATTATCATAGCCATGAATGCCGAACAATTTTTTACTACCCCCATTCTTTTAGAAGATGAACGGGTGAGGATAGAATCCCTGGAAGAAAAACATTTTGACCTGCTGCTTCCCACTGCCATGCAAACAATGATATGGGAATTCACCATGGCTAAAATTAATACAGCTGAAGATTTCAGAAGATATTTTGATACCGCTTTAGAAGAAAAGAAACAACAGCGCTCCCATCCCTTTGCCATCTTCGACAAAAAGCAAAACGAATACCTTGGTTGCACCCGTTTTGGAAATGTGGATCTTAAAAACAGGAAACTGGAAATTGGGTGGACATGGCTGCATCCCCAACTGCATGGCACAGGTTTTAATAAGCATTGTAAATTTTTACTCCTTCGTTTTTGTTTTGAAGAAATACAACTGATAAGGGTAGAATTGAAAACAAGTTCACTCAATATCCGTTCGCAAAAAGCCATGTTTAAAATTGGTGCAGTAAAGGAAGGCACCCTCAGAAAACATTTCATCAACGATGATGGCTCTGTGAGAGACTCCGTGTACTTTAGCTTTTTAGATGACGAATGGCCCGGGGTGAAGGAAAATATTTTCAAGGAATTTTTGTAGATACAGACAGTGCTGCGTGGGAATATTGGCACGCAGAGCCGCAGAGACCGCAGCGTTGCTTCGCAATCAGATAACTGCTTGATGTAACTTGTTACTCTACTCTTATTTGCAATGCCTGTTTTTGTGAGTACAGTATTAAAGGAAAAACCTACTGATCTTATCTTGCAGTTGCACCGGCAAATAAATCATCCAATCGTTCATCTGTATAGTCCTCCATTACAAAAAGTATGTTATTGTATTGGGCAAACTCTTCTTTATGATGCATAGTTGTGATCACCACACATTGCATTCCTGCATTGGCAGCTGTTTCCACACCTTTGGGTGAATCTTCAAATACGATACAATTCTGAGGAGGAATGTTCATCAGTGACGCACATTTTAAAAATGTTTCTGGATGCGGTTTACTGATGCTAACATCTTCTGCAGCAACAATAGCTTTGAAATAACGGCGTATATCCAGGCCATCCAGAATAAAATCCACATTAAAACGTATGGCAGCCGTGCCAAGGCCAATATCAATATTATGCTCCCGTGCTTTTGCGAAAAA
>JAKQJG010000407.1 GCA_029561305.1 Bacteroidota bacterium | reverse complement strand
AAAAAAACCTGCCTGTTAAACGGCTATGATGATATTGATTACCTGTTAAGCAGCAAAGAAGATATACTGGCATTTGAAACAACTCATTAAATATTTCCTGCACCTCAATAGAAAACCATCTTAACTGAATTTATGAACAACCTGAAATCAATTAAAGATCATTTTAAATATTTTCCTTTGAATAGCGGAAGCGGTAACTATAACATGACCAAAGAGGAAGGTGGCAAGACATTTTCTATCACCGTAATACCTGGAGATGGTATTGGCCCCGAAGTAACACAACAATCTGTGCATGTATTAAATGCCATTGCCCATAAATTCCATCACCAGTTCAATTACCAGTATTGTTTAATGGGCGCTGTGGCGATAGATGAAACAGGCAGTCCTTTACCAGATGCCACCATCGAAGCCTGCCTTAGCAGCGATGCTGTTTTGTTTGGTGCTATCGGCCATCCGAAATATGACAATGATCCCACTGCGAAAGTAAGACCGGAGCAGGGTTTGCTAAAACTGAGAAAAGCATTGCAGCTCTTTTCTAATATCCGTCCTGTTACTACTTATCCTTCCCTCCAGCATCTGTCGCCACTAAAGAAACAGCGGCTGGAAGATGTTGATTTTGTGATCTATCGTGAGCTGGTGGGAGGTATTTATTTTGGAGAAAAGAAAACCAATGAAGACCAGACATGGGCATCTGACGGTTGTGAATACACGAAAGAAGAAATTGAACGTATTGCTCACCAGGCTTTCCGGGCGGCGATGCAGAGAAGAAAAAAACTGACATTGGTTGATAAAGCCAATGTTTTGGAAACATCCAGGCTCTGGAGAAAAGTTGTGAAAGATATTGCTTTAGAATATCCTGATGTGCAGCTGGATTTTTTATTTGTTGACAATGCGGCCATGCAGATCATTCTCAATCCAAAACAATTTGATGTTGTATTAACAGAGAATTTATTTGGAGATATCATCAGTGATGAAGCCTCTGTGATCAGTGGTTCATTAGGCTTGCTGCCCTCTGCTTCCGTAGGCGTTTCTACAGCTTTGTTTGAACCTATCCACGGCAGTTATCCGCAGGCTGCCGGGAAAGACATTGCCAACCCTTTGGGTTCTGTTTTGTCTGCCGCCATGATGCTGGATTATTTACAGTTACCTGCAGAAGCAAAACTTGTACGGGAAGCAGTGCAATGGACAATAGAAAATATGTTTGTTACAAAAGATATCGACCCGGTGAATTTTTATTTCACTTCTACGGTGGGTGATTTGATCTGTGAGTATATCAATGGAAGAGTGTCAGGAGTATTTAGCCAGGAGAATGTTGAATTGAGGAAGTCGACGATCATATAACGGTGGATCGTTTAATCCGTTTAAAACGTTTAAGTCGTTTGTTCCAGCACAACGTTTCACCGGCTTAAAAGATTGCAACGCTTAAACGTTGTTTTTAAAAGTTCTTTGTTTAATAAAAACTTACGGGTATATTTGTTCTACAACAACTCTATATGTTGAAAGGCAAATTACAAAATGACATTTTTAAAATCGCAGTAATCATTATTGCTGTCGTTGTCATTATTATTCCCGGAACACATGGAGTAGGAAACTTTATTTAGATACAACGAATCATATAAAGCCCGGCTCCAAAAGAGCCGGGCTTTTTGTTTTGCAGCCCCGTAGGAGCGATATATTAGTAGCGGCGGGAACGACCCGCCGTGTAAAAGAAGGGAGCAAATGACGAGGGACGATGGCGAAGCCATCGTTGAAAAATAAAACGTGGGAAGAGATGAATAAAGTGATGAAGGCACAAGTCCTGACGCTCGGTAAGGATGCTGACAAAAACTTCAGCATGAGTGACACAAAGATGATAACCAAAGATTAAATGTCGGTAGCAAAATAATTTATAACAAAACACAATCATCTCCGCTGGTAAGCGGAATAGGGGCAAATGGCAGCATTAAATAAATATTCAAAAGTATTAACGCAAGATGAAACACAACCTGCGGCGCAGGCAATGCTGTATGGCATAGGTTTAACAGAAGAAGATCTAAAAAAGCCACAGGTTGGTATTTGCAGCATGGGTTATGACGGCAACACCTGCAATATGCACCTGAATGATTTGGCGAAAGTGGTAAAAGAAGGTGTTTGGAAAAGTGATCTGGTGGGTTTGATCTTTAATACCATCGGTATCAGTGATGGTATCAGTAACGGTACTGATGGTATGCGGTATTCATTGGTAAGCCGTGACCTGATCGCAGACAGTATAGAAAGTGTATGCGGAGGTTTTTATTATGATGGATTGATCGCTTTACCTGGTTGTGATAAAAATATGCCAGGTGCCATCATGGCCATGGGAAGGTTGAACCGTCCTTCAATAATGGTGTACGGAGGCACGATCGCTCCCGGTCATCATAAGGGTGAAGAATTGAATATCATTTCCGCATTTGAAGCGTTGGGTAAGAAACTGGCAGGAACGATAACTCCGGAAGATTTTAAAGAGGTAGTCAAACATAGTTGTCCGGGTGCAGGTGCCTGTGGCGGTATGTACACGGCCAATACAATGGCCAGCGCAATCGAAGCACTGGGAATGAGTTTGCCTTTTTCATCCAGTAATCCTGCGATAAGTGATGAAAAAAAGAATGAATGTTTACATGCAGGCCAGGCAATAAAATTATTGCTGGAAAAAGATATCAAGCCTAAAGATATCATGACGAAGAAAGCATTTGAAAATGCCATTACAACGGTGATGATATTTGGTGGAAGTACCAATGCAGTATTGCATTTAATTGCAATGGCAAAAAGTGTGGATGTTGAATTAACACAGGAAGATTTTCAAAGGATCAGCGATATAACCCCCGTACTGGCAGATTTTAAGCCAAGCGGAAAATACTTAATGCAAGAACTTCACATACATGGCGGCGTACCGGCGGTAATGAAATATTTATTATCAAAAGGACTGCTCCATGGCGATTGCCTGACCGTAACCGGTAAAACGGTTGCAGAGAATTTAGCAGGTGTTCCGGGTTTAGATTTTGAGAAGCAAAAGATTATTCTCCCTCTGGAACAGCCGTTGAAAAAAACGGGACACCTGCAAATCCTGTATGGCAATTTAGCAGAGAAAGGAAGTGTTGCAAAAATTTCTGGTAAAGAGGGCGAACGTTTTGTTGGCCCGGCAAGAGTATTTAATGGCGAAAAGGATTTAGTAACAGGAATTGCAAACGGAAGAGTAAAAAAAGGTGATGTAGTGGTGATCAGGTACGAAGGGCCAAAAGGTGCGCCCGGTATGCCGGAAATGCTGAAACCAACCAGTGCAATTACTGGTGCAGGCCTGGGTAAAGATGTTGCCTTAATTACAGATGGAAGATTCAGTGGCGGAAGTCATGGGTTTGTGGTGGGGCATATTACCCCTGAAGCATTTGATGGCGGGTTGATTGCATTGGTAAATGATGATGATGTGATTGAACTGGATGTGGCCACAAAAAAAATGACCTTAAAAGTAAGTGAGGAAGAGATTGCAGAAAGAAGAAGCAAATGGCAGCAACCAGCTTTAAAGGTAACAAAAGGAGTGTTGTATAAATATGCGATGTGTGTGAAGGATGCGAGTGAGGGTTGCGTAACGGATGAAGCCCCCTAAATCCCCCAAAGGGGGACTTTAGACTCGGATTATTTAATGAACTTTTAAAATAGTAAGTGATGGAACTCTTAGAAAAAATAAAACAGCCTTCAACAGCAGGTTCTAAAAACCCTCCTTTGGAGGGCAGGGAGGCAATTAGTGGCAGTGAAGCAGTATTGGATGCATTTCTCCATGAGAACGTCACTACCATCTTCGGTTATCCCGGAGGTGCTATCATGCCGATCTATGACGCACTGTATGACTATAATGACAGGCTGCAACATATCCTTGTCCGCCACGAACAGGGAGCCATACATGCAGCACAGGGCTTTGCAAGAGCCAGTGGTAAAACCGGTGTTGTGTTTGCAACAAGCGGTCCCGGTGCAACAAATCTGGTGACGGGTTTGGCAGATGCTATGATAGATTCAACACCGATCGTTTGCGTAACGGGGCAGGTATTTGCACATTTACTGGGCACCGATGCTTTCCAGGAAACGGATGTAATTAATATAACCACTCCTGTTACTAAATGGAACTACCAGGTAACAGATGCCACAGAAATTCCTGCTGTTCTGGCAAAAGCTTTTTATATCGCTGGCAGCGGAAGACCGGGTCCTGTGTTGATCGATATCACCAAGAATGCACAGTTGCAGAAATTTGAGTATGAAGGATATAAAAAATGTGATCATATCAGAAGTTATCGTCCTAAACCGATAGTGAGAAAAAGTTATGTTGAGGAAGCGGCAAAATTGATCAATGAAGCAGAAAGACCCTTTGTGATTTTTGGACAGGGAGTGATACTAGGAAATGCAGAAACTGAATTTAAAGCATTTATAGAAAAAGCTGGCTTACCTGCAGCCTGGACCATCATGGGCATGAGTGCAATTTCAACTGACCATCCGCTGGGTGTTGGCATGCTGGGTATGCATGGAAATTATGGCCCCAACTTATTAACGAATGAATGCGATGTGCTGATTGCTGTAGGTATGCGGTTTGATGACCGTGTAACCGGGAGGCTGGATAAATATGCAAAGCAGGCTAAAGTGATTCACCTTGATATTGATCCTGCGGAAATAGATAAAAATGTAAAAACAACTGTGCCTGTTTGGGGCGATTGCAAAGAAACCCTGCCACTACTAACATCGTTGGTTACCCCAAAAAAGCATGATGCCTGGTTAAAGCGTTTTGCAGATTGTAAGATAAAAGAGCAAGCCACTTGCATAGACCTTGAAATGAATCCCGTAAATGAAGTGTTGTCGATGGGAGAAGTAATAAAAGCATTGAATGAATTAACAGGTGGCAATGCGATCATCGTAACGGATGTAGGCCAGCACCAGATGGTAGCGTGCCGTTATGCAAAGTATAATCAAAGTAAAAGCAATATCACCAGTGGAGGATTGGGTACAATGGGTTTTGCATTGCCAACAGCCATCGGAGCTGCTTATGGAGATCCAGCCCGTACTGTAATTGCCATTGCAGGTGATGGTGGAATTCAAATGACTATACAGGAATTGGGAACTATCATGCAGTTTAAACCAAATGTGAAAATTATCATTCTCAACAACCAGTTCCTGGGTATGGTGCGCCAATGGCAGGAATTGTTTCATGAAAAAAGATATTCGTTTGTTGATATCACCAGCCCTGATTTTGTGGCAGTAGCAAAAGGTTATTATATAGATGGACAAAAAGTAGATGACCGCAGTAAATTACAATCAGCATTGAAAACAATGCTTGATCATGATGG
>JAKQJG010000406.1 GCA_029561305.1 Bacteroidota bacterium | reverse complement strand
GTTCACCCTATTTGGAAATGCATCCAAAGGGATCAATTATCCAGGAATGGAAACCGTTCTGTTGTCTTCATTGATTGCTCCTTTAGGCAACTCATGGCAACAGTTGAAGCCGGAAGAACTCAGTCATGTGGAACTGGGTTTAAAATGGTTGCCAACTGCTGCCACGCAGGTAGATATCAGCGTATTCCAGGATAAAGTTAAAAACAGGTATGTATTTGGTTTCCCTCCTAATGTGCCTCCACCACCACAGTTCATCAACCTCGGTAATTACCGGATGCAAGGTGCAGAAATAAGTTTGAGACAGTCCATTCACAAGGGCTGGCAGATCTTTACCGGTATTACCCTGCTTGATCCTGATATTTCCAATCTCCCTTATACGCCCAAAACGGCTATTGTCGCCGGCATCAATGGACGTGTGGGCCGTATCAGTATCGTGCTGGATGGCCAGTACCAGTCAGCAGTGTGGGCACTAAACAAAAGCAGGACAGCCGGCGACATCAACAGCGAAAGGGTTGAGGGCTTCACGGTGATCAATACACGAATAGCATACCAGCTTCCGGTGCTGGGCAAGCAGGGCGAAATATTTGCCAGCGTTGAAAATTTACTAAATACAACCTATGCTTATCGTCCGGGTTATGTAATGCCTGGCAGATGGATACAGGTTGGTATTTCGGCCAGTTTTAGTAAACTTCGTGCAGGATAGTTTCCATATTCTAAAAAAGAATGACTCTGCAACAGGCAGCAATTAGCAAAACAATTTAAACATACAGATATGGCCACAGTAACAAAAATACTTACCATTCCGGCAATTATTATCGGACTTGGTTCATGCAATAATCCTCATGATAATAAAATAGACAAGGCAGGAACACATGATAAACATAAGATGTCAATGACCAATGCTGGTTACGCAGATAGTATAAACAGTGGATTGATAGTGCAGGATACTATGAAGAGCAGCCCACAACGCACGGCTATGGCAACAGTCGGCAATACGCATTTGCATATCACTTATCATGCACCCGGCGTAAAGGGCAGGGTTATTTGGGGCGGACTTGTGCCCTATGGAACGGTTTGGGTTACTGGGGCGCACACTGCCACCAGTATAGACATAAACAAACCAATCGAAATCAATAGTAAAAAAATTGATGCAGGCACTTATGCCATTTTTACCATTCCCGGGGAAAAAGAATGGGTATTCATTTTAAATAAAAATTACCAGCAGCATCTGGCAGACGATTATAAAGTACAGGAAGATGTAGTGAGGCTGACAGTGAAACCTGGTGAACATACAATGACACCGAGATTAACATATGTGGTTAATAAAGTAAACGGCAACAGCGGCAATATCACTGTGCAATGGGAGAAATTGGAGATTGTTGTGCCTTTTAAAACTATTTGAACAGCTGAGAAATTTATTAATGAACTATCCTTCAGGAGCGTTCATGCGGCAGGAATGCTTTGTGTAATATTGTCATAAAAAAAGCTGCCCCCATTTTATTGAGGGCAGCTTTAAACTTTTGAAACGGTATACAATTAAAAACGGGCTATGCTAATTTGAGATCTGCTGCCACCATTTCTTTTACAAGGGCGGCCAGGTCATATTTAGGCGTCCATCCTAATTTTGTTTTTGCTTTTGTAGCGTCACCTATCAGCAAATCCACTTCGGTTGGGCGGAAATATTCCGGATCCACTGCCACTACTTCTTTACCAATAGGTAGCTGGTAGTCTGGGTGGCTGCATGATTTTACAAATCCTTTTTCATTTACCCCTTCACCTTTGAATTCAACTTCAATTCCGGCTTCGTTAAATGCCATCGTGATAAAGTCTCTAACGGTAGTGGTTATACCGGTAGCAATTACATAATCATCTGGTTTGTCCTGCTGCAGAATACGCCACATTGCTTCCACATAATCTTTTGCATGTCCCCAGTCGCGTTTGGCATCTATATTACCCATGTACAGTTTATCCTGTTTGCCTTTTGCGATAGCGCCTACAGCACGGGTGATCTTCCTGGTTACAAATGTTTCGCCACGCAAAGGACTTTCGTGATTAAACAAAATACCATTGCAGGCAAATATGCCATAGGCTTCCCGGTAATTTACCGTGATCCAGTAGGCATACATTTTTGCCACTGCATACGGACTCCGTGGGTAGAAAGGGGTGGTTTCACTTTGTGGCACTGCCTGTACCAATCCATATAATTCAGACGTACTGGCCTGGTAGATACGGGTCTTCTTTTCAAGACCAAGGATTCTTAATGCTTCCAGTAAACGCAGTGTTCCGATACCATCCGCATTGGCAGTATATTCCGGTTCATCAAAACTAACTTTAACATGGCTCATGGCCGCCAGGTTATAAATTTCGTCTGGTTGTGTTTCCTGTATGATCCTGATAAGATTGGTGCTGTCTGTCATATCACCATAATGCAATTGGAAACGTACATTTTTTTCATGTGGATCCTGGTAAAGATGATCGATCCTTTGTGTATTGATCAACGATGACCTTCTTTTAATGCCATGCACTTTATAACCTTTTTCCAATAAAAGGTCTGCCAGGTAAGCACCATCCTGGCCAGTGATACCAGTGATCAGCGCTGTTTTGTTTGTACTCATATTCTTAAGAATAAGTTTAACGGGGGTTATGGTGATATTTTAATTCTTTGCTAAGTGATTTTCTTTAAAATCCTGGTAAGCAAGTTGAATGCCTTCTCTTAATTCAACGGTATGTTTCCATCCAAGATTATGCAGTTTGGTCACATCCATCAGTTTCCGGGGAGTGCCATCAGGTTTGCTGGTATCAAAAGCAATATTGCCTTTGTAGCCAACAATATCTTTTATTAGTTCTGCCAGTTCTTTTATACTGAGATCCACACCTGTGCCTACATTTACCAATTGTTCTTCCTCATAATTGTTCATCAAAAAGTAACAGGCTTCTGCAAGATCGTCAGCAAATAAAAATTCTCTTTTGGGTGTGCCTGTCCCCCATACGATTACTTCAGGCGCATTGCTTTCTTTTGCTTCATGCACTTTACGGATAAGCCCTGGTAACACATGTGAATTATTGGGATGATAGTTATCGCCATAACCATACATATTGGTCGGCATTACACTGATAAAATTGCAATTGTATTGTTGACGGTAGGCTTCACATAATTTAATGCCTGCTATTTTTGCCACTGCATAAGGTTCGTTGGTGTATTCCAGTGGCCCGGTCAATAAGTAATCTTCTTTCAATGGTTGTGGTGCAAGCTTGGGATAGATACAGGAACTGCCAAGGAACATCAGTTTAGTAACCTTGTTGATATACGCTGCATGCACAATATTCGATTGTATCATCAGGTTCTCATAAATAAAATCGGCCCTGAATGTGTTGTTGGCAACAATTCCTCCAACTTTTGCAGCAGCTAAAAAAACATAGTCCGGCTTTTCTACTGCAAAAAAATCATTCACCAGCGCCTGGTTTCTCAGATCAAGTTCTGCAGAAGTACGGGTAATGATATTGCTGTATCCTTTTTTTACCAGGTTCCTGTTGATTGCGCTACCCACCATTCCCCTGTGGCCTGCGATATAGATCTTACTGTTGAGCTCCATTTTGTATGCTTAAAAATTCAGTTTGCGAAGATAAGGGTGTTTATTTTCTTATGACCTGTTTCCGTAGTACTGAACAAACCAGTCAATAAAATTACCCACGCCTGTTTCAATTGTTGTAACAGGGTGGTAGCCGGTATCTTTTGTAAGACTGCTTACATCTGCATAGGTTTTGTGAACATCACCTGGCTGCATAGGCATCATTATTTTTTCAGCCTTTTTATTAAGTTTCTTTTCAACTGCCTCAATAAAATCAGTAAGCTTTACCGGTTTGCTGTTGCCAATATTGTATAATTGATAAGGTGCTTTCGAAGTTGATGCCTGGGGAGCTGCTCCATCCCAATCGGGATTGCCTGTGGGGATGTTATTGATTACCCTTACAACGCCATCCACAATATCATCCACGTACGTAAAATCCCTTTCCATTTCACCATTATTAAAAACCTGGATCGGTTTGTCGTTGATAATGGCATCCGTAAAAAGATACATCGCCATATCAGGTCTGCCCCATGGACCATACACAGTAAAGAAACGCAGGCCGGTTGTAGGCAGGTTGTACAAGTGGCTGTACACATGCGCCATCAGCTCATTGCTTTTTTTGGTGGCTGCATACAAACTGATCGGGTGATCAACCGTCTGGTCGGTTTCAAACGGTATGGTTTCGTTTAATCCGTACACGCTGCTGCTGCTGGCATATACAAAGTGTTTTATTTTATAGTGACGGCAGCATTCCAGCAGGTTGGCAAAACCAACAATATTACTGTCGATATAGGCAGCAGGATTGGTAAGACTGTAACGTACACCCGCCTGTGCAGCAAGGTTTACCACTATATCAAACTCCTGCGATTTAAACAGCGCTTCCAGGTTTTCTTTGTCCTCTAATTTTAGCTGGATAAAAGAATAGCCGGGTAATGTATTGCTCTTGTAAATAGTATTGTATTGAATATCATCTGCAGCTATACCTGCAGATCTTAACCTGTCTAATTTAAGACTTACTGAATAGTAATCATTGATGGAGTCGAGACCCGTCACTTCAAAGCCATCCTGTATAAGCCTGTTTGCCAAATGAAATCCAATAAAGCCGGCAGTGCCTGTAACTAAAACTTTCATGTATAAATTTATAGGGATATATTATACTGCCGCTGCCAGTTCTTTTTGATAAATTGCATACAGCACATTCACGATCCTTTCTGAAGTGTTGCCATCCCACAATTCAGGCACAGTACCTTTCTTCCAGTTATTGTCTAATATCTTTTTCAAATATAGTTTCAACTTTTCAATGTTGTCACCTATCAGTTCGTTGGTGCCCTGCGTTACTGTTTCCGGTCTTTCGGTTGAGTTACGGAGCGTGAGACAGGGGATATGCAATACCGTCGCTTCTTCGGTAATGCCACCAGAGTCGGTGATAATACCTTTTGCATTTTTTACAAGGTAGATAAATTCAAGATAACCCAATGGGTCAATCATAATCAATTTATCAGTTGGTATATTGTTTGAGTCAATTATTTTTCTTGTCCTTGGGTGTACAGGAAAAACGATCGGGAATTCTTCTGTTGAACTTGTAATGGCGTTTAATAACGATTTTAATTTTTCAGGGTCATCCACATTGGATGGCCTGTGCAACGTCGTTAAGAAATAATTACCGGGTGATAGTTTTTGCTCATCCCAGAAAGAAGGCTTGATCAGCCTGTCCAGGTTTTGAAACAAGGTATCGATCATTGTATTACCAACAAAGTGAACACTGCTGTCGGGTACCTGCTGTTTTTTTAAATTATCATTCGCCTGTTTGCTCGTGGTAAAATAATGGTCGCAAATAGAATCGGTAACGATGCGGTTGATCTCTTCGGGCATTGTCATATCACCCGAACGGATACCTGCTTCCACATGCACCACATCCACACATAATTTTTTAGCTGCAATACTGCAGGCCATCGTGGAAGTAACATCGCCTACCACCAATACCACATCGGGCCTGTTTTCCATAAGGTCTTTTTCAAACTTCACCATGATGCCGGCAGTTTGCTCTGCTTGCGTGCCGCCACCACATTCTAAATTAATGTGCGGATCGGGGATGCCCAGCTGTTCAAAAAAATCACCGCTCATTTTTTTATCATAGTGCTGACCGGTATGTACCAGCCTGTATTGAATGCTCAATCCCTGGTCCTGCGCTTTAAAAATAGCCTTGATGATTGGCGCTATCTTCATAAAGTTTGGCCTTGCGCCGGCCACAATGGTTACTAACATGGTATTTGAAATTAAGTTGATACTTGTTATTGTTTAAAACGCTGCCGTTAACAAATTATTATTTAAAAGGAAGTGAATAGTGATTGGTGAATTGTCAATTGTGAATAACAGCGTTCAGCTTTGTGCAATTAGCTATGAGCTGCGAGCTATGAGCTTTTTGCTATGCAATTTCAGTAATTAATCACTTAATATTACTCATTGACGATTGCCTATTGACTATTCACTATTGACAACTTGCTCATTTCTTCTCTGCATCAAACTGACGTATCAGCGATACTGTTTCATGAATATTGCCCCTGGAAGATGCGCCAAATAATATGGATTCGACTTTTGGAAGTCCACATACATATTGCAATGCCTGCTTTACGGGAGTTGCTCCACCGGATAGTACCTGCATCGCAATGCCTCTCACTTCCCTGGTTTTTAAAGTGTGTTCATACAATTCTTTACCGCCACTCATTCTGAATCCATCTATATTAATTGAAGAACAGATGATAGGGTTTTTGATGCCCACACTTTCCAGCATATCCAGCAGCATCGGCATATTCATAGTAATGTATGCCGGCTCAGCGTTGTGTTTTTTAATGATGTACTCATGATATTCTTTCAACACATCTTTCATGCCAAGGCCCATAATGAGGTCGGTCAAAACGTTCTGGATAAATATAACCGGTACATTAATGCCTTTGAACATCTTCATCTCCGCATCAATAAGCAATTCCATCATCGCCATATAATCTTTTGAAACGAATGCCATACCGCCTTTGAACAGCGAGCCAAAGAAGTTACCTGGTACATATTGTTTTAAAGTACCAACAATTCCCAGTTCTGTTACCGCATTGGCATATTTATGTGCGTAGGGCATGCAGGGATAAATGTTGAACCCTTTGTATTTTTCAGGCTCCTGTCTTATCAGGTCGCAGATATTGCCTATACGGTCATGCGTGGTACACATAAACGTATTTACACCTTCTTCCCTTGCAATATCAATCGTTCTCAGAATGGTTTTGTCTTCTTTGAACTTCATCATCTGCGCCCTTGATTTTTCGTCAGACACATGGTTTACACCGAAGAACTGGTTATCGCCGAATAATATTCTTTCCATTACTTAAAATTAGTTTTTGTTGTTTTTGATCTTTTCAATTACGCTGTCCGTTTGCCATGCCGTTTCAAAAGTGTTTTTGTTATTGGGCACTTTGCCTTCGATGGCTTTGATGAAATAATCAATTTGTGCAGAGTATTCTTCACCCCTTAAATAAAAAGCCACTTCTTCCGCAAAATCATTGATGTGTTTTACGTTCCAGCCTTTGGTATAGGGTGGAGGGCATTTATCCTCTTTGAAATAGATCTTCATCTCGGTGGCATCCACTATTAATTTCCCCTTATCACCGATCACGGTAACCGTGGTACTCATTTTCCTGTAGGTTTCATCGCTCCAGTTTACAGACAGCACACCAGATAATTTGTTATTGGTTTCTACCAGTGCATACACCGCATCTTCCACATTACCGGAGTAGATGGATTTTAATAAAGCACCATGTACTTTATTGATGGGGGCAACAATATAGTTTACGAGATCGATCACATGCGATGCATAATCCAGCAGGCAGCCACCACCTTCTTCGGGTTTGCTTCTCCAGGTTTCCTGCTTTTTTCTTACTACCACCGGGCCATAGGCTTCACCAACAAAATGCTGTATGTCACCCAAGGCAAAGGAGTTCATGAGCCGCTTTGCTTCTTCAAAAGTGCCGATAAATTTATTGTGATAACCCACCTGGTTCACTACGCCTTTCAATTTTGCCAGTTGTACCAGTTCTGCCCCTTCATTTACATTGAGGCAAAAGGGCTTTTCAACAAAAACATGAATGCCTTTCTCCAGCAGTTCCTTTACGATAGTACCATGATATTTTGTTGGAGCCGCAACAAAAACCGCCTCCGGTTTTGTTTTCTCCAGCATTTTTTTATAGTCAGAAAAACACTCGAAGGATGAATATTTTTCCAGCACATCCGTAACAATCTTTGACGTATCAGCCACACCCACCACTTTTACATCGGGGTGTGCACCGAGTATTGCCAGGTGTGATATGCCCATTTTTCCTGCGCCAATTAATGCAACTCTTACCATTACTTTTTGAATTTTAAAATTTCTGTTTTAAATAAATTATATGCTTCCTTGCCTTTGTTCATTAATTCTAATGCAGGCGGTGCGTTTTTTAAACTTTCGATATAACTAACAACTTTTTCGGGTGTGATGTTCGGTTCATGCAGCATCAGGCCTTTAGATAATAAAAAGGAATCCACATCCAGCAGATCGTCCTGGTACACCGAAATGGTAGGGATACCCAGTATGGCCATCTCTCTCGTCATAGAACCACCGGCACCTACAAATATGGTACAGTCCGCTGCAATGGCATCAAATCCAAGCGGTTTGTCCGGCACATACGTTTTGCTGAATTTTTCCTGTTGATAATGTGCGCTCTGGTTGGCATCCCTGGGCAGTACAATGATCTTGTATTTATCCTGCAAGGCTAAAATCGTATCATCCAGAAAATTTTCTTTGCCCTTATAATACTGTGCTGTCTGCGGTTCGGGCCGTATATAAATTTTGATATCCCCGCTGGTATTTTGTTTCCTTTTTTCCTGTATTTCTTCGCCTTTGCTCCACAAATAAATACCTTCTTTTACACCCGGGTATTGTATCACCTTGCCTGCAGATACACCTGTTTTAGCAATTTTTTCTACCGCTAAATTTTCCGGTATTAAAATTTTGCTGGCACAGATAAATGCCGGTTTGTTTCCCATCGCATGTTCATTATCGTTGGTATAGATAGAAGGGATGCCCAGTAATTTTGCTACAACAGGGGAGTGGAAGGAACTTTGAGAAATGGCGAGATCAACTTTCTTTTTCTTCAAAAATTTTCTCAGTTGGTTGACCCGGATAGGATAGCCAAAAACTTTTTTTAGAAAATTTTTGCCGTAGTGTTCACCAATAGTGGTATGCTTTAGCCCTTTTTGGTCAAGCAGGGCAATCGTATTTGCAAGGGGCCGGGAAGTGATGATCACTTCGTGACCGTCGCTTTCTAACTCTTTGATCAACTGGTAAAACATGTTTACGTGCGGCGAGTTAGAAATGTCAAACCATATCTTCATACAAAGTAAAAGTTTTTAGGAGGGTATATAACTAAAGGGTGCTTATTGCTTTTTTAATTATGCAGTAAGCACCTGCTGCTGTGATCTTTTATCAACAATAAACGTATGCTTTAAATTTTTACCAATGTGAAACTCCTTGTTGGTAGCAATTTCATACTTGTCAAAAACAAAATCATTTTTTATCAATTCGAGATAAAACTGCCTGTTATTGCGGTTAAATGTATGATCCACCTTTAAATTAATACATACTGACCTCTCATCAAACGTAACCTGGTACTGTTTTATTGAATGGTCGTTTTTAAAAAGAAAATTAAAATAAGAAGAATGTATCACTTTATTCCGCTGGTCAACCAGCATTTCATTGCCCCGGCCTTCTATTTTTGATATAACAGGGTAATTTCTGCCGCAACTGCACTTTTCATCGGACAACTTCACTATATCACCTGTATTGTATTTCATAAAAATGTAAGCGTCATTGGCAAGATCCGTACTCAGCAACACCCCATATTCATCAATTTCATACATACAGCGGCTTGTTATCAGGTGCATGTTGCCTTTTTCACACTCAAATCCAGAAAGCCCGGCTTCATTGCAGCCATACTGGTTGTAGACTTTTACATTAAACGCTTTCTCAATATTCACTCTCATTTTATCTGTTAATACTTCTGAAGTACAAACAATCCCTTTCATACTTTCAATTGGTGGAATATTGTTTTCCAGCATAAAATCAGCGATCAGGTTGATCGACATGGCATACCCATAGATCAGTTTGGTATCATTATCCCGTATCTTATTCAAATGCGCTGCCATGATACTTTCATCCATTGAGGCAACAGGGTATTTATCAACATTGAGCAATTTGTAAAATACTTTATGCTTTGCGTCAACTTTTATTAAGGCACTTCCAGCTATGAAGGCAACCCGGTCACCAAATTCATAGCCACAACTTTCCCAACTCAGGATAAGTCCTGCCCACAGGTGAGACTGGGCCAAGGCCGAGGTTTGATAGGGAAATGGGGTTCCTGAAGTACCACCGGTAAACTTTTTAAATACCTTTCCTTTATACGCTGAAGAAAGAAAATCGTCGGGCCTTTCTTTCATTATTTGTTTTGTTAGCGTCGGAACTTCATCATAATTTTCAAATTGTGCATAATAACCGGTGGACGATTTAGCTATATCAAATAAATGATCAAGCTGCTGCTGTCTTAAAACATCCAGTTCTTCTGCAGGAAGATATTGGTGCTGTTTTAGCATTTGGAGGGTACCATCGATATCCGTTCCAGAGAGGATATCAATGAGTTTTAGTTTCAGCATATTTATTTTCTTTGTAACGGAGGTCATCAGTAGGTATTTTTTTCCTCAATACCTCTTCATAAATCCTGCCTAATTTTTCTTTTACTGCAAATGGGGAATAATCTCCCGCTATTTCATATGAACAGTTTCCATATTTGTCTAAAATGCTATTATTATTTTTAATCTCTTCAAAAATTGTTTTTAAAGCCGCCTTGTCACCAGGACTAATGAGCCAGCCATTTACACCTGGTTTAACGATTCTGGGAATTCCTCCAACTCTTGTAGAAATGATTGACTTTTTATACACCATGGCCTCTAATATGGACATAGGCAGCCCTTCATTGTAGGAAGTAAGAATAAATACATCGCAGTCTTTTATTAATTTCTCTTTTTCTTGTCCTTCGATCCAGCCTTTGTATTCAATTAAATCATTTAATCTATTAATATTGATAAACTCCTCAAGTGATTGATTGTCACCAGCTCCAGCGATTTCAAAATTAAATGAACCTGTAAGCCAATCCCTGTTCTCTTTAATAAAATCAAGCACATCAAAAATGCCCTTGGCCCTATTGATATGATTTAAATAAAGCACTTTCACGGGTAATGACGCCTTCTTTTGTATTGATTCTGCAGGAAAAATCACCGGGTTGTTGAGTACAATGGCTTTCTTTTTATGGGTAAGGGTATCAAAATAATCCTTCCATTCATCTGAGAGGCAGATCACTTCGTCTACACCATTCAATATAAACCTGATATAACTTTTCAAAAAGCCAGCATTGCTGAAAAATATTTTAAACTCACCGCCATGAATGTGCAATACTGTTTTCTTTCCAAATACTTTAGAAAGGAGGATCATAATTGATTTTCTAAAAAAACTTCCCCTGGAAGCACTTTGCAGGTGTACAATTTTTATATCCCGGTTGGTAAGTAATGTCCAGAAAAGTTTGATAAGTGCCCAAAGGAAATAAAACATACTGGCAGCAGGATTCAGGTAGTAATAGCCAGCAATAAAATGGAATGGCTGAATACTTTGTGCATACACTTTGAGGACGGAAGCCATACCACCCCTAAGGCTGTAATGTGGCCCGATGTATAGTACGTGTTTAAAATGATCCTTCATGAAATACAGAAACTTGTTGCAAATGCCGGTACGAAATAATTTTCGGCCTCATGACTAAATTAACGGATGTACAGTTGCAAATAGTATTGCAATTTGTTGAGAGAGATAAAAACTTATTATTTTTTTGGAGGTATTTATGGGTAAACCACTTTGTTCTTTTGCGGTTTTACAGGCCAAACGCCAACTATGCGGCAAATATTTTCTTCAAAAGTGGCGTTTTCAACCATCATAAAACGAGGCAGTTTATACCGGTTGGCCAACTTTTCTTTAGTTAAGTATTTCTGTTCTGTAGTAAATGCAAGGGTATAGCCATAGCGTTTTAAAAAACTGATCTCCCTGTTGGAAAAATCCCCATTAGGGTAGGCGAAATGTTTTATCTGCCGGCCAGTCCATTGCTCCAGTACTTCTTTTGAATCCAGGATTTCATGCCTTGACCCATCATTGGTACACCGCGGCAATATGGGATGTGATACGCTGTGGCTTCCTATTCCTACATAGGGACTTTTTGAAATTTCATTCACCTGCTCAATCGTAAGTGCTTCTCTCTTTAACTGTATCCGGGTTTTGGTTTCTTCCAGTATCCTGATGCGGTCAGCATTATCGATCGTTTTAAAAAATTCCACGGGCTGGTTTGATAAACCTGCTTTTCTTGATGCCACGATATAACTCCACCAGTAGCCATGTCCTTTTTCCACTACTTCGGTACTCACAAATATCTCAACAGGTACTTTGTATTTATCTGCTATAGGAACAATATTATCAAGGTTGCTTTGCCAGCCATCATCAATCGTGATCACCACGGCGCCTTTTGGAAAAGGTTTTTCTTCATTGATTATCTGCTCTAATTCATTAACAGAGATAAAATGAAATCCATTTTTCGAAAGCCAGTCTATACAGGATTCAAAAAAAGTTTTGCTGGGAGCATGAAAGCAAAGCGACAGCATATAGTCGCCCTGCTGCAGTTTATTACAGGCCCTTTTTACCGAGCCTGTATGTATAAGGAAACGGGCAAAAAGGTTACCTATTTTATTTCTGAATACGCTGATCACTTGAATAAATTATTTAAAAGGGCTTTGCCAGTATAACAAGACATAATTCACAAGGCCGGGAATGGGATGGCTTCATAAGGATATTGATTTGTGATACTGTCAAATATAAGGTTATGCGTGTAGTGAAAATGTTAACAAGATGCTATTAGCCATAAAGCCGGTTGGTGAGTTTTTTGCCATTATACACCGCAATGAACTCTTCGGTCATCCTGTCAAGTATAAATTTTTCATTGATGGTTTCCAGGGCCTTTTCACCCATCTTTTTTGCATTTGCAGGATTATCGTAGAGGAATAGTATTTTTTCCACCAGGGTATCCACATCTTTATTCTTTAGCCTGAATCCGTTTACATTGTCAACAATCACTTCATCTGTTCCGCCCCCTTCTGTGGCAATCACTGGTTTTGAAAGGCTCATATACTCAATAAGCGAATTGGAAACACCTTCGCCATGCACATCACTATTGGTACATAATACACCAACGTCCAGCACCTGTATCAGCGCCTCTACATCAGAGCGCCGGCCAAGAAATAAAATATTTTCTTTTGCCCAGTCGGGTACCATCGCTTCTACCAGTGGCTGGTTTTTGCCTTCACCTACCAATAGAAAGCAAATGTCCTTACGTTCCTTCACCACTTTAAGAGCGCCCTCAGTAAAAGTATAGTAATCTTTCCTGTCGTGAAAAGCCCCAATCATGCCTGCAACGAATTTGAATTTTTCAATTTTTAATTCGCTTTTTAAAATGGCCGGTGGTGTAAGGTTTTTGAAACGGTTCATATCGATACCGTTGTAAATGCAATAAGTTTTATTTATCGGGGCACCGTAAGATTTGATACCTGCGAGTGAATTCGACAGCACCACATCAGAAAATAAATAAGTGATCCTGCCCCGGATATAATTTTTATGATGCCAGGGAATATGAACTGGTGCATCTGCAATAATACCATTGATGAATTTAAATTTCCGGAAAGGTAACAATGGTAAAAGATAGAAACTGCACATCGATCCCCAGGAGTGTACTATATCCGGCTGGTATTTTTTTATCGCATTCTTTATTACATAAAAGGGTTTAAAAGAGTATTTAAATTCCCTGTCTGTTTCAATGATGGTGATGGGCAGGTCATACACATAGTCGTAGCCAACACCCATATCTGAAATAGAAATAAGTATGATTTTGTATGATGGATCTTTACAAAGAGACCTGATGAGTTCCAGCATTCTCCTTTCCTTACCACCACCTCCAATATTATCTGCTGTAAACAGAATTGTCATTTTGTGTTTCTTTTCTTTTGCCGCAGGGGCTGCTGTCTGCAACGCTGAAGCTGAATGCGTAATCATTTACAATTTTTAGTTTTACAGAGGTAACTGATCGGGGAACTGACAAAAATTTTTATAATTAGCAATTGTTAAGCCAAAGTATATTTTATCAAATTCCTTTTTTCTTCCTGATCTGTTCAATAAACGCTTCGATCATATAATATTCCGGCGTTACTTTACCCGGGTGCCACACAATATCTGAATCCCAGTATCCGTGGCAGTTATGATAGAACGGTCCGGGTACAGATGAATAGCTCACTTCAATGATCTTAGGTTCGCCGTTCTCAAAAATAAAATCAAAAGCTGCAGTCTGTAAGCCTAATTTTTTGGCTACATCAAAGGATACTTTTACACAGCGTTCGTCTATCAGTTCCCTTTCATACGCTCGAACACCGCTCCCGGATGCCCTGAAATCATTTTCCCGTACAAATCTTTTTAGTCCCACACATTTATTACCAGTCAAAAAAATCCTGATATCAGAATCATTGCCCGGAACAAACTCCTGGAAATAGGCATACCCTTTTTCATGATGGGAGAACTTGGCCAGTTCTGTGGGAATAAACAGGCGGCCAACTCCTTTGGCAATACCCTTCAGGGCTTCAAAATTTTTATCCCTTTTTAAAACCCAGAATTTATCTTTTAATCTTCCCCAGCGGTTGTTTTGAGAAAAGCCACTGCCAAATGCCTGGTTGATCAATGCCTGTGCGGCTGATCTTGTTCTTATCAGTTTTACATTTACTGATCCGGCACCGCTTCTCAGCTTAAATACCTTAGGATAAGTAGTTGTATCAAGCCACTTTTCTGTTTCTTCTTTCGAATAGAAAACATAGCTTTTAATTAATGGGGCATCTACAGATTCGAAAAGATATTTCTGCCCCAGCTTGTCATCAAAATGCCAGCAGGTATTGTAGTCGGGAAATATTTCTTTGCCCATCAATTGTACTGCGCTGGTAAGTTGCTTTGCCATTAAAGGTGAACGGTAGTTATTCTGATCCCAGTTCCACATGAGGCCATCACAGTCTTTTATCTGCTGCAGAATGTCTGTGTCGTAACAGTTCACTAATTTATAATCGATACTGTTGGCTTTGCAGTATTCGATCCATTGTTCAGAGTAGCGGCCGGGAAAATGATGTATTGCTAACTTCATTTTTTGAATAGTTTTTTTTTGAGTACCTGCCTTGCCATATCAAGGTGCGATTCGCAGGTGATATAATTGATGACACCGGTTAAATATTCCGGTGGAGTTAATGTATTTACAAAGCCCATCCTTCTTAATGCGCTTTTTACATACCTGCCGGGCATAGCAGGTACAGGTGAAAAGTGATAGAGGTATTGTGGCATTCTTTTTTCAATAAGGCTGTTCCATGCTTGTTCCAGCTTCAAATCATCGGCAATAACAGCAGACAGCGCTGCAGTTTCCTGTAGCACTTCTTCTTTCTCTTTTCCTGCAGTAACAGAGAGTGTAAAATCTTCTTTTGATTGTTTGGTTGGAACCAGCGTAAACTGAACCGCTTTGTTTTTTTCAACCGTCAATTGAGCTGTAAGCCCCGTGTACCAGCCAGCATAGCCCGTTTTCCTGGTGAAAAGCATATTGCCAAGCCCGTAGATGATGGGAACATTATTGTAAGTCTCACAACCACTGATGGTATGTGTATGATGACTTACAACTGCATCAGCTCCATTGTCGGCAAAAAAGCGAAAGAGTTTTTTTAATGCCGGCCTGGGGAGGTTGTAGTACTCGTTACCCGCATGTATGATCACCAAAACCATATCAGCAGCGGCCTTGGCTTTTTTTATTGCTGCAAGATTGTCAATGATATCAATTGGGTTGGCTCCTGCAGTATCAGTGGTGGCTATGGACCATTCATGTTCACAAAAATTGAGCAGTGCGATTTTGATATCGTTCTTTTCTATGATAATACATTCAGCAGCTTCCTGCAGATCAGCACCTGCTCCCACATAAGAAATACCGTTATTGTGGCAGGCCCTGAACGTGGCATCCACAGCTTCTTCGCCATAATCGAGCAGGTGATTATTGGCCAGTGTTACTGTGGTTATATTCAACTGAGTGAGATACTCAAAAATTTGTTCCGTTGTTTGTAGATGGGGACCATGCTTTATTATCTTATGATCATCTCCGTGTTCATTAACGGGGCATTCCAGGTTTACAATGTTGATGTCAGCATTTTTATATAATGCCTTAATATCATCCCCTAGCAAAGGTTTGCCAAGATAGCCTGGTTCAATACAAAAATCACCGCCAATATTGATGGTAACACTCACTTGCTGTTCTTTACTTCTGCAATGTAATCAGCCATTATTTTCGACACTTTTTTGTAGTCGAAGTTTTCTTCCGCTATCTTTCTGCCATTCAGCCCTGCCTGTTTTGCTTTGTCTTTGTTGTCAAGTGCTTCTTCCATTTTTTTTGCAAAGGAATCAGCGCTGCCTGGTATAGCGAGGTAACCACTTTCCCCATCTTTAATAAATAAGGGTATTTCACCAACGCTGGTAACCACCACGGGTACACCCGTAGCCAGGTATTCACCGATCTTTATCGGGAAGTTGCCTGAGTTCTGTTCGTTATCAGGTTTTGAAACAACCAGTATTTCTGCATTGCACAATATCACCGGCATCATATCTCTTTCAATCAAGCCGGTAAAAATCACTTTATCCGCTACTTTACATTTGTCAATAGCATCCATGGTTTCCTTTATCCCGGCCTTATTGGAGTTGTTTCCGACCAGCACTAATCTTAATTCAGGAAATCTGGCGGTGATCGACGCAAATGCTTCTATTAAAATAGGAACACCATCTTTATTGCCGCTGATGGTACCGCAATAGCCAATGTATGGAAAAGGGTAGGGGCTTGCCTTTTCACTTCTGAAGAAAACAAGATCAACCAGTGTAACCAGCTTTTTCACAGCTTTATTGTACTGTCCAATGTATTGCGTTAGTTTGTTGCTGATCACAAACACGCCATCAAATTTGGGCAGTTGTTTGTTGAGATAGATATTCAGCATTTTTTGCCTTCTCTTCGACTGGCCTGCAATAGCATAAGGCAGTTCAGTTCTTTCATGCAACACTTTTATTCCCATGGCATGTGCTGCTTTCATTAAAAAATGAATGGGCAACAGTTCAATCGTAAAGATCACCACAGCGTCTAATTTCTTTTCAGCCGCCTGCTGCTTCATTATTTTTTTTGCTTTGAATATTGCCTTGAGCTCGTGGTAGTTTTTCAGCAGTTTATTATGACCTGTGTAGGTATTGAGGGTGGTAAATTGCACACCAAAATAATCTATGCTTTCTTTGCCTTTCCAGTCCTGCGGCGAAAGCAGGAGAAAAGTGATATGATGTCCCTGTTCTGCCAAACCTTTTGCCAATGTAGAATGCCTGATAGCTGCAGCATGCTTATCAGGATAATGGCCACTCGAAACAAAAATTAAATTCATTGGGTATCGTTGTTCTTATCTTTTTAAAAAGCTTTGATCACTTTGCAGGGATTGCCTCCTGCGATCACATTGGCAGGGATGCTTTTGGTAACAACACTATTGGCGCCAATCACACTGTTGTCACCAATGGTTACTCCTTTTAGTACTATGGTGCCATAGCCGATAAATACATTGTTACCAATGCTGATTGGTCTTGAATCGCCGGGAGATGTTTTACGTTCATGCGGCAGTATACCATGCCAGTCAAAATCTGTAATGAGGGTATTGGCACCGCACAATACATCATTGCCAATCTCAATTTTTTCCATGGCACCAATAACGGTACCACTGAATCCGCATCCGTTCCCAATGTTAATAATGGCTTTTTGGCTGTGTGTAGACAGCATGCAACGCCTGTTTACACCGATCATATTGGAGCTGTTATCGCTCCTGAAACTGCATCGGTTGCCCAGGGTAATACTGGAAGCAGGGTAGCGTACCACATTCATCTTGCCCCAGCACCGCAGGTTACTGCCGTGTTTTACTTTTTTTATGGCCAGCGAGATTGTCATCCAGCAGCCCGAATATATTTCGAGTAACCTCAACCGGTAGTTGCGGAGCCTCATTACTATTTTGCCTTGTATATCTGCCATGCTTATAGGCTGTTTTATTTCTTCTTAAACAGCAGCCCTGTACTGGCGCCGGAATTTTTAATGGTTTTCTTAACTAAGAATTTTAATTCAGCAGGTGAAAGTTTGAAATTGTACAACTTGAAAAAGTCCACCATGCTTAACGGAATAAGACCGCTGTTAATACCCAGCAATTTCAATGTATTGTTGGTAAAGGCGTTGATATGCTGATGCGGTGATAAGAGTCTGAACAGTTCCTGCGACAATGGCTTCTGTTCCAGTATCTTTTTTACATGCGTGCAATCCGGCATTGCTATGAAGATCAGCCCGTCATCTGTAAGGCTTTCGGTCAGTTCCTTCACTATGCCCAGCGGATCCGACACATGTTCAAGTACCTGGTTTACCCAGATAACATTGAAGTAATTTTTATGTTTGGACAGGTTATTAATGATGGTGACGCCCATATTGTCCATGAAATCGTTCTTGTCTGCTCCAATATCAAAGGCAAATGTTTTAAAACCTTTTTGAACCGACATTTCCACAAACCTGCCGTAGCCCGCGCCAAAGTCCATCAGCGTTGGTTGCTGTTTTTTATTGAAGTGCTTTCTCAGCACACTTACCATGTGTTCATGATAAATGATATGCGGCAGCTTGCTGTAATGCACTCTCAGCATTTCTTTGTCCAGCCACTCGTTGTACAGTAAACCCATTCCCATATCACTCAGTACTTCTGTGAGATAAATAAAATGGCAGTCATCACATTCTGCTATTTCATACAACAGTTCATTGGCGGCACTGTTGTGAAAGGCTTTATAAAAGGCATCGCTATAGTAGGCTTCAAACTTTATAAAGTCTATAAAACCTGGACTGTTGTGTTTGGCACTAAACAGTATTTTCCTTCCTTTTGATTTGCATAAAGGACAGTTGTCCCTGTTTACAACAAGTGTGGTTTTGTCGGTTACCATGCGCCGGGTTTTAGTGTGACAGAATATTGTTATTCTGAAACAGGCACTTCGGGAACTGCAGCCAGTTCCTCCTCATGGATCACTATTTTATGCCCTTCAGATTTACCTATAACGTATTTACGGTGGTAAAAAATGTACAGCGAGCCAAAAAATACCAGTGAGCCAAGTGATTTGGCTATAATTCCACCGGTGGAAGAGTAGAGTTTAATAAGGATCAAAGAAGAAACTAACTGTGTAATACCAACAGCAATGGATACTTTTTTTAAGAACCTGGATTCGCCTTTGGCAAGGAGAAACTTATTTACAAAATCAGCAAAACCGTGCAGAACGGCGCCAAAAGAACCGATCTTGATCAGGGTGGCCACATCCTTGAATTCCTTCGCAAGGAAAAAATCAATGATAAAATCTATACACAGTAACAAACCCACCTGCATGATCAGGCAGGCAATTACCACTTTTCTAAAATTTTCTTTAGGGATTGTTTTGGCAGTTATATAGGATTTGTAGTTGGTGGTTCCCACAATACTTGGAAGTATCGACAACGGCATGATAAAGCTTAGTGCAAGGCTGTAATGCCCCACATCTTTATTATCGATATTAAAAAGGCCAACTAATATAGGCAGCAGGTAGATAACACCCACTCCCCACAATCCTCCCCAGTATAATTGCACACCAAAGGTCTTGTGCTGCATTTTGAGGTCCTTCCATTCGCTGGTACCTTTTTTAAAAATGGGCTTATCGCTTTTTAGCAACAGCATACACACCACAAAGGAGGTAGCATAAAACAGTATAGCGTTGTAATAAATACTTCCTTCCGAAAGTGACTTAAATGCATACAACAGTACTACATACAAAAACGGGGGAATAAACCTGTAGGCCGCCAGTCCGAGTAGTTTTTTTTCACCCTGGTATACCGATTCAAAATAAAAACCCAATGGGTGTATGATGAACAGCGGGAGCATGGTAAGTGCCATATAAAAAAGGTCCTTGCTCAAAACCTTTGGAAAGAAGAATCCGCAAACCAATAAGGTGAGGACGATAACAGTAAGACCTGCCAGTGCAAAATAAATAAGGTACCCTTTGTAGGTACGAATTTTAAGTACATTGTCTGTGGCTGCTACAAGCCGTCCGCCAGAAGAGTATAAGCCAAAATTTACAAGATAGCTCACGAGTATGATAAAACTTTGCAGGTACTTCCAGTCGCCAAATTTATCCAGCAGCAAATGCGAGTTAAGCACGGTGCCGGCAAAACTCAGGCCCAGTGCCCCCATGGTGGCGGCAAATAATATTTTAGAACTATGTTTTTCGAGAAATGGTACGTTCATCGGTAGATCATCAGTTTTAAACAGCTTCTTCCTCAAATTCTTCCGGATCTCCCCATATTTTCGTGTATTGGCAAGCGTTGATGCCGATCATAAACGAGATAAAGTAATAATAAGGTTCGGAAGAAATGGTAACATAAATGGCAAATCCCAGACAGGCTGCGATCCACAGACCGATCATGAGCTTTACGCCCTTTATATTCTGGAACAGTAATATTTCGCTTTTTACAAACATGGATCTTACCAGGAATATCAGATAGATGAGGATAGCAGGCAGACCAGCCCACCAGGCCAGCAACAGGAACTGGTTGTCGAGAAATTCATATTTGCTTTCAATACTATGCCAGTACCAGGTTCCTTTTGGTCCCACGCCCTGAACGAGGTAATCCATATCATACTGCCCTAAAAAGTCAAGGATCTGTTCGCTCCTTGTATCCTGGTCTGACCTTTCAGAAAGGTTGGTGGCAGCACCTTCTAATGTGCCGCTGTATTCACTGTTAAGAAGCACCACATATCCAATACCAATCAGTAACAGCATTCCTATAATAGCGAATACGCCATTCTTGCTTTTTAGCTGTTTGGAAAATTTAATCATTAATACCAGGGCGCAAATGATAAGATAAGACCTGGCACCGGTACTAAACACCAGCACAACGATCAGCATAAAAGCCGCCAGGTTGATCAGGTTCTTTTTTTTGTCTTCTTCATCCTGTAAAAAGAAGTAGGGAAATACCCACATACAATAAAAGGCGAGATCCTTTATAGTCAGCATAAATTCCCTTCTGCTGGCGCCAAGACCCACCTGGGCTAAATTAATAAACCCGGCCACTATAAATGCAAAGCATAGATAGTAAAAAAGCTTGAGAACTTTTGGGAAGCGTTCTGTATCGGCAACAAAATATAAAAGACCAAAGTTGATATAGGTTCCAATTCCCTTGATAGAGAAAAAGAAAGTGGGCCTTGCAAAGATCTTGTCAAAATCAGGGATAGACGCTGCCGTTACAGCCAGTATCATCAATATATAACAGGTATTGATGAAGGAGGGGAAATATTTCTTGTAAAGGAAAAAGGAAGCAATAGAACAGGCGCACAGGACTACGTTACCAAAGTAGTTCAGTTTAAAATACCAGCCATACACTTCATCTTCTGCAATTACCTGCGCATCCATTTGAGAAAAATATATTCTCACAGCATTGCTGCACACGCCAAAGAGTATGCCCCAATAAATAAATTTAGCAATGGTACTGTTCATGAAAAATGCCGCTTATTGCAGGCAGAAAATAGAGAAAAGTCCGGGGTTTGCATGGCTTCGCCTTCCTGGGTCACAGTCATTTATGATCGTGCCCGGCAAAACAAGTTCCTGCAGGCTGATGTTACACTTTACCTCTCATGCCTAAAAGGCCTGATAATTTTTTAAAAAACCAGTAAGTGTAGGAGAAATAATTGACACATTCAACAACAGTGCCACCAAACAGGAGCTTGTAATTGTTAATGCCTTTTAAACTTTCGTTGGTGGTATCTTTTGCATAGCCGCCAAAATCAAAAGTTGCATACCCCTGTTCTTTAAAATAGAGTATATTCTTAACCGTTAGATATTTATTAGCCCTGCCTATCAGGTTTTTATCCACCTGTTCATCAAGCCGCCTGGTGGCAGCATGGTGGTGGCGTACAATTCCGGCTTCTTTATCTATGAGATAGCTGTGTGCGGCCATTATTTCGCCATTATACATGGCAAAACTCAGCGTTATGCCGTCGCCAAATTCCTCCATTCTCCGCCGGCTTACCAGGTCTGTATTTTTTTTCCTGGCAAAGTCATTAAAGAATTCAACAAATACATCAATGTCGTTTTGAAAAGTACAGTGAATCCCTTCTGTTTCTGCAATCCTTGCCTGCTGTCTTATTTGTTTGGAAAAATTGGCGGTTATGGCTTCACTGTCCAGGTTTAATGGAAGTTCCACGGTATGGGATATAAATTTAATGCCGGGTACTTTTGCAGTATCCTGTTTCTTCACATGCCAGTACACATTTAAACCCAACACATCCTTAAACCTGTAATTATACTGAAACCAGTTTTCGTACACTTTTAAGAAATAAAACTTTTTATAGTAACGTATCATCTTTATTATTAATGCTTAGTGCGCCTTTCGTTATCAGCCGCTGCCTGCATTATAACGCCGGAAGGAAGGAAATATTTCCCGTATTTAGACTTTTTCCAAAAATAATAATATTGTTTTGCTAATGGCCTAAATAAAAGAACCGCTGTAGCAAAAGTTACTAACAGCGGTTTATAAGTTTACCAGGAAGAGATTTTGCGCAAATATCAAAACTATGCCAGTTCGGTTGTCGCCACATCATATTCTACGGTATCGGGAACCTGCTCTATACTGGTTTCTGCATAAATGGTATAACCTAAAGAAGGAAGGTTGAGTTTTACTCTTGTTGTGTTTACATTCAAAGTATTTCGATCTTGCTGTACCAATGCTGGTTCGCTGCTGAACTTAACTTTTCCAGCGGCATTCACCGGGCTTTTTTCTACCTGTATATTGTAATAACTACCGTTGAACCTCGCTATACTTTCAATTTCATCTGTTTTTATAATGGCAGGTCTGCCAAGCCAATACACGAAGTTGATTACATCATTTGTTTTTCTTACTTCATACATCTGTATTTCAGTGATGTTTACAAATACAAATGAGGGGAAGAGCGGTTCATATATCATTCTCCTTTTCATACCGTTACCCACGATCATCCTTTTGTGTGGGCAAAAATTCTCGATCCTTTTCTTTGATAAGAGGGCAACTACTTTCGTTTCGCTTTGAGCCTTTGTGTATACCGCATACCAGTTCCTGTTCATTTTTTACATCTTTAAAATGATTAAAAAGTTGACAGCTTTTCAACAGACGGTATATTGGTACTAATGCAAAGGGTACTGGCTTTGCGGTTCAGGGGTGTGGATTACAGCGGTTTAGAATTTAACTGGGATAGGGCTAAGTTATGCTTTTAATTTATATCCTTTATTAATTTTTTGATTTTTTCCATACACATAATCATAACCGTAACCATAATTGTTTTTCATGAAGCCCCTTGTTTTAACCCCATTGAAAATGATGGCGGGATT
>JAKQJG010000394.1 GCA_029561305.1 Bacteroidota bacterium | reverse complement strand
CAAAACCCTGACAATACAATTGAACTGTCTCCGGAAAATAATTACTTCATATCCTTTATCGTCCTGTACAGTTCGTCAATCACCAGCGACATATTTTTGATGTTGAGCCTTTCTGCCCTGTCGCCTTCCTGGTGATACTGTTTGTTGCGGTTGAAGGCAGTGTTGGTGATCATCACAGCGCTGTAATCAAAAGCCCAATAATTGCGGTGGTCACTCAGGTCAATACCGGCCACCCAGCTGGGAGCGCTAAAGGATCTTGTGGGGATCACGGGTTCTTTCTTCATCCGGTCGCTTACAAAACTGGCAAAGTCACCGTTAAAATACTTTTTAGCAACGGTAATAAAATTGCCTTTGTTACCATAAAACCATTCCAGTACAAATAAGGGATAGTCCTGTGAACCTGGCGTTTCAGAATAGTAGCCGATCATTTCAAGACCGATCATTCCTTTCACCTTTACTTTATTGTCAAAAAGTGATTTGGCATGTATATAACTGCCCATATCGTTGCTGGCAAAAAAGGGCGGTTCTTCATTAGTGTACGCAACAAAATCAATCCTGTATTTCAGGCTGTCGTTTTTTAACAGCCTGGCCAGTTCAAGCAAACCACATACACCGCTGGCATTATCATCAGCACCATCCTGGTCGAGACAGGCATCGTAGTGTGCTCCAATAATAATTCTTTCGGCATCTTTTGGTCCCAGTGAGCCAATCACATTTTTAAATTCCAAACTGTCAACAGTATAAGTTTGAAAAGATGCCGGTGCTGCAACCGCATCAAATTGTTTTTTGATGTAGCTGGCTGCTTTGTCCAGTTGATCGATGTGAAGAAAATTCCTGTAGCGGCAACTGTCGGTAAGATAAAAGAGATCATTTTTTATTCTTGTGGTATCGGCTGCAATGGGTCTTATAACCAATGCGGGCTGCAGGGCAGTATATATCTTACCCCAGATAAAAAGACCGGCAAATAAAATGATGATTGTACCAAAAAGTTTTTTCAAAAATTTCATGTGTAATCAGTTTGTTTAAAGGGTATAATGAATTTTAAAAGATGCTCCAAAGAAATATCAATGATGCATAGTATGCAAAAACGCACAAAATTATTTTCAAGACCTGGATGTTGGTCTGTGATTATTCTTGCTTCTCCCAAAAAGTTATTTCTGGTGGCCCGGCTAAAAATCCTCTTGCATCCTTCATAAATTGTTGCAGCTGTGTTGTCTTCATGTGATCTCCTTTATAGTACTCAGCATTTGCCCATTCTTCGTATAATAAAATACTGGACTTGTCATCAGGATCAACATGGATAACAATGCTTATATAGCCAGGCTCTTTCTTTACCAGTGTAATCAGGTTTTTTAATCCAGCCAGCGCCACACTGTCTTTGCCAGGCTGCGTTTTATATTTCACTAATACAACTAAATTTTTAGGGGCCTGGGCATGTGCCGGACCAGCACTGCAGGCTGTTAATAAAACAATCAAGCTAATAAATGGAAAATATTTCATTTGATATTTTTTAACATGAACAAACTTGGGTAATATTTTTCATCATTCCAGGTGGAAGCAACTTTAACTGGAAGTGATTTCTCAGATCATGCTGGTTGAATCATACTTGCCCGCATCCAGTTTGATACAGCAGCAACAGCCCCTTGCTTAACAACAAATCCATCACCGCAGCACTTCACTAATTTGAATCACTGGCTGTATATCGGTATAGTTTGGAATGTCATTTCTTATTTTTTCCGCATGTGGCCCAAATGATTTTTGAAAAGCCGATAACCTGTCAAA
>JAKQJG010000391.1 GCA_029561305.1 Bacteroidota bacterium | reverse complement strand
CTTCTTACCATTTGTGTCAGGGCTTCTTCTGCATCAAATCCTGTAAAACCCTTCAGGTACGCATCTGCAATTACCGGAATAGCATGATTGCCGATCATACAGTAATTATCCTGTCCCCAAACGGTCCAGATGGGCAGGAATCCTGCAGTTTTAGCGTGTTCCACCAGGGTATTTACAAAACCGTTTACTCTTTCAGGTACAATCAGGGTGTAAAGCGGATGGGCTGCACGGTAAGAATCCCAGAGTGAAAGGGTGGAATAGTATTCTTTATTCAATGCAGTATGGATCTTATCATCCGGTCCGCGGTATTGCCCGTCAGTATCGCAGATATTGGAGGGTTGCAGCAATAACCGGTACAGGCAGGAATAAAAAATAGTTTTTTGTTTAACAGGTGCCTCAATTACGATCCGGCTTAAATACTTGTTCCAGGTTTTTTTTGCAAGACTTACAATTGTATTAAATTTCCAATGGGGCAGTTCGGTCTTCAGGTTTTCCTTTGCACCTTCCACACTCACAGTGGATAAGGCAATCTTTACCTTCAGTCGTTTGTCTTTGAGCATAAAACCCAACAGGAAGCGGGACGCATTTTCTTTTGCTTTTTTTGGCAATTCAAGGATGGTGGTAAACGGCAGACTGAACTCGATCGTAAAGTAGTATTTACGGTTAACCCAGTTTTGGGTATGACACCACCCGGACAACCGGCTGTTGTTTTCCACCTGCACATTGCTTTCCAGTACCAGGCTATCCGTCAAAAACCGCAAGCCATGCTGCAGGTCGATCAGCAGTTTCGCTTTATGGTCGGGATAAGTATATTGATGAAAGGCCACCCGTTCTGTAGCCGTCAGCTCTGTCTTTACCTTGTTTTTTAATTCAACTGTATAATAACCAGGAGAAGCTTTTTCCGTTTCTTTCCGGTAGGATATTGCGAAATCATCCGTGCGTTCATCCGTAACCGGCTGAAGGAGGATATCGCCCAACTCACTGATGCCTGTACCATTGGCCCGCGTTTGTGAAAAGCCCATGATGAGGCTGTCTTTGTATTGATACCCACTGGTATAATCCCAGCCATTATCCCGATTGTCTGGTCCGGGCTGCACTAACCCAAAAGGCATGGATGGCCCCGGAAAAGTATGCCCTGTACCTTCAGTACCTATAAAAGTGTTCACAAAACGCGTATAGTCTGTAGCTTGTTTAACCTGTGCAAGGCAGGTTACGTTCAACAACCAGAAAAAACAAAGAGGGATGATTTTGTTCATTGCCCTTTCATTTTAAAGGTGACCTGTCGCAGGGTGGTACCGGCCATTGGGACAAGGAGAATCACTTCGGGCTGATCGGTGCCGGCTGGTTTTATTTCAGCATGAAAATGATTTTTAACAGTTGCATCCTGCACGGGTAAAGCACCATTCAATTCAACAACCGTTTCCTTTAACGGAAGACAGTTGAAATCGGTTAAACCCGCAATGGTGTATGTTTTTGTAATTACTTCAGTACTGTTTAAAGGATGACAAAGTACCAGCGGACCATATTGAAAGTAATATTCATCTCCATTGGTTTGATTCTTTTGAATGGCTGCTTCAAAACGGATG
>JAKQJG010000390.1 GCA_029561305.1 Bacteroidota bacterium | reverse complement strand
TGATTTTACAGACTGGTTGTACATCATGGGCAGGTACAATTATAATTATTCGGTGAATACCAACGAGTCTAAAATTCCTTCTGGCATAGGAACCAGCGTAGCAACAAATGCGGATGGTACTTACAAAGGCACTTATAATATTTCACAAGGAAAAGGAACAGAGGTGAATGCCGACTTTTTATTGGGTGCGAATAAAGAATTTGGTAAGTTTTCTGTTGAAGCAAGTGTTGGTGGAAATACATACAGAACAGAAGGCAACGGCACCAGCCAAACCACCAATAACTTTATTGTAAAAGACCTGTACTCCATTGATAACGGAAACGTAAAGGCCCAAACCTTCACCTATGGTAAAAGAAGAGTTAATTCTCTCTATGGCCTGGTGGAGTTTGGATATAACCGCCTTTTGTATATCAATCTTACAGGCAGGGAAGACTGGTTCTCTGTTTACAATCCTAAGAACAATAAAGTTTTTTATCCTTCAGCATCTGCCAGTTTTGTATTCTCGGAACTAATGCCTAAACAATCATGGCTTACCTTCGGTAAATTAAGGCTTGCCTGGGCAAGTACAGGCAGTGCCAATGGTGTTGATACTTATGAAGGTGTACTTAATTACACCATTGCTCCCAATAATTTTAATAACCAGGCTACAGCAACTATTGGTGGCGTAAATGCACCCAATGCATTGCTGACTCCATTTAAAGCAGACGAAAAAGAAATAGGCCTGGAACTGAGAATGTTTAAAAACAGGGTTCGTTTTGACATCTCTGCATTTAAAAAAGTAACCACCGACCAGGTATTGCCGGTAACTGTTTCCAACGCTTCTGGCTATACTGGTACCAAGGACAACCTGGCATCGTTAAGAAACAGCGGTATTGAAACGCTGATTGAAATCACGCCGATCCAAAAACGTAATTTCACCTGGACCACCTCCTGGAATAATGCATTCCTCTCTACCAAAGTGCTGGAAATTTCTCCAGGTGTAAATGATTTCCTCTTATTAAACTTTAACTCAACCGGCAATGAGTTTCTAGGACAGATACGGTACACAAAAGGTTTAGCGATGAACCAGTTATATACAAGGACTTATTTAAGAGATGATGCCGGCAATATTCTTTTAACAGATGCTGGCCGTTTAATTGCTACTCCTGATTACAAGCCTGTGGGCAGTTCTATCCCTAAGTTCACCGGCGGATGGATCAACAGTTTTTCACACAAAAATCTAACCGTTTCTATATTTATAGACTACAAATTTGGTGGTACAGTAATGTCAGGTACCGCTTTGAATATGTTAAGGCAAGGCTTATCTGTAGCATCATTGGCCGGGCGTAGAGATGGAGAAAATGGATTGGTATTTCCTGGCGTTATTCAATCAACAGGGCGGCCAAACGATGTTGCCGTTACAAACCTGCAGGCCTTTTATGCCGACTACAGAAACCTGCAGATCGGCGACCCCTTCGTTTTCAAATCAGACTTTGTAAAGCTTCGAAATATATCTGTGGTATATAACCTTACAGGTCTTGTAAATAAAGTATCCTATCTCAAATTCTTCAAGGGGCTTACCTTATCGGCTTCTGTACGCAACGTGGCGATACTGTATAAAGACCTTCCTGGTCTTGACCCCGAAGCCGTTCAGTCTTCCGGTGACATCAGGTCTGGATATGAAAATGCAGCATTGCCAACAACACGCAGTTATAACTTAAGTTTAAACGTAAAATTTTAATTCTTATGAGAAAAATAATATATAGCATAGCCCTTACCGGTAGTATGTTCCTGATTGCAGGATGCGATAAGGATTTTGTAGAAATAAACACCAATCCTTACGCCGTAACTTCTATTGATCCGGGACTGCTGCTGGCAGGAGCACAACGGTCATTCAACGGCACCGGCTGGGAAACAGAAAACACCATCGTACAGCAGTTTGTAAATCCATTCAATGCAGGTGCCACGGAGGGTCCCAACTTCAATGCTGACATAGACAACTTCAACAATGCAAGATGGGAAGCCAGTTATGTTGGAACAGCACCGCTGAATAATCCCACTACCGGCGGCCTTAAAAACCTGGTACAGGCTTTAGCCAATTTAAATGGAAACAGCAATGCAGTTAATTTGAGAAGCATGATCAGGATTTGGAAAGCATATGCTTATATGGGACTTGTAGATACCTATGGCGATGTGCCTTACTTTGATGCCGGCAAAGCATATACGGATGGTATATTTTATCCAAAATATGATGATGATGCAGCCATCTATGAAGATCTGGAAAAGGAACTCAGGGAAGCAACAGCTGCATTA
>JAKQJG010000367.1 GCA_029561305.1 Bacteroidota bacterium | reverse complement strand
TCAAGCGGCACCAGAATTTTAGCAGGTAATTTAAAATTAGGAGGTGATTTAACAGTTTCTGGATCTGATTTAGGAGGAGCCCAGTTAACAATTGGGAATAGTACTTCTAACAGAACACTTACTATCCTTGGAAATCTTATTGTGAATGGCACATCTGCCAGTTCATTGCCTAACAGCCAGGTCGATCTTAACTCAAACGGGGGTTTTGCCATTCAGGTAAGACTGGCCGGAAATCTTTTAGTAAGCGGGGTTGGTCAGATAACCACCTTGCTTGGCAGTTCACCGGGCACTGTTTTGTTTAATGGCATTTCCCAGCAGTATACAAATTCTTCGGTTTATCCGAATGGGTATGTGAATTTTAGTGTAGGCGATGGCGTTGCATCTACAATACTTTTACTAAATTCTAAAGTTGACCTCATACGTTCGGGTTCAGCTCCTTTTAGTTCATCATTTACCGTCGCTGCCAATTCAATTCTAAATGCCGGTACCAATAACATCACCGTAGGAACAGATGATGGCAATGTTGGTAACAACGCATCATTTAATCTTAATGCAAACGCTACTTTAATTACCGCTAATACCGGTGTAGCCCCCAATACAGCCATTGAAGGAACAGCCATTGACGGTACTACCGGCACCATTTTAGCAGGCACCAAGATCAGCAAGACTTATAATGCAGGCGCAAATTATGTATTGAATGGCGCAACGGTCAATCCTTTTCCTGCTGCTATTGGCACAATGGCCAATCTTACGATTGGCGCCCCGGTTTCTTTAAACAAAGCCATTATTGCCACTGGTACACTTGACCTGGCTTCACATACATTCACACAAGCGGGTAATAACCTGCAGTTTTCTGGTTTAGCCAGTACTACCGGTAATATCTATGCGGATAATGGTTCTTCGTTAACCATTAGCGGAACTGTGGGAACTGTAGGACCACTCCGTTTTGCAACTGGGGGAAATACTACCGGGCTGTTCACTCTTAACCGGACTGTTACCGTTCAACTTAGTTCTGATCTTACCATTGACAATTCAGCGCTATCTGGCAACCTGGTCACAGGAACTGCTACTTCGATACTCGATATTAATGGCAATACACTTACCATCAACGGGGCTGTTAGCGGCAGCGGCAGTATCAGTGGGTCTAACACTTCCAGTCTTGCCTTAGGTGGTACAGCCGGCACCGTTAGTTTTACTTCGGGCAAACGGGTTTTAAAAAATCTTTCCCTGGTAAATAATGCAACAGCCACTTTGGGTACCACGCTGGATATTACAGAAGGCGCATCAGCAGGAAATGAAGGTACTGTTTCTGTTACGGGCACAGCAGTGCTTACAACTGGTGGCAACCTCACTTTAAAATCAGGTGCAACAGGAACAGCAAGGGTGGCACCAGGTGCCATAACCGGTGCTTATATCAATGGAGATGTTACTGTTGAAAGATATTTACCTCCAGCAAGGGCATGGAGGTTTTTAGCAGCGCCAACAGTTGGACAAACCATCAAACAATCATGGCAGGAAAACCAGGCTGCTGGCGTTGATCCCGGTACTGGTTATGGCACGATCATTACATCCAATGCAGGTACCTGGGCTGCTAATGGTTTTGATTTTTACAGTGCCGGCAGTTCATTCCTTTTCCATAACGGAACGGCATGGCAATCCGTAGCCAGTACTATCACCCCAATTGCTTTGGCTGGGGATAATAAATCTTATATGCTGTTCTCCCGTGGTAACAGGAGCATTACGCCTGCGATGGGAACAGGTGCTGCACCAACCCCAGTGATACTCCGTACAAAAGGTTCTTTATTCCAGGGCAACCTGCCGCCAATAACTTTAGCAGCTCCAGGTGCATTCGCCGCTGTTGGTAATAACTATGCTTCGGCAATTGACTTTACATTATTGAACAGAACCAACATTGACAATTCATTTTCTGTTTGGGATCCAAAAATTCCCGGGGCACAAGGCCTCGGCGGATGGGTAACCTTTAGTGCTTCTACACCAACGCCCTGGGTTCCTGTACCGGGTGGAGGCAGTTATACTGCCGGTGTTCCCAATAAACGGATTGAATCTGGCCAGGCATTTATGGTGCATACGGCAAGTGGCAGTGCGAATGTTACCTTTACTGAAAGCAGTAAGCTTGCTGCCAGCAACCTGGTGTCGAGGCCAATGGGCAGCCTGTCGGCAAAGAGTGGTATTACAACTAACCTGTATAATATGAGTACAGGAGCACCCAATATCGCCGATGGTAATGTGGTGGTATTTTCATCTGAATACGCAGATGCCATTGACGAAAACGATGCAATCAAATCCACCAACTTCGGCGATAATTTTGGTTTGCTGGTAAACGGTTTGCCCTTTGTAGTGGAAGCAAGACAGCCCGTTTCAGAAAATGATACCATCTTCTATAATATGCGGAAGATCAAACTGCAGCCATACCGCCTTGAAATAATTGCTGAAAATTTTGATAACAGCATTACAGGTTTCTTTGAAGACAGGTTCCTTAATACCTCTACTCCAATAAACATGACCGGTACCACAACGGTGGATTTTTCTGTTAGCAGCGACCTGGCTTCTTCAGCGGCCGACCGGTTCCGTATTGTATTCAAAAATTTACGCCCACTACCGGTAACGTTTACCAGTATTACTGCGGTGAAAAATAATAACGGCAATGTAGTGGAATGGAAGGTGGAGAACGAGCTCAATATTGCATCTTATGAAATAGAAAGGTCCACAGATGGTATCAATTTTACTAAAGTGGGCGCTGCTGCAGCCGGGGGGTCTAACTACAACTGGTTTGATGCCTACCCTGTAAGCGGCGATAATTTTTACCGTATCAAAAGTATTGGAAACCGTGGTGCTGCAGGCTTCAGCCGTATAGTAAAAGTGGGTGCTGTAAAAGGCAGGACGGGGTATACGGTATATCCTAATCCTTCAACAGATGGCAGCTTTGGTTTGCAGATGAGCAATTTGTCAGCCGGTTTGTACACTGTGAAGATCACTAACGGCAACGGGCAGCTTATTTGGAAGCAGTCAGTTAGTCACCCGGGCGGCACTTCCACCAATATAATCAATCCCACATCACAGTTAGGAAGCGGTAATTACCAGCTGGAAGTAATTGATATTACTGGCAAATCAACGGTGATAAAAGTGATGGTATTATAAATTGGGATAAGGTACCGTTACTCAGTTTTGGCGCCCGGTGCCGGTGCCTCCACTTTGTTAAACCCGCCTTTTTTATCTTTCTTTTTCTTATCCTCTTTTTTCTTTTTCTTTTTGCCTTCAGACTCATTCACTTTATCGTCATCTATTTTTTGCTTGGCATGTTCAATTACAAAAAAATACATGATCTCGTCATCCCCGCTTTTGGATGCTTTGATGATCTCCATAAAATGGTTATTGGCATTCCAGTCCGTATTTTTGTCAAGAATTTTTAAACCAATATTGGGAATAAAGTACTCTCCATCCGCCAAGCCCAGGGAAAAAATGGGCTGTTCCGGTTTTTTCCCCGTTCCGCTGTAGATCATAGCGTTCATCAGTTTGTCCACCAGGTCCATGAAGTAATCTGCACTGTCCTGCATTTGCTTTTGATGATAAGCATAGGAAGCTTCTTTATTCACCCGCAGGCTCAAAGGATGTGTCTGTAAATATTTTTTTGCTTTGGTAATGGCTTCATCATACTGGCCTTCTTCATTCAGGTCAAACACTTCTTTTTCGGGCTCCATGTCTTCAAAGGGTTTGTAATGGGAATCCTCTGTGTACCCGATCATCATCGTCAGCGTTTCCATATTACTGAGCGTGGTATCCCTGTCGAGAAAACGTACCAGCAGCTTTTGATAGTACAAGGGACTTTGCCTGTCCTGGCTTTGTTCCATAAAAGGTTTAAAATCCCTTTTATAATCAAAGGCCGGTTGTGAAAAAGCAGCAGTATTAAGCAGCAGCAGGATGGCTGCAAAAACAGTTCTCATATTTACTAT
Organism: Bacteroidota bacterium; assembly: GCA_029561305.1. Taxonomy (GTDB): domain Bacteria; phylum Bacteroidota; class Bacteroidia; order Chitinophagales; family Chitinophagaceae; genus Ferruginibacter. The sequence goes on along the minus strand of JAKQJG010000367.1, from coordinate 3,435 downwards.
TGTTTTGCCGTTTTATTGGTAAAGCGAATGTAGGCAAAAGCTGGATGAGATGTTTTACCGCAACAGGAATTTTTCGTTACCAACGGTTGTCCGGAGATAATATATCCCTGGAGGCAGGTCTCCCAAATCAATGGTTTGGCTTCCTTCTTTTAGTGTAAAAGTTTTTATCACAGCACCCTGCATGTTAATTATGCCAGCCTGCGTGTTGTATAAACTCCTGCCTGCAGTGCTAATGATGATAAAGTCTTTTACAGGGTTGCTTAAAATAGTGATACCTGGTGTGCTTTTTCTCCTGTCAATTTTAACAATGGGTGAATACACAAAGCTGCCATCATTGTCAATAATTTTTAAACGGTAAAATACTATGCCGGTATTTGCATCGGCAATAGTGGCGTTGTAGTTGTTATTAGCTTTTCCTTTTGCAGGAACATTTGTTAGTGAATTAAAATGTGAACCATCATTGCTTCTTTCAATTGCAAATTGCTGGGTGTTTATCTCATTAGCTGTATTCCAGTATAAGGATATTGTATTATCATTTTGCGGTACTGCACTAAATGAAATTAATTTCAGCGGCACCACTGTAAAATCTTCTATTAGTGTGCCCGCTGTGTTGGTGATCACCGGCGCATTGTAATCAAAATAAATAGCGGCTTTGTTGGGTATGACCGTATTTACAGCAACAGTTGGTTTTGGTTTGACCCTGAATGATACAAAACCATGACTTAACGGTTCATTGATATTACTGTCGGGCAGCAGGATATTGAGGAATTCAAAGAAAGCAATATTGTCTTCTACAGTTGTTTTGCAATTGTGTGACGATGCAATCATCTGCAAAGAGTTTGTTTGCAATTCATAGCTTAATGTATCGCTTATTACAACTGTGAAGGCGGTATCTGTTCCGGTATTTTGAAAACGTACTGTGTAATCAATGTATTCTCCATTTGAAACCTGTAGTGGAGAAAGCTGTGGTGTTGCCTGTTTGTCATTGGGATCGTAGGAGCCACGAATCACAAACGAATTGGTATCAGCCACTTCATAATTCAATGCCCTGATCATTGCCTCCGAATGTATCGAATCTCCCAGAACGACATCCGTCTTTATGGTAAAAAAGGCAAGAAAATTTCCATCCTGCCCTGTTAACAGGTTACCGGGGTTAAATGAAAGCATATTGTTGCTCTGTGCTATTACGCCTGCAGAACCAGAATCATACACAAGTTTTACACTGTCATATGTAAAGGTGATCACCGGCGAAAGATTGGTAGTGCCGGTATTTTGATAGCTGATCATATAGGTAAAGGCAAAGCCCGGCCGTGCTGCCCAGCTAACCGGTATGATCTTTACCGACAATTCATTAATAGTAATGGTGGGCTGCAGTGCAAAGTTGCCCGTTACCAGGGTGTCGTAGCCCGTAAAATTGTACTGGTACGACACAGGAACAGTAGTAAAATACAAGGGAGGTGCAGCACTGACAGTGCAGTTTCCTATAGTATCATTACCTATTTCATACCGGCCAGCAGTATCCGAAAACGAGTAGCTGCCGTTTGAAAGAGTGATGCATATATTTTTAGCCGCCGGTTCATTGGTGTCTATTATATTGTTGTTGTTATTGTCGTAAAAAATAGTACCCTGCATAACCGGGAAGCCCTGGCAATGCATCAGGTTATTTACCGGGTTACAAAGTGCTATAGCAGCGGGTGCACTCCGGTCATCTTTATACAGCAATAACCGGGATGTTGTGTTGGGAATACAGGTTACTTTTTGTCCATCCACATAAATTCTAATAGCGGTAAGAGTGGCTGGTATACTGGGTATACAGTATATATTATTCAGCCTGCAATCCATACTGAGCAGGCTTGATGGCAATGCAGGTAATACTGAAAGGAGGTTGCTTTTACAATTAACTGTTTTTAAGCCCTGGTGCAAGGATGGCAGAGACAAAAGCGAATCGTAGGAACAGTCAAGGTTTTTTAGTGATAGCGGTAATGCGGGGAGATGCTGCAGGTAATTGGCTGAACAATTAAGGTCGGTAAGTGAGCCAGGAAGGGAAGGTAGTTGCCGGATGAAATTTCCCGAGCAATTCAATATTTTGAGCGAATCCGGTAATGCAGGCAACCCATTAAGCGACATCCGGCTTACATACATTTCTTTTAACAAGCCGGGTAATGCAGGTAGGGAGAGAATATTAAAGTTATCTGTGAGATCGAGATACTCTAACGAGTCTGGCAGGTTATCTACTCTGTCAATAAAATTATACCTGCATTCCAGCCGTTTCAGTTTGGGTGGAAAGGGAGCGCTGTGTCTTACATTTTCATTAATTGATGTGTTCAGAAATCTTAGTGAATCGGGATAGGAGGTAAAATTAACCGGTGTCATACTTTGTGAAATATCAAGAAGGATAAGTCCGTCAGGTAAAGCGGGCAAGCTGTCGAGCATGTTAGAAAAGCCACAATAGAACCACTTGAGAGAGGCGGGAAGAGAAGGCAAACTTCTTATCCTTGGACAATGGGTAATATCAAGTAACTCCAGTGTAGAAGGAAAAGGAAATACAGTTTGCAGGTTCAAAGCGCCATCACAATAAAGCCTTTTAAGTGTAGATGGCAAATCCCGTAAGGTATCCACCAAGCAATTTTTGCAGCCAAATGCAATCAGTGATTTGAAGTATTGAATTCCATCAAGTTTATAAATGGGTTGAGCGTTATTGGCAAACACGCCGACGTCCAGCGAGTCTTCCGTTATAATAGCATTACAGGTGGTGTCCATTTCATCGTTGGCATTGAAACAGGCGGGGTAAAGACCTTTCAGCATTACCTTCAAGCCACTGTCGGGAATATTTACATACTGGGCTTCAGTAACGGATGCAAACAGCAGGCAGGTGAAAAGAGTTAAAAATTTTTTCATATAAAATATTGATCAGGAAAAATACATTTGCTGGCTTTTATGAACAGCGTGTGTATTTTCAAAAAAAGTTGATTTATTGTTTCAATATCCTGCTGCTGCCGTTCATTGTTCTTATATAATACACTCCAGCAGGCAGGCTTTTTAAATCTATAACATGGCTTCCTTCTTTAATTATGAAAGTTTTTACCACCGCACCCTGCATGTTGAAGATACTTGCCTGTGTATTATTCAGGCTTCTATCTGTTGAGCTGATGATAACAAAATCTTTTACAGGATTACTGAGTATATTAATACCGCTTGTATTTTTTCTTCTGTCAATTTTTATTACAGGAGAGTATGTAAAGCTGCCATCGTTATCAACTATTTTTAATCGATAAAAAGCAAGGACGACATTTACATCTGCCACCACAGCATTATAGTTGTTATAAGCTCTTCCCTTTGCAGGTACAGTTGATAATGCGTTAAAGTATAAGCCGTCAGTACCTCTTTCAATCACAAAATGTTTACTGTTTATTTCGTTGGCAGTATTCCAGAACA
>JAKQJG010000361.1 GCA_029561305.1 Bacteroidota bacterium | reverse complement strand
AAAAAGGTGAGCATCCGTACTGCCTTTCACCCGGCAGATAAAAGTTATTTTATTGAACCCATGCTGCTGATACCTTTTGTAGAAAACGCTTTCAAACATGGAACGGGCATGATTGAACAGGCCATGATCAATATTGATCTGAAGGCAGCGGACAACATGTTGTATTTTACAGTGCAAAACAAATTCAGCAACCTGGCAGATGAAGTAAAAGACAAGGCATCGGGCATTGGATTAAACAACGTGGAAAGAAGACTGAAGCTTTTATATAAAAGCAATCACCGGTTGCTGGTTGATAAATCAAACGGCTATTTTACCGTAACACTTGAAATACAACTTGCATAATGATCAACTGTATTGCTGTAGATGATGAGCCGCTGGCGCTTGAACTGCTGGAAGATAATATCAGCAAACTTCCCTATTTAAAGCTGGTTGGCAGTTTCGACAATGGTATTGAAGCCATGAAAGCAGTGCAGGAACAGAAAATTGACCTGATCTTCCTGGATATTCAGATGCCCGGTTTAACAGGCCTGCAATTGATACAAAGCCTTACGGTAAAACCGATGATCATATTGATTACTGCCTATGAAAAATATGCACTGGAAGGCTTTAACCTGGAAGTAACAGACTATTTGGTAAAGCCTGTATCGTTAGAGCGGTTTATTAAAGCCTGTAACAAAGCAAAGGAATTATTTGACCTCCGAAACCAGCCCACCAGTGCAAAACAATCTCCTGGATACTTTTTTGTAAACGTGGAATACAGCATGGTAAAAGTAGCGATGGATGATATTGTTTTTATTGAAGGACTAAAAGATTATATCAAGATACACTTGCATAGTTCTTCCAAAGCCATTGTAACCCGTATGGCTATGAAAACAATTGAAGAGCAACTGCCATCCGGAAAATTTATTCGCATTCACAAGTCTTACATTGTATCCGTAGCCTTTATTACTGCCGTAAAAAAGACCAGTGTTTTTATTGGTAATAACGAGTTACCGGTGAGTGATAATTATAAAGAGTCCGTACTTGCAATTACCGGCAGGCTCTGATATAGGTAAACAACCATACCGGCGCAATAATTTCCAGATTCTCTTACACCTTTTAAAAAGCTTTGTTTGAGAGCCTGTCACGTTGTCAACCTGCTGTTCAACCTTTTATAAACTCTATTTCCCGTTCATAATCAGCCAAAAAAAAGTCTTTCATTTTCGTCGCAGCATTCTCCCCTTTTATCTCATTTGCCTTAGTAAAGGCTGATATCAAATTAGTTTTGTGTTCAATTAAAAAAATGAACAATGAGAAAGCTGATCGCAATAGCAGTAATAACAATAGTAAGCCTGCGTGCTTTTGCGCAAATGCCGGGTGGTTTACCTGCTGGTGGCCCCGGTAAAACAGGTCATGTATTTGGTAAGTTAGTGGATGAAGCAGGCAAACCAGTGGCGGACGCCTCAGTAATGTTATTGCAGAAAAAAATGGACGAGGCTACAAAAAAACTGAAAGATGTTTTATTAAAAGCTACCATTACAAAAAGCAACGGCGATTTTAGTTTTGAAGACCTTGCTGTGACGGGCAGCTTTACTTTAAAAGTGTCGGGCACAGGTTTTAAAGCATTTGAAACACCTGTTTCATTTATGTCAAAACCCAATGGTACAGCACCAGCACCGGGCAGCATGCCTTCATTTGAGAAAGACCTTGGCAATATCAAAATGGAGAATGATACCAAACAGTTAGAGGATGTTACCATTACAACGATAACGCCGTCGGTTAAACTAAGTGCTGACAAAAAAGTTTTTAATGTAGAAAAGAATATTATGAGTGCGGGCGGCACAGGCGTGGATGTATTGCGTAACGTACCTTCTGCCAATGTGGATATTGACGGTAATGTCACCATCCGCAACGCAGCACCCCAATTAATGGTGGATGGCAGACCCACTACCCTTACGCTTGACCAGATTCCGGCAGATGTAATAGAAAGCGTGGAAGTGATCACCAACCCCTCTGCTAAGTATGATGCCAGCGGTGGAGGAGGCGGCATATTAAATATCGTATTGAAGAAAAACAAAAAGAAAGGATACAATGGCAATGTGAGAGTTGGCGTTGATAAGCGGGGGGCAATCAATGGTGGTGGGGATATTAGTCTGCGCCAGGATAAATTTAACTTTACTGCTTCAGGATTTGGCAACCAGAATAAAGGACAAACATGGGGTACTACCAGCAGGGAAAATTTATTATCCGTTCCGCTTACCTCGGTATACCAGGACAATTTTAATAAAACAAAAGGTGGCTTTTTATTTGGCAAGGTTGGCATTGATTATTTTGTTACCAACAAAGCCACTATTTCGCTATCAGGTATAAAAGTACGTGGTGCATTCAATCCATCCGAAACAATTGATATTACCACCGACAGTTTATTCAGTGGTGGAAAAATAAGTAACAACAGCCAGCGTATCACCAGCGGGCACAGAGAATTCAACGGGCAGGGACTTGTGTTTGGGTTTAAGCAGCTCTTTAAAAAAGAAGGACAGGAATTTACATTGGATGCCAATTATTTTGGCGGCAGCAACGAAAACAATTCTTTGTATACCACCAATTACTTTAATTCAAACGGCACACTCTCCAAAACCGGCTATGAAAAAGTATTAGGTGATGGCAGCGATAAAAATTATGTGATTCAATCTGATTTTGTACTGCCTTTTGCCAAAACGTATAAACTGGAAACAGGTGTAAGGGCAGCCATCCGCAGCAGGATCAACAATATGTATAATTATGTATACAATGAGGTTACCGGCCAATATGAACTGGTAGCATCTGCCACCAGTAATTATAAGAATACAGATAATGTGTACGCAGCGTATGCAACCATCAGCAGCAGTATAAAAAACTTCAATTATAAAATTGGACTAAGAGCAGAAAGCTCCGATTATAACGGCACGCTTACCAATACGGGGGATAAATTCAGCAATAAATACCCAATCAGTTTATTCCCATCTTTATTTGCCAGTCAAAAACTGGGCGACAACCAGGAACTGCAGATAAGTGTAACAAGAAGGATCAACCGCCCCAACTTCTTTAACCTGATACCATTTACAGATTATACCGACAAACTGAATATCACCAGGGGCAATCCTGCTTTGAAACCTGAGTTTACGCAGGCTTATGAATTGTCGTACCTGAAAACATTTTCTAATAAAAATACGTTTCTCGGATCGGTGTATTTCAAGAACAGCACCGACTTAATCACAAGATATCTTACAGAAGAATTAAATCCGCTAACAGGAACGAATGACCTCATCAACACTTATATCAATGCTAACTCCAGCTATGCTGCTGGTGCAGAACTTACGGTTATTAATTACCTTACAAAATGGTGGGATATCAGCACAAATGTGAATGTGTACAATTCAAAAGTAAACACCAGCAATATTGCTAATAGTGTGCAACAGGATGCCATCTGGAGCATGTTTGCAAAATTCAACAGCAATTTTAAACTCCCGGCCAATTATGCCATACAGTTTACAACAACCTACCAGTCTAAAACCAACCTGCCTGTAAACTCGAATGGCGGAATGGGCGGCCCGCCATGGATGCAAAGCCAAAGCGCATCCCAGGGATACATTAAACCAAGCTGGGGAATGGATATTGCATTTAAAAAATCATTTTTGAAAAACAATGCAGCATCCTTATCACTCAACATCAGCGATATATTCCGTACAAGGGTAAACAGCCAGTATAGTTACAGCGATTATTTTGTACAGAACTACGACAGGATACGGGATCCACAAATGTTCAGGCTTAACTTCTCCTACCGTTTTGGTAAAGTTGATATTTCATTATTTAAAAGAAAAAGCATGAAAGGCGAACAAAACGCCAGTGAAAGCATTCAGAATTAAATCCGTTTTGGCTTTTGGTAATAGTTAGCTCTCTCCGGGGAGCTTTCTTTTTTATGGCACTGCCCCAATACCACCATTTCCTACTTTTACAACCTTCCTCAAAAAATTGTGTTATTGTTGCACCATGCTGGTAACGCTCACCATCATACGATACAAAAAAAGATACATACCCTTTGCGGTGCTGGCAATGGCATTGCACCATATCCCTTTTTGGTTTAATGCAACAACAAGTTTTTATAAGCTGCTCGGCTGTGGTAAGAACGGCACTTTCGACAAGCACCCGGACTGGCAGCAATGGGGCATTCTCGCCGCTCATACTGCAGGTAATGTCAATACCCATTTAACTATAAAAGAACTGTACGGGAATTTTATTGCAGGCTGGTTACAATTATTTAACTGTGAAGTCTGTACTTTTTACCTTGAGCCAATGGAAGGCCATGGAAAATGGGATGGAAAAGAATGTTTTGGCAACCTCTCCCGGCAAAACCCGTTTGAAGGTCCGGTGGCAGTACTTACCAGGGCCACGATACGTTTTTCTCAATTGTCCTCCTTTTGGAAAAACGTAGGATCCGTTGCCAATCAAATGAATGGTGCCGATGGTTTTGTAACTTCAATAGGTATTGGTGAAATGCCGCTGATAAAACAAGCTACATTCAGTATATGGCAAAGTAAAGAACAGATGAAAAGCTTCGCATATAACATGAAAGAACATGCCGAAGTGATACGAAAAACCCGGAAAGAAAATTGGTACAGCGAAGATATGTTTGTACGGTTCAAACCGCTTAAAATTAACGGCACGATCAATGGGAAAAACCCTTTAAACGAAATCCTTTAGATTTGCAACCGTAACGATTGATAAACTTTACCGAAAACACCGGTACCAGGTTATAAGAATGCTGGCCGGGTTCGAACAGGGATCATGTTTAACTGCTAACTAACCCTCTCCCCTGTTGCGGTTAATAAGAAATTGTATGAAGAACATAAAATTGATTGAAGTGCCAAGTGAAATTGGCGCCGGCACCCGTGGTGCAAGTCTTGGAATTGATGCGATTAAAATTGCAGCGCTCGACTTTATGAGCAACTTTTTTGTGCATTTCCCCTCCGAAAAAATTGAAGTGGAAAACCAGTTGTTGTTTGAGCCAATACAGTCGCCGTATGCAAAGCGCATCATCGGCATGATAAACATATATGAAAGGGTAAGCAAAGCGGTAAACAATTGTATCAAGGGACATTTTTTTCCGGTGGTGTTAAGTGGTGACCATGCAACTGCGGGTGGCACCATTGCCGGCATTAAAATGGCCAAGCCCAAAAGTAAACTTGGTGTGATATGGATAGATGCTCACGCCGACCTGCACACGCCTTATACCACACCATCGGGCAATATGCATGGGATGAGCCTGGCTACAGCCATTGGTGAAGACAACGAAGAGATGAAAGTGCATGAACTGGATGAAAAAACCACGAGTCAATGGGATCAACTAAAAAATCTTGGTAAAATATTCCCAAAAGTGTTACCCGAAGATGTGGTGATCATTTCTTTGAGGGATTATGAAAAGGAAGAAAGATCATTGATTGAAAAACATGGCATTAAAGTAATCACCACCAGTGAAGTGAGGCGGAATGGTCCTGAAAGTGTCAGTCGTAAAGTACTGCGCTATTTAAGCGACTGCACCGATATATACGTCAGTTTTGATGTGGACAGCCTTGATTCTTCTATTTCAAAAGGGACTGGCACCCCGGTTAGTAACGGGTTAAAAGAAAGAGAAGCAGAAGACCTGATCAGTAAGTTTATGCAAAACAGGAAGATTTGTTGTTTTGAAATTACAGAGGTAAATCCAACATTGGATAAAGAAAACCTGATGGCAGAAATTGCGTTTAATATTTTACAGCGGAGTGTGAATGTGCTGATGATGAACTAAGTTATCCGGGTTTGCTACCCTGGTCGGTACCGTAGGTCAGACCAATGATGATCACCCTGGTCGGTACCGTAGGTCAGACCAGCGAAGGCTACCCTGGTCGGTACCGCAGATCAGACCAGCGATGTTTACCCTTGTCGGTACCATAGGTCAGACCAGGGTAACCGGCTTTCTATTAACAAAAATTTTGAACCCATCACGCCTGGCGAAAAAACTGCGGCATAATTTTTCGGATATCCAACAGGTTATTTCAAACCAGCTCATTCACCCAAAATTCCTTTCATGAAATCTTATCTTATTGCAGCAGCCCTTGTTGCTCCACTCTTTTTCATGTCCTGTAAAAAGACAAGTAACAATAATCCAACAACTATCAAAGTCAATTTCATTTTTAAATTCGACAGTTCCCAGGTGCGGCTGAATGGCCAGGGCAACCCGGTTGCAGTACCTGCAGGGCATGCTGCTCAATCACCCAGGTTCAATAAAATGAGTGCCCATATATTTGGAACTGGCGCCAACAGCCACTACCCTTCCAGGCAATGGCGCTGTATTATACCGGGCGGATGAAACCACCACTGGAGGTGCCAATGCAATTGATTTTTCAAAGTCGAAATTTGCGGGTAACAACGAAATATTTTTGAGTGTACCATTAAACGAATTGGCTGCAGGCACTTACAATTATCTAAGGGTATCACTGGCCTATCAAAACTACAATGTGTATGTATCCACACCCATTGGAACCGTAGATGCCACTGTTGCTTCTTTTATTGGCTTCAATACCTACGTTGGTAATTTCAAAGTGAAAGACTCCACCATAGCAGTGAACGCAAATAAAAAACAAGGCTATTGGGCGGTGGAGGCAAGTGCAGCAGGATTTGGCACAGTTCAAGCAGGACAAGCACCGGAAGGAGCCACCACGGTTCCCAATCCTTTATTTGCCACTTCTCCTATCCCCGCTGGCTCCTGTCTTGTTACCGGCGCTTTCGCATCACCGTTAGTAATCAACGGCAACGAAACAAGTGATATCAATATTGAAGTGTCTTTGTCAACCAATAAAAGCTTTGAATGGAGCGAAACAGACGGTAATAATCTTTATAATCCACTCCCGCCTGCAAATGACATGGTGGTTGATATGGGTATCAGGGGAATGATACCTTCAAAAAGATAGGCAACAGGAAGGAAAAAGATAACAATAGAAACCGGGTTTACCATACCAAAGAACCAATCCTGCATGGAAGGCCTGCTCCTATTTTTGAAGGTTGGGCTTATTATTAATACATTTGCGCCAACTTAAAATCAAAATGAGCGGCATGTACTTAAAGTACTTTTTTATACAAAATATTAAGGCCCTGTTTTCTTTCCTGAAGCTGCATGTGATCTTCCTTCCATTAGCCGGCTTTTTTCGAAACCTTGCTTACCTGTCTATGCAATCGAAATGGATCAGCCAAAACAGGAAATTGGGTTTTAATGATTTCTTTTCATGGGACAGAACAAGGGATAAAAGGCTGGGATTGTATGCTTATCTTAACAAGGAATTCATAAAAGACGCCCCCATGAATTATTTGGAGTTTGGCGTGGCAAATGGTGGTTCTTTTTATTGGTGGCTTGAGCATCACAAAAATCCAGCATCCAGATTCTATGGATTTGATACGTTCAGCGGCTTACCGGAAGACTGGGGGCATTTTAAAAAGGGAGAAATGAATAATGGCAATGAAGTGCTGAAAACAGATGATATAAGGGCAAGCTTTTACCAGGGACTTTTTCAGCAAACATTACCGGTTTTTTTAAAGACTTTTAAAAGTGATACACTCACTGTAATACACCTGGATGCAGACCTTTATTCCTCCACTCTTTTCACGCTTACTTCCTTTGCCCCGTTCTTAAAAAAGGGTGATATTATCTTCTTTGATGAATTTTGTGTACCTACGCATGAGTTTTTAGCCTTAAAAAATTTTACAGAGTCCTACTATATTAATCTGCAACCAATTGCTGCTTCCAATAACTATCTATTCACTGCTTTTCAAGTAACTTAATATGAGCATCAGCATAAAAGAACTTATCGGTTCATCCATTGAAGTAAAGCAACAATTACTGGCGGATGAAAAACTATTATCAGTCGTAAATGACTGTATCAGTATCATCACCGCTGCATTTAAAAACGGTAATAAAGTATTGTTTTGTGGTAATGGGGGCAGCGCTGCCGATGCACAGCACCTGGCAGCAGAATTCAGTGGCCGTTTTTATATTGACCGCCCTGCACTTCCTGCAGATGCCTTACACTGCAATACTTCTTATTTAACAGCCGTGGCCAACGATTACAGTTATGATCTTATTTATGCCAGGTTATTACAAGGTCTCGGCAATAAGGGGGATATACTTGTTGGATTAAGCACATCGGGCAACAGTAAAAATATTATCAACGCATTTGAAGTGGCAAAAGACAAAGGCATGGTAACGATAGGTTTTACCGGCGAATCTGGAGGCGGCATGAAGTCACTATCTGATCATCTATTGAATGTGCCTTCCAATGACACACCCAGGATACAGGAATGTCACATGCTGGTAGGGCATATCATTTGCCAGTTGGTGGAAGAAAATCTGTTTGCCCCCTCCGCTGCTTAGAGGTTTAACTGCAGAATTCACTTAACTTAATCTCCTTTACTTATAGCCAGGTTTAAATCAAAAAATTATAACTGCTACATAAAATGAATACACCCGGCATCAGCAAGCACCAGGTTCCTCCTTTAGGGGGCGGAGGGGGCATTACAGCCATCATTTTGGCAGGCGGACTTGGCACAAGGTTGCGTTCAGTGGTTAGTGAGGTGCCCAAGTGTATGGCCCCTGTGAACGGAATACCATTTATTCACTTTATTGTTTGGTTTTTAAAAAACGAGGGAATTGAACATTTCATATTTTCACTCGGATATAAACACGAAATCATAACCGGATACCTTGATAAAACATTTCCCCAGTTAAATAAACAGTACAGTATTGAGCAAGAGCCCCTTGGTACGGGAGGAGCAATAAAAAAAGCTTTGTCATTAGTACAAACTGATTTTGCAGTTGTATTGAATGGCGACACCATGTTCAATGTACATATCGGTGAACTGGTAAACACTCATCAACAAAAAAAAGCTTCCTGTACCATTGCTTTAAAGGAAATGAAGCAATTCACCCGCTATGGTTCCGTTGAAACAGATACAGACGACAGAATTACTGCATTTAATGAAAAAACATACTGTGAAAAAGGACTGATCAATGGAGGAGTTTACGTTATCAACAAAAACAGTCTCCAGGATAAAGAGCTACCGGAAAGTTTTTCTTTTGAAAGAGATTATTTAGAAAAATTTTTAGCCTCTGAAAAGATATTTGGTGTACAAAACGAATATTATTTTATAGATATTGGAGTACCGGAAGATTATCAAAAATTCCAGGATGATTATAACTTGATATTGTCGAAAAAAAAGTACAACAAAACAGGCAATACAGAATTGCTTGATGATTTTTTTGAGGGTCTTGCATCACTTACCGATTTTTAAATGAATAATAGTACAAATAAAAAATACCAATCCCTTTTTCTCGACCGCGACGGTGTACTCAACCACCAAAAAGAAGGCAGCTATATTTTTAACTGGGATGAATTTGTATTTTATGACGGAGTACTGCAGGCCATGCAGTTCTTTGCAACCCGGTTCAAATACATTTTTATTGTAACCAACCAGCGGGGTGTGGGCAAAGGACTGATGACTGAAGATGACCTGCACAACATACACCACCATATGCAAAAAAGCATTGAACTCGCAGGCGGCAGACTTGATGGTATTTATTATTGCAGCGAGCTGGAAAGCATCAACAGGAAACCCAATCCTGGCATGGCCTTCCAGGCACTAAAAGATTTCCCGGATCTTGATCTTGGCAAGTCAATTATGGTGGGCAACAGCATGAGTGATATGGAATTTGGAAGGAATATTGGCGCCACTACCATTTTTGTTACCACCACCAACCCAAAAGTTGACAAGACTGATAAAAACATTGACGCGGTGTATGAAACATTAGCCAGTTTTGCCAGCGCCCTGCAAAGTCAACGTTAATATTTTTGTTTTTTTCAATACAACTGTTCTATTTACTAAGCCATTGATTAATTTTATTGCATGAGCAAATTCACTCTCCTGTTTCTTTCCAGTATTTTATGTTCGGCCCTAATGGCACAACGCATCAGTAACAATGATTTTAAGATACTGCAGGCAAAAGAAGACAGCATGAAATTGTATGCAGACAAGATCATTACGGGGCAAAGCATGTCGATACGATTTAATAACGACAGCCTTTTTACCAGGGCATTTGTAAAAGCTTTGAAAACTCCCTGGTCATTCAATTATCCTTTTGATTCATTACAAACGATCTCTAAGATTTATGCACCCGACAGCAGTTTCCGGATTTTTACCTGGCAAATGGTGGTAAGTGAAAATCTGACCAGGCAACATGGCGCCATTCAAATGAAAACAGCCGATGGTTCACTAAAGATTTTTCCCTTGATAGACAAGTCTGATGTAACACAAAATATCATTGACACAGCTGCCAACAACAAAGGATGGATCGGCGCAGTTTATTACAGGATCATTCAAAAAAGAAGCAGTAACCAGAATTATTATACCCTGTTGGGCTACGATGAAAACAATTTAAAAAGCAACCGCAAAATAATTGAAGTCCTGAGTTTTCAAAATGATGAACCTGTATTTGGCGGCCGGTTTTTTAGTTATGATGAGGACAGCGTTTTCAAATCTTCTAACAGCCGTTACATAATGGAATATAAAAAAACGGCCGGTGCAAGATTAACCTTTGATGAAGATCTTGACATGATCATACTCGAACACCTGGTATCAGAAACAGGGGAAACACAAAAAAAATGGACTTATATTCCGGATGGTGATTACGAAGGATTTAAATGGAAAAACGGCAGATGGGTGCATGTAGAAAAAGTATTTAACCAAATAACTGAATTAGGTAAAGAACCCGTTCCTATGCCGGTTAAAGATGCGCAGGGGAATACCATCCAGGAAAACCTGAAACAAAATTTTGCAGAAGAAGAGAAACCAGTAAGTGGAGAAACAAAACAAAAAAATTAGTTGCTTTTTCGTTATCCTCAGCATTCCTGTTGGCAAAAATTTTCTTGCCAGGTTGCATGCATGCTTTTAATAGCTCCTTTCGTCATTATACAGATCAATACAAATAATAACTAACATTTATTCCCCGTCTATGCCCTGCTTGTAAGAGCATGTTGTGCTGGCAAATAAGTTTCCTTACTTTTGGCCCCATGCAAAAACCAGTTATTTGTATCGGCGCAGCCCTTGTCGACGACCTCTATCATGCCCAGGAACCCATGATGATGCATACTACCAATGAAGTATCTCAAACCCGTACAGCAGGCGGTGTGGCAAGAAATATAGCCCACCAGCTCTCTTTACTGGATATTCCCGTTCAGCTGGTAAGTGTATTTGGAAAAGACGCCGACGGCGACTGGTTGAAGCAGGTATGCTATGATGCAGGAATAAAACTGTCAGCTTCAGTGATGGATGCACCTGTTACAGGTAAATACACAGCCTTGATAGATAAAGATGGAAGCATGTTTACTGCAATGCTTACCAATGCGGCCCTTCATTTAATAACGCCCGGTCACCTGCAGCTGCATGAAGAACTGTTGAGCACAGCTGCTTATATTTTAGTGGATGCCAATATTAGTGTGGAAAGCACCAACTGGCTCATCCGGTTTACCAATCTGAATAAGATAAGGATGATCATTGAACCGGTATCTGTACCGCCAGCGAAAAAAATTGCAGAATGTAATTTTGAAGGACTTTATTTGATCACTCCGAATGAAGATGAATTACCGGCCTTGTGCAGCGATGCAGCCACCACCATGGAAGAACAGGTGAACGAATTGCTGAATAAAGGCATACAATATGTTTGGCTGCATAAAGGCAAACTTGGCTCGGCCCTGTTTAAGAAAACCGAAACCCTGCAGTTGAATGCCCCAGCAGCCCATGTGGTGGATTGTACAGGTGCAGGAGATGGCTCCGTGAGCGGATTTATACTTTCCAAATATTTTGGGAAAGATAACCTGAATAGCTTGCGTACAGCACATACTTTGTCTGCAGAAATTTTACAGGTGCATGGTGCCATCGCCACCCACCTTACGCAGGATAAATTATTAAATTCAGTTTCTAAATATTACGAAGAATAATGTCCAGTCAATTGCTAACCATATTACCTGAAGTGGAACAGGCATTGCAGGAAGGTAAACCTGTTGTGGCGCTGGAATCCACTATCATATCTCACGGTATGCCCTATCCCAAAAATGTGGAGACAGCGCTGGCTGTTGAAAATATGGTAAGGGAAATTGGTGCTGTGCCAGCTACCATCGCCATCATGAATGGCCAATGCCATGTTGGACTGTCTGCTGAACAGATTGAATTTTTTGGCAAAGAGAAAAATGTGTGGAAAGTAAGCCTGCGGGATATTCCGTATGTAATAACACAGGGTTTGTATGGAGCCACCACGGTGGCAGCCACCATGCGGATCGCCAGTATGGCGGGTATTAAAGTATTTGTTACCGGCGGCATTGGCGGTGTACACCGTGGTGCCGAAAACAGCATGGACATTTCTGCCGATCTTACAGAAATGGCATCCACCTCAGTGGCGGTGGTTTCTGCAGGTGTAAAGTCAATCCTTGATATACAGTTAACGTTAGAATACCTGGAAACGATGGGTATACCTGTTGTAACATTCAAACAGGATGAGTTCCCCAGCTTTTATTCCAGCAAAAGCGGCTATCCTTCACCGTTAAGGCTTGACACTACGGAAGCAATCGCACAAATGCTTTACACCAAATGGCAGCTGGGTTTGCAGGGAGCAGTTTTAATCGCCAACCCTGTACCGGCAAAATTTGAAGTGAGTAAGGAAGAGATGGAAGTTCATATCCTGCAGGCCCTGGCTGCTGCGGATGAAAACAATGTAAAGGGAAAACAGGTAACTCCTTTCTTATTGCAATACATAGCCGAACATACCAAGGGGGAAAG
>JAKQJG010000358.1 GCA_029561305.1 Bacteroidota bacterium | reverse complement strand
GAGCAGGATGTCCTGGTGCTCTTCCATACCAAACTCCTTGTTGCTAAAAAGGTTCTCCATCTCCGTTAGTTGCTGGCTTTTATACACCTGTACCATCGTATCAAAATATTTTGCATAGGAAGCCAGGCTGTCAATACTTTTCAGCAGCTCTTTTGCCTGCTCTTCATAGGGAATACTGTCAAACACCGAAGCCTGGAACTGAATGGATTCTAAACCACTGATTGTCTTATTTTCTTTTCTTGCCAGCCGCACCAGCTCCTCTTCTACTCCACTCACTGTTTTGCAGGGCATCATTTTGGGATACAGCATTGCTACCAAAAAATAAGGTTTGGTGCCTTCTAAAAAAGTGATGGGCATGCGAAGACTGTCTTTAAAATAGCTGCTCACTTTTTTATACTCTTCTGCTGTATAAAGATCATGCAGTTTTTTTCCGCCCTTCATGTTCATCATCAGCAGACCACCCATTACCACGGCAGGATCATCCATGTCCATCTCCATATATATCGTGGTGGAATTACTCACCGCTTTTTTTAATTGCCCGCTGATGAGTATATCGCCCTTGCACATCAGATGAAAAGTGCCAAACAGGTAAGAGTTTTCTTTCAGCCCGTTTCCACTCACTTCCCACAACAAAGAATTTTCATCGGGGTTACTTATCAATACCTGTTTGGCAGGCTGTGCTTTGCAGGCAGAAATTAAAAATGAACAGGATATGATAAAAAATAAAATCCGCATAGAAAGAGGGTTGAGTTTGTATTTAAATTATTTTGTGACAGCTTTTTACAAATTTAAAGCTTTAATACCCATCTATAACCTAAACCTCATTAACCTGGCATGAAACAACTACTCTTCTCATTCCTGTTATGCTGCGCTGTGATTTCTGTAACAGCTCAAAAAGTTCCTGAATTTGGCAAAGTAGAAAAAGCCGAACTTGAAATGACGGGATGCGATTTTGATAAAGATGCAGAAGCCGTGGTATTGTTTGACCAGGGTGAATTTTATTATGAAGTTAATTTTGGACTGGAAAGACATGTCCGTATCAAAATATTAAAAGATAAAGGGCTTGAAAGGGCAAACGTTCATATCAAGTACTACCATTATGGTGGAGAAGAAACTGTAAAAGGACTTACGGCGCAAACCTATAACCTCGATGCTGCCGGCAATGTGGTGGCAACCAAGGTGGATAAGAAAGTTGTATTTGACAAAAAATTAAATACCCGCTATTCTGAAACAGCCTTTAGTTTTCCTGAAGTAAAAGTGGGCAGTGTAATTGAGTTCAAATACAGGATAGAAGGTGCTGACAGCAGGCGCTGGTATTTTCAGCAATCCATACCTGTGATCAAAAGCCGTTATATCATCAATTTTCCCAATGAAGTGGAGATGAGTGTAACACCTAATTGCATCCTTCCGTACAAGACCACTACTGAAAGAAAATCGGGGCGTGAAGTACAGGTGTACACGATGGAAAACGTACCGGCGCTGCGTGATGAAGCTTATATTTCCTGCGATGATGATTACCTGCAGAGTTTACAACCCAGGCTGATCGCCATTAATCCTTTTGGAAGGCCAAGACAAAGTTATGTACGCACCTGGCCGGGTATCATCAAGCAATTGATGGAAGATGAAGATTTTGGTGTGCAGTTAAAAAAGAATATCCCCCGTACAAAAGACCTGGATTCCATGCTGGCGTTGTTAAAAACACCTTATGAAAAAATGACTACCATTCATGCCTATGTAAGGAAGAATATGGAATGGAACAAAAACGATAATATCTGGGCGCTGGATGGTGTAAAGTCGGCCTGGAAAGATAAAAAAGGAACCAGTGGTGAAATAAACCTGATACTGGTAAACCTGTTGAAAGATGCCGGGTTAAAAGCACACCCGGTGCTGGTAAGTACAAAGGACAATGGCAGGGTTAATACATTTGTAGCTGGCTTTTCGCAATTTAATAAAGTGATGGCCGTGGTGGAACTGGATGAAAAAGAATATGTGCTGGATGCAGTTGAAAAATACACTCCTTCTAAACTAATCCCTCCTGACGTGGTTGCATCGAGTGGCCTCGTGATCGAAAAAATTGATACCGGGGAATGGGGCTGGCATACCCTATGGAATGAAGGTTCCACTTTTTACAATACGGTATTTATTAATGGCGATGTAGATCCGGAAGGAAACCTAAAGGGTACAGCTGATATATCCAGCGATGGGTATGCACGTGTAAAAAGAGCACCGTTTGTAGCGGATGGGAAGAAAGCCTTTATTGAAAAATATTTCACCTCACAAAATACCGGGGTTAAAGTAGACAGCCTGGTATTTGAAAATGAAAAAACAGATTCATTGCCATTGGTACAAAAAATTAATTTTAGCCAGGAGCTGGCCGGTTCTGGTGACTACAAATATTTCAACCTCAATCTTTTTTCCGGTCTTGAAAAAAATCCTTTTATAGAGGACAACCGTTTTTCCGATATCTTTTTTGGATACAACCAGCGCATCGGTGTAATGGCAAGCATTGGTATACCAGACAACTACCAGTTTGAAGAGCTGCCAAAAAATATCAGGATGATCATGCCTGACACTGGTATTGTGTTTACCCGCTTTTTAGGGTTGGAAGAAAATCGCCTGTCTGTGAGGATATTTCTTGATTTTAAGAAACCGGTATATAGTGTGGAAGAGTATCCTGAATTCCAGGAATTTTATAAAAAACTATTTGACATGCTGAATGAACAGTTTGTAGTTCGTAAAAAAAGCTAACCATCAACGATAGTATGAAGAAACGAATATGTTTTTTGCTGCCCCTTGTTTTTTTCTGTTGCTATGGCAATGCACAACCGCCTGTCTATTCTTTATCGGCTGTGCCGGCATCCCTAAAGGAAAAAGCATCCATTATAACACATGAAGAAGATATTCTTTTTGAAGTTACTGATATTGACCGGGCCACGCTCACGGTGCATAAAGTATTTACTGTGCTTTCAAAATCGGGAAAAGACGCCTTACTGTTTAACGAATATTCAAATAAAATAGTAAAACTGGATGATGCAGAAATAAAAGTGTATGATGCAGCAGGCAAACAGGTTGCCAAATATAAAAAGAAAGACATGTTTACTACGGCAGTTGGAGAAGGCCTGGTAGAAGATGGCAGCGTAACCTACTTTGAAGTGCAGGCATCCGGCTTTCCCATTACTGTTGAGTTTAACTACGTACAAGAATACAGGGGCACACTATTTTATCCTGGATACTTTATTCAAAGTTCGGCAGAAGCTGTTCAAAGATCATCTTACACTGCTAAAGTGCCGGCTGCACTTGGCCTCCGGTACAAAACAAAAAACATTGACCTGCAACCGGTGATCACCCAGGAGGATAAATACAAAATTTATAAGTGGTCAGTTAAAGACCTGGCACCAATAGAATACGAAGAAGGCGCCGTAAGTTTTAGCGCAAGGTACCCGGGTGTTGTATTGGCTCCTAACCAGTTTAAAGTGTATGATGTGGAGGGCGATATGAGTTCCTGGCAAAAATTTGGGATGTGGGAACATGGACTTATCCAGGGGCTCGATGCATTGCCGGAGGAAAGAAAACAGTTTTTTCAACAGCTGGTTAAAAATGCGGCCACCGAAAGAGAGAAAATAAAACTGGTGTATGAGTACCTGCAAAAAAATTTCCGGTACGTGAGTATACAATTGGGCATTGGAGGCTTCAAGCCCTTCCCTGCCCTGTTCACAGATCAAAAAAAATATGGAGATTGTAAAGGCCTGAGCTTTTACACCTATTCTGTATTGAAGGCACTTGGTATAAAAAGTTATGTGGCCCTCATCAACAGGGAATACAATGATGAACCGGCGGATCCACAATTTCCCTGCAATGAATTTAATCACATGATCCTTTGTGTGCCCGGTAAAAGCGATACAATATGGCTTGAATGTACCGGGAAAACACATGATTTTGGTTCACTTGACCCTTCCACTTATAACCGCAATGCATTGCTGATAACTGAGCAAGGCGGCGTGCTGGTGCCTACCCCTTCAGACAAAGCAGGCAGTAATATTTTCTCCTCAAAAAGCGTGGTTGAAATGGCGGAAGATGGCAGTGGCAGAACCAAAACAATGATAGAAGTATCTGGTGAATACAAAGAAGATTTTATCAATCATTTATTTGCAGAAAAAAGTGATGACCAGAAAATTTTCCTGCAGCGTTATATCAAATTCAAACAACCGGATGCATTTTCTGTAAAGCAAAATAATGATCATGCAAAAACCGTGGCCGAAATAGAACTGCTGTTTGAAAAAATACAGGAATTTACTGCGGGCAGCAAAATGTTCTTAGGTATGGGTATGTATAAACTATTCTCGTTCGACCTGCCGACAGCAAAGGAAAGAAGACTGGATTATTACTTTCATCATCCGCTTACAAAAACAGATACCACGGTTTATAAATTACCTGCAGGCTATGTAAAAGATGTATTACCGGAAGAGAAGAAACTCAGTTGTGCTTACGCCGGTTTTACAGCCCGCAGCTGGTTTGAGGAGAAAGAAAATGCAGTGTATATTACGGCCACACTTACCTTATTGACCAACCGGATTCCTGCGGCAAAATATGCAGAAGTAAAACAGTTTTTTGACGATGTGAAAAAATACAATGCCGGGCATGTGGTGGTAAAAAAAGCCGGGTAAATCATTTAATAGTTCCGGATAAACTTCCTCCTTTTTCAAACAGCCGGTTGATCTTTTTCTCAACAGCAGCATCCACTTCCACTGGTGGCGCATGATGTGGTTTTATCCTTGCGTCAATAACGAGTGGCCCATGGCAGCCCCAATGTTTATTTTTAACAAAGTTATTGACACCATACATGTCATGCGAAGGATTGCATCTTGTAAAACTTACCCATAAAAAATTGCGCAGGTTAGCGGCAACAAACCCGGCATCATCTGCCACAATGATCAACGGCACTTCATTTAGTGTAGTGCCTTTCAGTTGGTCATCTAACAATTGCATTTGCCGTGCAGTTTTTTCATAGCTTTCAAATGCAGCTGTTTGAATTACCACAACTCCGGGCATTACCAATTGTGCATTTGTAAAACCCTGCAGATGCTGCAAGGCTGCTGGTGTTTCCCTTGCCAGTTCTCTTTTTATTTCGCCATAGGCGGCCAGCACCACTTTGCTGCCGCTGTTGAGCGAACTGCCAGAGTAATCCAGTGTATCAATCGTAGTGTTGGTATAAAAATGAACATCCCGGCTCATGTCGATTCGCCTCAGCACAAATTCAAGATAGGCGGGTATGTTATGTGTAGTAATTTTATTTTCATCATCGGCCGTGATAAATAAAAACTTGGCAAGACTTAACTGTCCTGTTCCTAAAATATGATTGGCAATGGTAAGCAGTTCGGCTGGTTGTTTGGCCGGGGCATAAGGCGTATATCTTTCGCTGCCTATTGCCAGCAGTAACGGATGCACACCGGCAGCATCCACCGCATGTACTTCTTTTAAACCCGGTATTTCAGCTTGTACAGCACTGCCTGTTAGTTCATGTATCAATTGGCCAAAGCTGGTATCTTCCTGTGGCGGCCGTCCTACTACGGTAAAGGGCCATATCGCATTTTTCTTTGCATACACTTTGTGTACTTTCATCACCGGGAAAGGATGTGTAAGACTGTAGTATCCAAGATGGTCGCCAAATGGACCTTCGGGCTTATTGCTGTTGGGATACACGTCACCGGTAATCACAAAATCAGCGTCGGTGCTGATGCAGAATCCATGGTCATACACATACCGGAAGCGCCTGCCGCCCAGCACACCGGCAAAGGTCATTTCACTGATGCCCTCCGGCAGCGGCATTACAGCAGCCACCGCATGCGAGGGAGGCCCACCTGCAAACACACTTACCTTTAGCGGCTGTCCCTTACTGTTAGCCTTTGTTTGATGTACGCCGATACCACGGTGCAACTGGTAATGCAACCCCACTTCTTTATTCATTTCATATTCATTTCCGCTCAATTGTATCCTGTACATACCCAGGTTGGCATTCATAATTCCCGGCTTATCTGCATCCTCCGAATATACCTGCGGCAGGGTTACAAACGCTCCACCGTCTTTGGGCCAATGCTGAATCTGCGGTATGTCTTCAATATTTATTTGTTGATACAATACAGGTTTGGTCAGCGGATTTTTAAGCGGCAGTGCTTTTAAAGCGGCTATACCGGCAGAAAAGTTCTTAAAGGGTTGTTTGATAGCCTTGATAGGTTCGTTTTTTAGTTCAATGAGTTGCTGTACCAATGCCAGCGTATCCCGGAATATAAATTTGCTCCTGTCAAGCGTACCAAAAATGTTGGATGCCGCCCGGAACTTACTGCCTTTTACATTCTCAAATAGCAATGCAGGTCCGCCAGCTTCATATACCCTCAGGTGAATGGCGGCCATTTCAAGATATGGATCCACCTGTTCTTTAATACGTACCAATTGTCCGTTCTTCTCGAGGTCAATCAAACAGGATTCAAGCGATTGGTAAGCCATACAGTTTTTGTTTGCAAAGGTACAGGAGGAATGGAGCGGAATAAAATGTTTACAGGTTCATTATTATTGCCAATCAACTAAAAGACGAAACCCGCAGAACCCTGTTTAATATTGATGAGAGAATAAATTTTAAGAGATCAACAAAAATAAAGCTGGAGCATCAGAAACGCCCTGTCATGACTGGGATCCCTGCAGAAAGGGATGAAAGATTTAACTTTGAAAGTGGTTGAACACAAAACTGACCGAACTTAATATTCATAATGACGTTTAAGCAAAAAATTCACGAACACTATTTACAAATAGCCAGTGAAAAGGTACAACAGCTGCAACAGGTGCTGGATGATTTAAAAGAAAGCGGCAGCAACGAAACAAAGAGTACCGCAGGTGACAAACATGAAACGGCATTGGCCATGCTGCAGATAGAACAGGAACACAAAAGAAACCAGTTGAAAGATGCCCAATTGCAAAAAGCTGAAATGGAAAAGATCAATGCATCGATCGTGGCAGAAACGGTGGTAAAAGGCAGCCTGATTAAAACAAACAAAGGTTACTTGTTTTTAAGTGTAGCCCTTGGCAAAGCAGTGGTGGATTCGGTTCCAGTGACGGCCTTATCTCCACAATCCCCCTTAGGCAGGCTGTTGATAGGGCTAAGAATTGGAGCAACCGCTGCAGTCAACAATAACCAGTACATTATCGAATCGATCGATTAAGTAAACAACGCCGGTACAGCTTTCGCTTGTGGAAGTGAAGTGGCACACACAATTCCAACTCTGCAGTGGCTATTTAAAAAAAAACATTTATTTTTCGTTGCCAAAACTAAAACCACCGCTTCACTCTTGAACCGCATAAGCAAACAATTCAATGAGCAGGGATACCTTGTTCTTGAAAATTTTAATACCGCCGCGTCATGTGACGCCCTGATGCAACGAGGTAAAGAACTCGCCAGTGCATATAATTTCGACGGACACCCGGCAGTTTTTCAAACCAGCAACCAGGAGGAGACCAGCAATGATTATTTTCTTAACTCGGGAAATAACATTTCTTTTTTCTTTGAAAAAGATTCTTTTGATGAGAATGGCCAACTCAAAACTGATTTGTTTCATTCTATGAACAAGATCGGTCATGCCTTACATGATTTGGATCCTGTATTCAATGCTTTTTCCCGTTCGCCACAAATGAAAAAACTGTCGGAAGAATTAGACCTTGACCAATATGTGATCATTCAGAGCATGCTTATTTTGAAACATGCCCGTGTAGGTGGTGTGGTGGATATACACCAGGATGCCACTTTTTTATACACTGAACCGGGCAGTTGTATTGGCTTTTGGTTTGCCTTGGAAGACGCCACTGTAGAGAATGGCTGTCTTTGGGCAAAACCAGGTGATCATCAAACGTCACTGCGTACCTGGTTCAGGAGAAAAGCAAATGGCGGTGCCGAAACGGTAGTGCTGAATAATGAACCGTTTTCCATGGAGGGCATGATCCCACTGGAAGTGAAAAAAGGAACCTGCATTGTTTTACATGGCTTATTACCGCATTGCAGCATGCCCAATACCAGCGGCCGTTCAAGACAGGCTTATGCCATCCATACTATCGACCGCCGTGCAACCTACCCGGCAGAAAACTGGCTGCACAGGAATATGGATGAACTGAAAGGTTTTTAACCTGTTCTTTGGGGAAACGCCAGCTTATTTTTGCCGCAATGGAATATTATAAAAAGCTACTGCGGCTATTTTGTTGATAGCAGTATCTTCGCGGCTATTTTTTCCAATTATGATCACTTATTCTGAAGCAAACTTTACACAGTTATCCGTTCATAAAGTAGGTAATATAACGGCAGACGAACCGCTGAATTTATCTGAACAGCCGGTGCTGGTAGCTGATGAAACCCTTGGCAGCTTATTAATGCAGTATTTTTTATCTCCTTTTGAAAAAACAAATGAAATATTCCACCTGGCGCATAGCAGCGGCAACCTGGATCTGAATGAAGTATATCACTTTGCACAGGATACTTTCAATAATAAAGACACATTTCATATTAACAGCCAGCATATTGCCAAACACCTGTATAAAATATCCAGTCACCCTAAAATAAAAAGCGGCGAATTGTATGTTGTATATTTTACCAGCCTGCAACAGGAAGGAGAGCTGTACGACGCCATCGGCATTTTCAAATCTGAATCAAAGGAACCTTTTATAACCATTCAGCAAGAGGCAAATGCATTCAATATTGGCTATGAAACAGCTGCCATCAACGTAAAAAAACTCGATAAAGGCTGCATCATTTTTAATACAGATGAAGAAACAGGTTATAAAGTAGCGGTAACCGATCAAACCAACCGCACGGATGCCATGTATTGGATCGACGATTTTTTGCAGCTGAAAGTGCGGAATGATAATTACAACCAAACACAGACCACCCTCAGTGTTTACAAAAATTTTGTAACAGAAAAAATGGAGGAAGCCTTCGATATATCCAAGGCTGATAAGATCGACCTGCTGAACCGTTCCATCAAATATTTTAAAGAGAAAGACAGTTTTGATATGGACGAGTTTGCCAACGAAGTGATCGCCAATGAACAGGGTATTGAATTGTTTAAAGAATTTAAAAATAACTACGCCCAGGAGTTCGACACCGCTTTACCCGACTCTTTTGCTATTTCTGATGCAGCAGTAAAAAAACAGGCCCGGGTATTTAAAAGTGTTTTAAAACTGGACAAGAATTTCCACATTTATATTCACGGCAATAAAGACCTCATTGAAAAAGGCTTTGATGAAGGGATGCAGATGAATTATTATAAAGTGTATTTCAGGGAAGAGAAATAGACAATTTTATTTTAACAGTTTTCAGTTGTGCTGATTCACTAACTTTAGCATTCAGTCACCAAATAAAAAGGAGGTATTCATGCAATCTACAGATGGATCATGGACCTTTTCGGTAACGAACCGTTAACCGATCGTCCACAAAATAATCTGCCCGGCCTATGCAGCCGGGGAGCCACCAGTTTACCTGGTGGCTTTTTAGTTATATACTAGAGCAATAACATTTACTTTTGCAGCATATGGCCGCCACCGTTCTATTAATAACACCACCTTTTACGCAACTCAACACCCCCTACCCGGCCACGGCCTATTTAAAAGGTTTTCTTAATACAAAAAATATATCTTCCTTTCAGTGTGACCTGGGCATAGAAGTAACGGTAGAGTTGTTTTCTAAAAAAGGGTTGCAGGATCTGTTTACTACCATCGATAACAAGACTTCCGAAGTTTTGAAAACTTCAGAAGTCTCTGCAAATGCCCGGCGCATTATTTCTTTAAAAGAAGATTATATCAATACGATTGATGCAGTGATCCTTTTTCTACAGGGAAAAAATCCCACCCTGGCGCATCAAATTTGCAAAAAGGGTTTTCTACCCGAGGCCAGTCGATTTGCACAGGCAGAAGACCTGCAATGGGCATTTGGCAATATGGGCACACAGGACAAGGCCAAATATCTGGCTACCATGTACCTGGAAGACCTGAGTGATTTGATAAAAGAATGTGTGGATGAGCATTTTGGCTTTAGCCGTTATGCAGAAAAACTGGGCCGCAGTGCAAATAGTTTTGATGAACTGTATCAATCGCTGCAAAACAGCTACACTTATGTTGATAATATACTGATTGAATTATTAAAACAACATATACAAAATGCGCAACCACAACTGGCTGCCATATCCATTCCTTTCCCCGGCAACTTGTATGCAGGGTTGCGTTGTGCCCAATGGATAAAACAGCACGACCCGTCTGTTAAAGTCTGTATGGGTGGCGGCTTCCCCAATACAGAACTTCGATCCCTTAGCGATACAAGAATATTTGAATTCGTGGATTTTATCACATTAGATGATGGAGAAGCGCCCATTGAAAACTTATTGCATTACATACAGGGCAATAAAACAGCAGCAGAACTCAAACGCACTTTTATATTGCAGGATGAAAAGGTAACTTATATTAATAATGCAGCTTGCACCGACTACCGGCAGGGACAGGTGGGCACACCAGACTACAGCGATTTCTATTTAGACAAATATATTTCTGCCATTGAGATCATCAACCCCATGCACAGCTTGTGGAGTGATGGCCGCTGGAACAAACTAACGATGGCGCATGGGTGTTATTGGGGCAAATGCACTTTCTGTGACATCTCCCTCCCCTATATAAAAAACTATGAACCGCTCACGGCTTCTATTCTCTGCGACAGGATGGAAGAACAGATGGCACAAACAGGCCAATCCGGTTTTCACTTTGTAGATGAAGCTGCTCCGCCGGCATTGATGCGTTCGCTGGCATTGGAGATCATCAAAAGAAAACTAACAGTGAGCTGGTGGACGAATATCCGGTTTGAAAAAAGTTTTACAAGAGACCTTTGCCTGTTGCTAAAAGCGAGCGGTTGTATCGGTGTAAGCGGCGGGCTGGAAGTGGCCAGTGACAGGCTGCTCCAGCTGATACAAAAGGGCATTACCGTATCGCAGGTGGCAAAAGTAAACAAGCATTTTACAGAAGCCGGCATCATGGTGCATGCGTACCTGATGTATGGATTTCCTACACAAACCGCACAGGAAACAATTGACAGCCTGGAAATGGTACGCCAGATGTTTGCCGCCGGTATATTACAAAGCGCCTTCTGGCACCAGTTTACCATGACGGCACACAGCCCCGTGGGCATGGAACCCGGAAAATATAAAGTGGAGAAACTAACGGCAACGGCTGGCAGCTTTGCCAACAATGACATAGAACATACAGACCCAACCGGCGCTGACCATGAAACTTTCGCCTACGGCTTAAAAAAATCGCTGCTTAATTATATGCATGGCGCCTGCATTGACCTGCCACTGTATAAATGGTTTGACAGGGAAACCACTGGCATGAAAGTTCCAAAAACTTCTGTACCACCCGAGTATATTGCCAAAGCACTGGAAGAAGATGATATCATAAAACAAAAACCTGACAGTAAGATTGTATGGCTCGGTAATATGCCGTTGATAGAGATCATCACCAAATCGAAAAAGGGCAACAGCTGGGAGCTCTGTTCACTTACATTTGAAACAAAAAAAGAAACGGTTAATATAAAAGTAAATGAAACACAGGGCCGCTGGTTGTACAGCCTTTTTCAGGAACTAACGGCAGCGGACAAGCCCTTTACCTTACTTGATGTAAAAGCAAATTACGAAGCCGCCGGCCTGGAAGACTTTGAATTATTTTGGGATAATAAACCGGTTACTACTTTGTACAAAGCCGGATTGCTGCAATTATAGTAGTCACGCCCGGTTAGTTCCGTTTATACATGCAGGTACAACAGAAAACATTTTGAGAAATGTATCGTTTAAAGTTGTTATGGGCAACCGGACGTCATTTTCGCTGACAGCTTACTAACTTTATCCGAATAAATATCTGCGTATGAAAAGAAGCGATTTCCTCCGGAACACTACACTGGCTGCAGCCGGTATCGGTACACTGCTTAGCACTGGGTGCAGCGGTGACAATACTGCCGATGAAAAAAAAGTAACGCCAGCGGCTTCAGTGGATGAATTTGAACTGAACGAAATTACCATTACGGAACTGCAGCAAAAGATGGCTGCCGGTAAATATACGTCTGAGCGTGTAACAAATCTCTACCTGCAGCGAATAGCTCAAATAGATAAAGCTGGCCCCACACTGAATGCAGTGATTGAATTAAATCAGGATGCTGTTGCCACGGCAATCCAAATGGATGCAGAAAGAAAAAAAGGTAAGATCCGAAGCCAGCTGCATGGCATACCTGTTTTAATAAAAGACAATATTGATACGGCAGGCAAGATGAAAACTACTGCTGGGTCCTTAGCGCTGGAAAATAATATTGCCGCTAAAGATGCATTTATCATTACAAAGCTGAAGGAAGCTGGTGCGGTTATACTTGGTAAAACAAACTTATCTGAGTGGGCCAATTTTCGTTCAGGTAAATCATGCAGTGGCTGGAGCAGCCGCGGTGGCCAGACAAAAAGCCCCTATGTACTCGATCACAATCCATGTGGCTCCAGTTCCGGCTCCGGTGTGGCAGTATCTGCCAACTTATGTGTGGTAGCAATAGGCACAGAAACGGATGGTTCCATCACCTGCCCTGCTTCTGTAAATGGTTGTGTAGGCATTAAACCAACCGTTGGCCTTGTAAGCCGCAGCGGCATCATCCCTATTTCATTTACACAGGATACCGCTGGTCCGCTGGCAAGAACTGTTCAGGATGCGGCTATTTTGCTCGGCTTACTAACAGGCATCGATACCACCGACAGCAAATCAAAAGAAAGTGAAGGAAGATATCTCACAGACTATACAAAATTCCTCAACACAGGTGGCTTAAAAGGCAAACGCATTGGCATTGAAAAAAAGAAACATGAAAACCAGTTTCTCAATTTGTTGCTGGATCATGCCAAAATCCTAATGAAAGAACAAGGTGCTGAAATTATTGAACTGGACTATTTAGACAAATTAAATGCCCTTGGTGAAGCAGAATTTGAGTTATTAAAATTTGAGTTCAAAGATGGGCTTAACAAATATCTTTCTCAAACAAATGGCAACATCCGGTCGTTGAAAGATGTGATTGAATTCAATAAAAAGAATGAGGATAAAGTGATGCCCACTTTTAAACAGGAATTGCTGGAACAAAGTGAAGCGAAGGCAGGTCTTGATAGCAAAGAATATAGTAGTCTCCTGGAAAAAAGCCACAAGGGTGCTCAAAGAATCATTAACGAAACCATGTACCAAAATAAATTAGATGCGCTTTGCGGACTAACGATGGGGCCTGCCTGCAGTACTGATTTTATCTACGGCGACCGATGGGGCGATGTATTCCTTACGTCACCGGCTGCAATGAGCGGCTATCCACATATCAGTGTGCCCTGTGGCTTTGCATATGGCCTCCCGGTTGGCCTTTCCTTTTACAGTTCGGCTTATAGAGAGGGCGATATTATTGCGGCGGCATACGCTTTTGAACAAGCAGGTAAACACAGGCAGATACCAGCATTTAAAACTTCCCTGCTTTGATGAAATTTAATCTGCAAAAAATAATCGGCC
Source organism: Bacteroidota bacterium (assembly GCA_029561305.1). Taxonomy (GTDB): domain Bacteria; phylum Bacteroidota; class Bacteroidia; order Chitinophagales; family Chitinophagaceae; genus Ferruginibacter. The sequence continues at coordinate 13,733 of JAKQJG010000358.1, read as the reverse complement.
GGATCTTCAAAATTTGAATACAGGTTTTCAATATTAAAAAAGGGCCGCATCCCTGCGGCCCATCCAATAAAAAATAAAAGATCTTTATTCCACAATCAATTTTTCTTTGGTTAAAAATCCTTCTCCCCTTATTTCTATATAGTAAATCCCTTTTGCAATTGAATTACTTAGTGGAAGTTCCTTTGTTATAGTACCTCCAGGATGATTGATCTGCCTGGTGATTATTTTTTTTCCTGTATTATCAAAAAGGTTCAAATAGTATATACCCCCCTGTATGTTCTTTAAAGAATATGTAATGACACCATCTGTTACAGGATTAGGATAAATAACAAAATCATCTGACGCAGCAACAGGGTTTACGCTGGCAATTCTACTGTACTTCAACAATCCTGCTTTATCCCTTGCAGCAATCCGGTAGTAGATAGCTGAAGCTGCTCCCTCATCAGCGGCGGTATAAGTTCGGCTGCCCGATGCAGATACGATGTGCTTTGCTTCAAAATTCCTTCCATCAAATGAACGCTCCACTGCATAGTCTGAAATATTCACTTCATTTTCCACCCCCCATTCTACAAGGATATTATCATTAATCCTTGCTGCTTTAATAGTGGTAAACGAAACCGGCAATACAGTAAAACTGTTTTTGAATACTATCCTGAACCTGTCTTCAGCTTTGGATAGCGGATTGGATGTAATTGTAAAATCAACCACAGTAGTACCCTCTGTGTTCACAGGTATGCTGGTTCCTGTAAATTTATCTTCCAGGTAAGCGTTGATACCCTGTGCAAAGTCACCCGCCGTAAACCTGAACTGGTAGGGCATTTCATTAAACTTACTCATCGAAAATGTAATGGTATCCTTATCCTGTATTTCTTTTCTTTTTTCAATAGCCATTCTTACAGTATCATTTCTTAGTATGCTAAGGCTTTCTTTTGTATTAAAGGTGATCATCTTTGTGGCGTCTTCAGCTGTTACTTCGTTGGCATAGTCACTGCTGAAGATATTTAATACTCCATCTGTTACTTTATATTCGCCTGCATTGTTTACATAAATATCAGAACGCAACAAAGCATACCTGCTGCCTCCAGGTCTGGCACCGGTTGCATTTGCAATACCAACCAAACTGCTGCTTAATTGCTTTTTATCCGATTCATGAAAAGTAATAGTACCCGTTGCAGCAGCATCCACAACAAATGCCTGCCCGGACTCTATGTTGCCATCAGTTGTATAAGGACTTTCACTCGTGGTTTGAACAAAACCGGTTCCCACACCTGTAAACGTTACCCACTTACCCGGCTGGGTAAACGAAGTAAACATTTTTGGATCCCACATATAATACGTGCTGTTCTTTCCTAATGTACCGGCTATATCCACATTCATTAAACTGATGGAGGAAGCATAAGGGTTGGCAATAACCTGCTTCCCGGTTGTTACTGGTATAGATACATCACCCACATGAATTCTTCCCTTTGGTTCCAGTACCGTATTTTGCGCAGGCACATACTGGTTACCGATAGTAAAGCCCCTGTCACCTCTTATAAACAGCATCCAGCCTTGCTGGTCGGTTACTTTTGTGCTGATAGTGGACGAAGGATATGACCAGGTGGTCAATCCGGTATTTGCATACAGAATAGAAGCACTGTTTGTTCCATGATCAAAACCATTGACAGCACTATAAGCTCCTCCCGGTCCTGTTATGTGAGTACCATAGCCCGGCCATGGATTATAAACACCACCGGCCGCATTGGGATCAGAACGGTCTGGATTTACCACACCACTTTGCCAGGCTTCATTTACAGACTGCGCTGTTGCGCCCTGTACAGGCGCCGTTAAAAGCCTCCATGAACGGGTATTGGTAGGGTTCTGGATAAAACGCTGTACTACAAAACCGCCTGTTCCACTATACCTTACTGTTATATCCGCTATAGAAGTTACAGGTGCTATATCAGCAGTTCTTGTACTATTAGAAACCAGTGTAACATCGTTGTTTCTCAAGCTGAATACTCCTTTTGTAAAGCCCAGTTCCCTGGTTATAGTAATATTGGTTAACAACACTACTGAATCCGTTGCATTACTCTTGTTTACCCAGAGATGCGCAAACTTTTCACCGCCAAATCCACCTTCATTATCTTTTGCAGCAGAGGCTGGCGCTGTAATGGTACTCATTGATGAACCATTACCGCTAAAATTAGCCGGCCCGTCAAATGTTACGGCTCTGTCATTTGCATTAAAAATACCACCGCTGTTTCTTACCCAATTGCCCCCAACATAAATATCCCCTCCGGCACTGCTCCCAAGCGACAGTGTTCCGTTCAGGGTTACATTTCTTCCCACCCTCAATGCAGCGCTTCCGCCGGAATGGTCCTGTAAAAGTGAGGACCCTGAGTCAATCTGAAGATCATTGCAGATATAACCATTACCTGCGATTGGGAAATTGATGGTACTGTTATTCTGTATGTACACATTGGCGGGATAGCCGGCACCAGAAGAAGTCCCTGACCATTCAAGTCCCCTGTTAAAAACCGAGCCCGGCTTATAAGACAATACAGAAGAAGGGCAGGAGTAAAAAGGGCCGTTTCCTGTAACACTGCCGCCGGTTTGTATGGTAAAGATGCCACTAACGGTACTGGCTGTGCCAAAATTCAGTGCTCCATAAGTATCTATATTATTGAAAATCGTTGTACCACTGATGGTTCCGTTGCCAAGGAAATTAACGGTACCTGTGCTGCCTGTGGCTGTAAATGTGCCATTGTTGATAAAACTGCCGCTGGCAGTAATGTCCAGGTTATTTGTTCCCGTCATTGTAAGGATGCCGCCGGCATTTATATTCACTGTATTAGCAACAGCATTGGCTGAAGCAATACTTACGGATGCCCCGGAAGGAATAATAACATTGGTTGCAGAAGTAGGTATCCCACCGCACCAGTTTCCCGCCAGGTTCCAGTCGCCTGAAGCACCACCCAGCCATAAACCGGAAGGGTGTATGGTGGCAGTAACCGGCAAACGCAAAGCACCGGCACATCCACTTGAAGCCACATAGTATGTTTTACTGGCCGTTAATACCGGTGTTGTATAACTGGTACCGGTAAATAAAGAACTGCCGCCGGCGTCTGCCGTATACCAGTCGATAGTGCCGCTGGTGGCCCCTGCAGATAATACCAGGGAGGCAGTTCCGCAATTTTCAGCACCCGCAGTTGTTGAGATACCCGTAACCGTTACCGTTTGGCTGGCCGATGTTACTGAACCGGCACATCCACTTCCGCTGCTAACCCTTACCCGGTAGTACATAGTACCCGTTGCGGATACTGGTGGCAGGTAGGCTGACAAACCAGCATCAGTAATATCTGTATAAGTGCCTGCAAGTGCTGTGGATGATTGCCATTGATAATACAAATTACTGCCGCCCGTAACCGACGAGGTGAGCCTGACTGCCGTGTAGCGGCAAACGGAAGCACCTCCGGAAGCCGAAACGGCAGATGGTGCCGCAGGACTGCTAACGGTGATGGTAAATACATCGCTCACTGAACTCAGGTTCGACAAGGACTCTGTTACAATAGCCCTGTACTGGTGACCGTTAGTTGGCCCGGTTATAAACAACCGGTTGGTAGTAGCCCCGGATACGCCTCCACCATCAACAACGGGTGACCAGCTGCCACCACTATTAGTGGAAACTTCCCAACTATAACTCAGCGTACCCCCTGCAGCTGCCGTAGCAATTACCGCCATAGCCGATATACCGCCACTGCACACGGTAGTGTTGGTATTGGTACTGTTTTGAGTTACATTAGGAGGAAGGTTTAATGAGTTGGTATTATATGCAATAAATGCATAGTCGCTGTTAGTGCTCGGCGCAATCTTCAGCTTTTTTACCTGGGCATAGTTAGTACTGTTGATACCAAAATCAGAAAGCTTAATTGCAACCAGCCGTATTTCCCTGTTGGTATTGGTGCTGGCAGCGGAATAAGCTGTTGCAGTATTAAAAGGTGTGGAAGGTGTTAAGTTAAATAAGTCAAGATCATAGGTGCCGAATGAGTTCAGCAGGGTCATGTTTTGTGTAAATGTGTTACCTACAACCGCACCAGTGGAATCCACGAGGCTAAAAATATCGTTGCCGCTTACGGGTTGCGCAATTTGTGTCAAGATAAAATCCGGTTCCGCATCCGCAATACGGTTAGTATCTATACTGTATACATTGAATGTAAGATTGGCAGAGGAAGGCAAATTAGTAAATCCTGTTCCAAGATCAAGCCCCCGTATGCCGTCTGTGAGGGCAGTACTCAGCGTCATCGATGACACGGCAACCGGGTTGGCAACAGTGGCGCTTCCATCAACTTTTTTAGCCAGTGCAAGGTATACACTTCCTCCAGGATTATTTCCTGAGATACCCGCTACCGGTAGTGCCCTGTAGCTGGAAGGGGTAAAACTAATACCATTTGCGCTAAGCCTGGCGTCATTGGCCCCTGTAGAATAGATAACATTATTGTATCGAAATGCCAGCAAGTTATGAGAACTGTCTGGTTTCGTGCTGCTGGGACTAATCAGTGTAGAAGACCAATACCCACCAAAGTCGGTTATAACCCTGTTGAGGGGCTGGTAATAAAAGCCAGCACGGCTTGCTGAACCCCCGGCCGTGGTTACTACAACTGCGCCGGATGATCCATAGCCCAGGTATGCCTGTATACGGGTCGAATTTACTACTATAAAGGATGCAGTTGTACCGCCTATAGTAACTGACGTGGCTCCGGTAAAATCAGTACCATTAATATTAATAGTCATGCCCTGGCATCCCTGGGTAGGGCTAAAATTGGTGATGGTTGGCGCCTGTGCAAAAGCAGTCATACTAACCGCTGCAGGGAATAATAAAAGGAAAGTTACTTTCAGGGCCGCATACACGCAAAAATTGAGTTGCGTTTTTATAAACGCCAGCAGCCCTCCTGGTAGTTGTTTGGATAAGTTTACCATAGAATAGGGAATATATAATTCCCAAAACGATATACTGGTACTTTTAGTATACTAATACCTCTGTATTAACACATTACACCAATAATGCTGCGGAAAAATCAGTTTGGCAGATCGTCTAAAAGGTTGGTAAACTACATCAGGAACCGGGTTCAGCTGTTGCGGTGGCTCTGGTGAAATAAAGAGAAAAAATATTGTTCTTCACGCCTGGCGAGGGAAATATTGAGGTACTCATTGAGGGAAATATGCTTCCATCCAGCATTGTTCCTATTTTTAAAACGTGGCTTTGGATTACGGTTCACCCGATACAGGATAACCTGGAAATTCATTTTCATAAGCTTTTCTTTACTTCGATTGCCATATCAATTTAAATATCATTTCATACGTTCCTATGAAAGTCTTTGTAACAATAACGCTTTGTATTTTATCATCAACCAACTGCATTACATTGTAGTTTTTTTTAAAAAACAACAGGAAAGAAATATTGTTTGTCCAGCCCCATTATTTGTACAGCTGTATTGCTGTACATTGCCCTCATCATATCATTTATAATTCAAAACTATGCCAGTTAATTATTACCAGAAGATAAGGCACGTTGCATTGTTGAAATGCTGCATCCTGTAGAGTTAATTACACAAGTTAGCAAGTGCCTGCCAAAAAGAAATCTTAAAATGGGGAAACGATATCGGATACTTTGAACAGAAAAACGAGCATTAACTAAAAAATGGGAGGCAGGCAGCAGCATTTCTGTCCTGTGGATTTTCCTTCTTAAAAGGCAGGGCGATAATCTCGATTTGGTTGCGGCCAAGCACAATCTTTCCAGCTTCCTCCATTTTTTTCAACAACCTTGATACAGATTCACGGGAAGCATGGAGACTATCTGCAATTTCCTGGTGGCTCACCTTTAGTTTGGTTTTGTTTTTTGCTTTGCTAAGACGGCCAAGGAAATACTCAATCCGTACATCCAGTTGTTCAAATGCGATGCTGTTGATAAGGCCCAGGTAAAAACCATAATGCATCACTGCAGTTTTAAGCACATACCGGTAGATACAATCATATTTTTTTGCCAGCCTGTCCTTTTCATCAAATGACAGCTCCAATACACTGCTGTTTTCAGCCGCAATGATCGAAACAATACTGTTTTGTTCCGCTTCTCCGGAAACAAGTGATACACCAAAACTATGGCCACTATGCAGGTAAAAAAGTACAAACTGGTTCCCTGGTGCATCATCGCGGCACACTTTTACAAATCCATTGAGTATAAATACAGCTTTCTTCATGGGCTTGCCGGCAGAAAGGATTACATCATCTTTTTTGTATTGTACAATTGTACCGGCATCAAGTAATTCCTGTCTGGCAGCAGGTTCCAGGAACGCAAAGGCAAGATCAACCATTAATTTTTTCATCTATTGGACTGGTCAGGCTTCATCCTGATGGCGCAAATAACAAAAAATAAATGAATCTGAAACTGACGAATGTCATATAACACAATTAGAAAATTTTCAAACGGTTGCAGTGGAAAAACTACATCCATGTGAAGGTTCCAGCTTGTTTTCTTACAGGTGCTGCAAAACGCATAGCAATCGTATTGGTAATAACCGGTTTGTTTTGCACCTTCAGGTTCTTACTCTTCTGCTAAAGCTGTTTCTACCAGTATCTGTCGTAATTAGGTGAAATAATATTTCCTTGTTACCGGAAATTGAAAGCTTACCATCTCAATGGGCCGTTCGGAACTTTAACGAAATGTGCTTTTGACTGCTTTCGAATATTTGGGCTCATCCTGTTTAAAAAGCAAAAGCCTCCCGTTAAGGGAAGCTTTCACTCTTACAACCCATAATAATCAAAAGTTATTGCAAAACAACTCTTTCAGAAAAAGCAAGTTGCTTATTTTCATCAACCACTTTTACCAAGTAAGTTCCTCTTGCAGTTTTATTTGTTAAGCGAACATTTTCAATTTGAACAGGACTAACAACAGCCACCACTTTTGTGAGCAATGTCCTTCCGGCAAGATCGGTAAACATAATTGTATACCTGCCTGCTTTTTGTCCATTGAACCTTACGTTAAACTGGTTGCCGGTAGCAGGATTAGGGAATACTGCAGCATCTCCGTCAGCAGCAAGGTCTGGCATAACGGTGTTGGGTATGTTAAACTTGGATGCAGCATCTTTTTCAGCCTGCAGCAGCATATTGCTGTTGGCAAGGTCACTGGCATTAAAAGCCTTTTCGGTGCTGGCAACTTTTTCGGCTTTCAGGTCTTTAAAGTTTACACGATACAGGCCTTCAAACACATTGGCGCTGCTTACGATTACATTTCCTTCATTGTCAACAACAGCTCCGTTGGTGCTGTAGTTGCCTGGCAATCCGGTGATAACACCTGTATGCGTAGCCACTTTTGTTTTTACATCTACTGAATAAACATTATGGTTAGCTGAAATAATTACCAGCTTGCCAAAAGCATCGGCCAGCATATCGCCACCCCAGCTGGTACATTTGTTGTGAATGGAAATGCCCTTGTTTTCTTCTGCATCGATCAATGCACCCAAATCTTCCACTACGGGTCTTTTGCCGGTAGTAAAGCGGATCAGGTGATTGGCATCATTTGTAAGCGCATAACCGTAACCGTCAGCAGCAATCACCATCCTTGTAATATGGTTTTCTTCACTCTGGTATACATTGCCTTGCGCAAGGGGAATAATATTCTTTTTTACCACGGTAAAATTGGCGTCATCCTTATCCAGGTCCAGGTAGCGGATGTCCGAGAAATGCATCGGTGCAAAATAAAGCCTGCCATGTCTTTCATCAATTGCACAGGCCGCCACACCATAGCCGGTGGGATTTGCAACCTGTACTTTATCAGCTGTATTATCAAGACTTTTTACTTTGAAGGGGGTTTTATCCGACTCAAACAGTGTTTTTACAACCTTGCCGGTTGCCATGTCAATCTGTTTGATATCGGCCCAAAGGAAATTGTTATTACTCTTACCCGTAATTGCATAGGTTCTGGCGTTTTGGGCGGCGGAGCATAGGGAAAGAGAAACGAGAGATGCGGTGAGTAAAAATTTGCCTTTCATATAAGTAGAGTTTTGTTTTATGTCGTAAATTAATAAAGTTAAAAATCAAAAACAAGATTTTTTTACCAGTTTGTAAACGAAATGTGACCAGCGGTTATTATTTTAACCCTTGCATTTGTCCGTGGAATTTCACCAGGCCATCCATGGGTTGCTTTAAAACCCGCCCCAATTGCAGTTCATAGTTCTGGCACATATCTTTTAAAACATCTTTGAAACCATACGCCACGCTGCCAATAAAATGGATTGGATGGGTCCAGCTTTCTTTATATTTATAAAGATGATTAAAGAAGAAATCATTAAAACTGTCTTCTATTATATTCTCTATCATATAGTGTCCCCTGTTCTCAGCTAAAAATGCTGCAAAGCTGGCCAGGTAACGGTTGGGCAACGGTCCTTTATAAACAGCTTCCAGTATTTCTATTGCATTGGTATTGTATTTAGCGTTAAAGCGGTCCATCAGGTCAGGATCAAAAGTGTTGTATAGAAAATGCTGCACCACTTTTCTCCCGAGAAAGGCGCCACTTCCCTCATCCCCCAGGATAAATCCAAGGCCCGGACTGTTTTTTACAATGCGCTTCCCATTAAAAAAGCAGGAATTGGAACCGGTTCCCAATATACAGGCTACGCCGGGCTCATTACCACAAAGTGCCCTTGCGGCACCCATCAGGTCATGGTCCACAGAAATTTTTATTTTCCCAAACACGTTTTGCAAAGCCGTCTTTATTGCTTTCACATTGGCAGGATTGGAGCAGCCAGTGCCATAATAAAAAATTTCATCCGGGCTGCTTTTTACTTTCGGCTTTAATTCCCTTTCCAGCAGTTCCTGTATTTGCTGTGCAGTTAAAAAATAGGGACTAATACCCTGTGTAACGATTGTCTTTTTCTTTTTCCCGTCCAACAGGCACCATTCTGTCTTAGTGGAGCCGCTGTCTGCAATTAGTTTAATGGACATTATAGGGGTTTTATAAATTTCTTATCAAATTAAGTAAATTATCGCTTACACCATTAAAAAATTACTCTATTACCATTCATTAAACATAACAACTGCAGTTCACTGCATTTCATTTATTTTCGTGCCCACGAGAAAAACATGGATAGTAATAAGAAAACCACCATCTGGCTACCTCTTTTATTCAGCATAACCCTTATAGTTGGTATGATGATCGGCTACCGCATGAGGGACGGAATGCCCGGCAAACCTTTTTTTTCTGTTGATAAAACCCAGCCATTACAAGAATTGATAGACCTGGTTAAAGCCAGGTATGTAGACGAGGTAAAGCTAAGTGACCTTACCGATACGGCTATCACTGCCATCCTTGGTAAACTTGACCCACACTCAGTTTACATAGAAGCCAGTGATGTGCAGGAATCAAATGACGATATCGCCGGTAACTTTTTTGGTATCGGTGTAGAATACGACGTGATTGATGATACGATCAATATCCTGCATGTAATTGCTGATGGTCCGGGATTTAAAGCCGGTATGCAGGCGGGCGACAAGTTTCTAAAAGTAAATGACAGCGCTGTAGCCGGCGTAAAGGTGAAGTACGATAAGATAAGAAAATTACTGAGGGGCCGCAATGCCACTGAGGTTAGCATCGACATCCTGCGTGGCACCGAAAGAAAAAAGATCAGCGTTAAAAGAGGCATTATAGCAGTAAGCAGTGTGGATGCTGCCTATATGATAGAACCAGGTATCGGGTATATCCGCCTTAACAAATTCAGCCAGGTTACCTACAGGGAATTTATGCAGTCACTGGATAAGTTAAAGAGCGAAGGACTGCAAAAGCTTATCATGGATGTTCGCGGCAATGGTGGCGGTGTATTGGACCAGGCAGTAGAAGTGGCCGATGAATTTTTAGAGGGTGATAAACTGATTACTTATACACAAGGCTCGCATTTTCCCCGCAAGGAGTTCCGTTGCAAACGGCCGGGCTTATTTGAACAGGGAAAGCTGGTGTTGCTTTGCGATGAAGGTTCGGCCAGTGCCAGCGAAATTTTAGCGGGCGCCTTGCAGGATTGGGACAGGGCCACCATTATTGGCCGCCGTAGTTTTGGCAAAGGATTGGTGCAGGAACAATATGACCTGGGTGATGGCAGTGCGGTCAGGCTTACGGTAGCCCGCTATTATACACCACTTGAAAGAAGCATCCAGCGGCCTTATAACAAAGGTGGTAAAGCTTATTATGATGAAATAATGAACCGGTTTAAAGACGGTGAAGTGCTGTGTATAGACTCTGTAAAAAATGACACTACTAAAAAATACAAAACACCATCCGGTAAGCTGCTGTATGGTGGTGGAGGGATCAGCCCAGATATATTTGTACCAGTAGACAGCAATCAATGCTCCATGGCTTATTCAAAATTATATTTAAGCGGAACCATCACGATGTTTGCATATCAATACTTTATGCAAAACAAGTCAATATTAAATTCCTATAAAACCATAGACGATTTTAGCAACAGACTGGTACTGGCACCTGCAGACTGGCAACAGTTTGAAACCTTGTCGCTTAAAGATTCGGTAAACCTCCAAATGATCTCACAAAAAGAAAAAGAGGAGCTGCAACTTCGCTTAAAAGCGGCTATTGCCCGCCAGCTTTGGAGAAACGATGGCCTTTATAAAGTGCTGAACACAAAGGATGATATGATTTCCCGTGCGCTTGAATTTTTAAAAAAGTAACCACAGGCCTGGTTCTATATCAGCTGTCAATGTTTAATTATATTTAATACAAGTTCCAAAAATTGGATACATTTAAATATTAAAGTACTTTTACCGGGTTCCGGAAGGTATTTGTAACCGGACTTACCCCATACCTAAACCTTTTGAAAATTAATTTATTTGCCAAAGAAACAATTACATATTATATCCCTGTACACCCCTCCTCCGGCAGGGCAGCCACAACTGGCGCAGTATCATTTGCTTTTGCAGTATAAGAATTACTCTTTTTTTTCGTTAATGCTTAATACTAACCGTCACAATCCATATTTATGATTAAAAAAATGCATGGCTTATTAGTCTTTGCCATAGCCATAATTGTCGGCACTTCTTGTACCAACTATAGGAAAATGGTCTACTTCACCGACCTTGAAAATGTGAAACAGGCGTCTTTAATGTCTAGCCCGCAGGATAATACGGATAGAATAATTCTAAAAAATGAGGTGCTAAGCGTTCATATCACCAGCCCAACGCCGGATGAAAATGTATACAAATTTTTTAATGTGCCCAATGACCACAAAATGGGCAGAGATGAAGGTGTAGCCGGATACCAGGTTGATAGCGAAGGATTTATAGTGTTGCCTTTAATTGGAGCAGTGAAAGCAGCTGGCCTCACAAGGCAACAGCTAAGACAGAATATTTTAAAAGAAATAGATGATAAAAGATTGCTGCTGAATGCGATGGTGGACGTCAGGTTTTCAAGCTATGAAATAACCATCCTGGGCGAAGTTGCCAAGCCCTCCGTAATTTCTGTTGGCAGAGAGAAAATCACTTTACTAAAAGCCCTGGGCTCAGCTGGTGATATAACGCCATTTGGGAACAGGAGTAATGTAATGGTGATCCGGGAAGTAGATGGCAAAAAGAATGTAACCAGGCTCAATCTGGGCTCCAGCACTTTTCTTCAGTCACCCTATTATTACCTGCAACCAAATGACGTGGTGTATGTAGAGACCACTAATAACAGGGCTGCCAGTGTTGACAGAACACGTTTGATAATTGGCCCGGTTTTAAGTGCTATTTCAGTATTGGTTTTAGTAATAGACAGATTAAGATAATTAACACATTAAAGTAAGCATATGCAACCGAGAGCTGCAGCAGGAAAAATGCCCCCGAAGGAAGAAGCACAATTAAGCCAGGTATTGGCAGGGTACATCAGCTATTGGCCGTTGTTTTTAATATGCCTGGGAATGGCTATCGCAGGAGCCTATTTCTATATCAGGTATGCAATACCTAAGTATGAGGCTGATGCCAAGATTATGCTGTACGATAAAAATCGCGGTGGAACAGAATCCAAAACACTTGAACAAACCGATCCAATCAATACAAGTAAAACCGTAGATAATGAACTCGAGGTTTTAAAGTCGCAGAATCTTTTAGATAGTGTGGTTGTAAAACTTTGCCTCTACGCACCTATTTCCCAGGAGGGAAAACTGCGCATTCAGTCTGCTTATGCCAATTGTCCTGTTTATATAAAGGCTAAGGATCCATTTAAATTAAAGAAAGCAGATAAAGTTCCCATCAGCTTCGACAGCAGCACGCAAAAAGTTATTGTCAAAAGTAAGAATGCTTACCCATTGAACGAGTGGGTAAAGACCTCGTATGGAGAACTGATGTTCCTGGAAAATAAACGTTTCAACGGAAATACCGGTAACAAACCTTTCTTTTTTGATCTCAAAAAAGTATCCACCGTAAGCAGCTCATTGTCGAGCGGACTTAAAGTGGATGCATCGAGCAAAACAGCCAGCGTTGTGAATTTAAAATTCCGGGATGATATTCCCGAGAGAGCAGAAGACATTTTAAACGAATTGATTTATTATTATGACAGGGCTGCAGTAGCAGAAAAAAACAACCTTGTAAAAAATACCATTGCCCTTATTGACTCGAGATTAGATGACGCCAGGGCGAGTCTTGATTCAATCGAGAGAAAAGTAAAAGATTTCAGAGCTCAAAGAGGTGCAGTTGATCTAAATAGTCAAAGTTCATCTTCTTTACAGGGTATGATCAGCAGCGAGGGTAAGATAATGGAAACAGAATCGCAGTTAAAATCTCTTGCCGACCTAAAAAAGACAGTGACATCCAATGAAAATATTGGGATACTGCCCATTGCTATGGGCATTTCGGACCAGGGGCTTACTACTCAAATGACCCAACTTACCAATATGCAACTCGAACTGGAAAGAATGCGAAAATCGGTTGGTGAAGGGCATCCTTTAATCACTCAATTGAAAGATCAAATTAACCAGATCAGGCCCAATATTGTCAGTAATATCCAGACACAGATCAAAAACCTGGAATCTACCAGGAATAATTTTGCCACTACCAGAGCTAATTTTAGCAGCACATTGGGAAGTATTCCTCAAAAAGAAAGAGAATATTTGGAAGTAAGCCGTGACCAGGGTATCCAGCAGGGTATTTATTCTTTCCTGTTGCAAAAGAAAGAAGAAAGTATGCTTTCTTATACCGCTACCAATACCGATGCAAAAGTGATCAACAACGCCAAGGCTGGTGGCAGCCCGGTAAGCCCCAATACAAACCTTATTTATGCCGCGGCGCTGATCTTAGGGTTGCTGTTACCGATCGTATTTGTGAATGGCAGGGAAATGCTTAACAACAAAATTTTATACCGTAAAGAAATTGAAGGCCTCACCTCTATTCCTGTTATTGGCGAAATTGTTTTTAATAAAGCTAAAACTTCACTGGTACTCGAACCCGGCAAAAGAAGTTTTATTGCCGAAGAGTTCAGGAAGGTAAGGGTATCGCTCCTGTTCCTTGGTATTGATTCTTATCATAAAAAAATACTGGTTACGTCCAGCCTTCCCGGCGAAGGAAAGAGCTTTGTGGCTGCCAACCTTGCTGTTAGTCTTGCTATGACGGGAAAGAAAGTAGCCCTGGTGGATATTGACCTGCACAACCCCTCGCTGGGCAAAGTGTTTGGTGTAACCACAGAAGAGATTGGCGTAAGCGATTATTTATTGGGAGAAAGAACA
>JAKQJG010000340.1 GCA_029561305.1 Bacteroidota bacterium | reverse complement strand
GACAAACCAACCGGCCAGCCACTGGATTAAATTGCCGCATTTTTACAATGGCTTTGCCGCAGTTTTACAATGGCGTTAGCCGGGCATGCGGTAGTTTTGTTCTATCAAAAATTTATCACCGTTAAAAATCACTATCATGACAACAGTAGCCGCAGAACAAAAAGCACTTAGCCTAAAAAATGCCTGTGTGGAATTTATGTTTGCTTACCAGCAACGCAGTGTAGAAAAAATGCTCAGCTTCTGCGACCCAGAAGGCACGGTGTTTTTTGAACCCCTGGGCGATGGTGGGCATGGTAAAATTGTTGAACTCGGCAAAGCCATCTGGTCCGGATTGATAGATAGCTTCCCCAATATAGATAATACTTTAGACGCAGCTGTTGCCACCGATGAGAACACCGTACAATGCCAGGTGGTGATCCGAGGCAAGCAATCAAAAGACTTTGCCGATATACCCAGCAAAGGTTTATCCTTCGACAGTGACCATATCTTCATCTTCCGTTTAAATCCCGATAATAAAATTGAGCATATCCATATCAACTGGAACCATGCGGATTTTAAAAAGCAGCTGGGTGCTGTTTCCTGATACCCTTTAGTCATTTTCAAATTTATAAAATACGGGTGCAGTTGAAAAGCTGTGAAGGCAGTGTATTGCCTTAATTGAAACCAATGTATACTACTGCAGCGTTGCAAAAAATCATCCAATGTGGTATTGCCACCGGCTGCCCTTTGCTGCAGATTTGAAGTAAGATAATGGCAGGATCATTTATCCGGAAAACCCTTTTGTAAACAGGTTGTGAATAGTTAAATAAACAGGGTATGAAAAAATCTTTACATCTTCTTTGCTCCGCTTATTTAAAGATGTTTTTTATTTTATTCATTTTGTGTTATAACAAAAGCCAGGCAGCAATCCGGTACGTAAATATTGCCAATCTTACCCCCGCTGCGCCCTATACAAGCTGGGCAACGGCTGGTACTGATCTGCAGGCGGTGATCAATCAATGTGTGGCCGGGGATGATA
>JAKQJG010000319.1 GCA_029561305.1 Bacteroidota bacterium | reverse complement strand
AAAAAAGAAAACCAGCAGGAACAATCCTTCTTTGGCAATGCAACGCAGGCAACATTTTTTCAGCCGGCGACCCTGATACAACGCAAATGTGCCGGTTGTGAAAAAGAAGAAAAACTGCAAAGGGTTGCTGATAAAAAGGAGGATGAAAAAAAACTGATGAAGAAGGACGACGAAAAACTGGAACGTTCTGCAGGCAACAAGGAAGAAGAAAGACTGCAGAAAAAAGACGCTCCAGGTTCTGCAGGAGGCGGTGCCAATGTAAGCAGCTATGTCAATTCATTAAATGGCAGAGGCAATCCATTACCTGCAAAAACAAATCATTTCTTTTCTAAAAGAATGGGATTTGATTTCAGCAATGTAAAAGTGCATACTGACAGAGAAGCGGCTGAATCTGCCAAAGCTGTAAACGCAAAAGCATATACTATCGGAAATAATATTGTCTTTAATGAAGGAGAGTATAACGAAGAGTCAAGTGCAGGAAAAAAACTAATGGCGCATGAACTGGCGCATGTAATACAGAATCCTGCACATAAGGAAAAGATTTTTACAAAGAAATTTATTTCCTGCAAAGACAGGTATAGAAGGTACTCGGATCGTGTTCATGATAAAGAAAACTATAATACACGATTAGCCTCTAATATTGACTCGTGGACTCCCTATCTTATCGATAAAGTTCGTCCGCTTGTGGATAGTATGTTTAATACGGAAGAGGAAATCGACTGGGTGGGAAAAATTGGTGGTCTTTTACTGGAGACATTAATTGATCTTACTAAAAAAAGTCCCTTAATAATTGCGGGCCATGCACTAAAATTTATAATAGAAACTGCTAAGGAGGAGAGTGCAAAAGCCGATAAAAAAGCGATTGAGGAACAAAAGAAAATGATTGGAGATAGTGCTATTAAGATGCTGGTAATGCTCAAGGATACCGAATTTGCAGAGGGCAAGGAATATATTACTACTGAATTTACGGAAATGATTAGTAATTCAACAAGTCCTTGCTACCAGTTAAATAAGAATTTGTATGATAATATTGACACACGCTTTCCCCGGCTTTCAGAACAAAATTTTTCAGAGGTTTCAAGTATAGCTGCAGAGTTGATCGCTAAAGTGATGTTCTTTAAAAAGGAACTGGAGAATTATAAATATACCGGCCTTCTTCCTTCAGAGTCCAGGAAAAAGGAGTTTGAAGACTGTAAGCGTAAATACTACCCCGAGCATGGTATGCCGACTCAGGAACAGGAAAATATAGCAGGAGAAAAATGTTACTATCTTACATTTTCGTACCCATATGAAGCTGAAGCAGACTCAATGGTTGAGAAGCTGAAAACAGAAATTTAAAATTCAACTGATGCAACAGCACCGAATAATGATTAAAGAGTACAGCTTTTTTAAAACTGCTTTTGAAGATTTTGAAGAATTGCTTTCTCAGCAATTTCAAAACTATTTTACCAAGAAAAGCAGGTTTTTTCTGTCAGAAACGTCTCGAAAAATCGCTGACCTTTTTAATGATCGAATAAAATTCCCCAAAGCAGAAATACGTTTTTCACAACAGGAGTGTGTCATCCTCCTCCTCGCCCTCGTCCCCCACATCCAGCCCAACTTTTTCGAAAGCATTATACAGGAACACCTGCCCTCCGGTGGCGACTTCCCCGAATTTGGCGGTGTAAAAGCTACCAATCACCGCAGCATGTTGCCAACAGGTGAAACGGCACAATTTATTTTAGCAGGTACAGATATAGAAGAGAGATTAAAAGTGCATGACTATTTTTCCAACGAACATTTTTTTTACAAACAAAATATATTATGGCTTGAGCCGGTGAAGGAAGGAGAACCTGTAATGAGCGGCAGGATCATTATGGCGCAGGAATGGGTTGACAGGATATTACTCAACAAAGAAACAGCACCAAGATTTGGACTGGATTTTCCCGCCAAAAAAATAATAACAGAAATGAAACCGGAAGATGCAGTGCTGAACGAGCAGACTGCACAACAGGTAAATGATATCGCCGTATGGCTTACCCATCACAACCAGTTATTCAAAGATGAAAACCTGAAACGAAAAGTAAAACCAGGATACCGGGTATTGTTTCATGGTCCGTCCGGCACAGGTAAAACATTAACGGCAGCATTATTAGGCAAGCAGTTTGAAAAAGATGTTTACCGGATTGACCTGTCACAGGTAGTGTCTAAATATATAGGTGAAACAGAAAAGAATTTAGAATCAGTTTTCCGCAGGGCTGAATCAAAGAACTGGATATTGTTTTTTGATGAAGCGGATGCCTTATTTGGCAAACGTACCAATGTGCAGAGCAGTCATGATAAATATGCCAACCAGGAAGTAAGTTATCTGCTGCAGCGAATTGAAGATTATCCCGGGCTGCTGATACTGGCGTCCAATTTCAAAAGCAACCTGGATGATGCTTTTATACGCCGTTTTCATTCTATTATTCATTTCCCGATGCCCAACACAGAAGAGCGGCTAGTGCTTTGGCAAAAGTCGATGCCATCCAGCCTGTTGCCTGATGCATCGGTTGACCTGCAGTTGCTGGCGAAAAAATATGAGATGAGTGGTGCATCGATCTTAAATGCTGTGCAGGCAGCTACGTTACAGGCTTATGAAAAGGGAAGGGACTCTCTTCACCAGGATGATTTGATAGATGGTGTGAGAAAGGAGTATTTAAAGGAAGAAAAATCTATTTAAGTAAATGAAAAAGCCACGCCCTCAAGGCGTAGCTTTTAGTTATATACCCAAAACGCTTATTTAAAATCTGCACTCACAGTAATCTTAGGTTCATCTGCCACTTTACCCCCGGCATTGCTTACATCATAATCTGCCAGTTTAATAGTAAAGTCAGATGCTGCATGAATAGCGCTGCCTTTTACAACCAGGGTAGCTTTACCGTTTAAAGGTTTGCTGATACCCTTTAAGGTAAGCTCTCCTTCAATAGCAACAGCATACGTGCCATCCTTGTCAAATTTTACTTTATCCAGGTTGGTGATCTTTCCATTAAAAGAAGCCGTTGGATTTTTTTCTGAATCAAACCATTTAGGGCTGTTAAAATGGTCCTGCATCATAGCATTACCAAATGTGAAACCTTTTACCTGCGCTTCAAATGCAACAGTGCCGGTTTTTGTATCTAATGCAGCAATCACCGTTTTGTTTTCAGCAACTGGCAGGGCATCTGATGGAGTGGCAGCATCAAATTTTACAGTAGCTGCGGTGGTTGTTTTCTTTTGTGCAAACAATAAGCCTGCAGAAAGCGTAAGCGCCAGGAACAAGGTTGTTTTTTTCATTTTTGTTGTTTTTATTTATGTAGTTTAATAAGTGAGCTTCTTTTAAAAGTGATGTAGGGTACGCCTAATATATTGCTAAAACTTCCTCCATTACAAGAGCCTTTTATTGTAACACTGTCACCCGCTTTAATATGTTGCACCGCTTCCTGGTCTTTTTGTTGAAATGCAAACGCAATATAGGCACCCTCTGCATTTTCTATCTTTAGGTTAAGGGTGGTGTCTGCTGCTTCCACGTTTGATACCCTGCCATTTACAGCAATGATCTTTTCGGCATATTTTACATTCGCTTCTTTATTGAATGATCCATTAACCCTGAATTCATCTAAAAAGCCACTGGCATTTACGGTATAGTCTGCCTCTATGGTAGAGGTATCATCAAATCCTTTTGTAAATGAATACCATGCCAACCCGCCACCAATCAACAATAATGCCACCGAACCTATCAATAATTTTTTTACCAATCCTTTTTTACGTCCTGCCTGCGGTATCATATTTTTAATTTATGTAACGAAGATATAATAATGTTTAAACATTGAATAAACTATTCCTGTAAATTTTATGTAAATAAACAGTTACAAACCATAATTGGTTCACCTGCTGTCAATTATTCTACTAAAAAAGTAGAGAATGGTATTTTATTTACTGTAACCAGGTACTAAGATGCAAGGTTATTTGCTCGTTTTCCACCATAAAACCGTCGTGACCGTACTCGGAATCGATGTTGATGAGCGTTGCAGTGGGAATATGGGTTGCTAAGAATTCCTGTTCGCATAAGGGGCAAAGAATATCACTGCTTATACCAAATATCAGTGTGGACTGGGTTATGGTTTTTAAAACTTCAGCAGCCTTACCTCTTCCCCTTGCAATATTATGACTGTCCATGCTCCTCGTAAGCAGCCAGTAACTATAGGCATTAAACCGCCTGACTAATTTATCACCCTGGTACCGTATATAAGAAGATGCCCTAAAATTATCCAGTTTATCAGCGTCCCCATCAGATTGTTTTTGCACCATGATGTTATAGTTACGGTATGTCAGCATGCCAATTGCCCTGGCCGCCCTTAATCCATTGGCTCCGGCATCTGCAGCAGGATTTTTCCAGGTGCCGTCTGCTTCAATACTCAGCCTTTGGGCCGTATGAGTGGCAATGCCCCAGGCGCTTTCACTGGCCGAAGTAGCCAGCAATACCAGCCGTTCCGCAATATTTTTTTCCATGATACACCATTCCATTGCCTGGTACCCTCCCATACTGCCGCCTACCAGCAGGAATATCTTTTCAATGCCCAGCTGCTTACGGAGCAGGATATGCGCATTTACCATGTCCCTGATGGTAATGAATGGAAACTGGCTGTAATAAGGCTCACCCGTTGCCGGATTGATGCTGAGTGGGCCGGTGCTTCCGTAACAGGAGCCCAATATGTTTGCGCAAACAATAAAAAACCTTTCCGGGTCAATGATATGACCTTTGCCTACTACACCCGGCCACCAGTCATCCACTTCTGCATTGGCAGTCAATGCATGGCAGATCCACACTACATTGTTTTTTTCTTTATTCAGTTTCCCATAAGTTTTATAGGCAATAGTGAGCTCCGGCAACTGGTTGCCGTCTTCTAAGTTAAATGGATGAGGGTATTGAAAATAATTCATGGAGATTTATACAATGCATTGCAAAGTAATAGCAATTCAAATTAAAAAGTACTTAACTTTTAATGAAAGCAGGAATCATGATTTACTGTGTTGTGCCAGGTATAAGCAGTAATGCTGAGTAAATGCTTGCCAGCTAATGGACGGGAGGCAGCACAACAGCGAACGCATGTGTAAGATGCTGGTTGTATTATTTTTTACATTGATTGCGGTTGAATGCTCCGGTAAAGTACTTTCTATTTTGGAAAATTACGTTTCGTAAAAGTTTTGCAGCAATTATATTTGTATAAAATTTTACTGTATGATAGAAGTAAATCTAAAAAGGCTCCAGGGCGATTTTGGTTTTGAGGGTACAGATGCCAAAGGGCATACGGTGAGGATGGACACCAGTGATGAAACAGGTGGTTCAAATTTTGGTATCCGGCCTATGCAGATGCTCCTGATGGGAATAGGAGGGTGCAGTGCAATTGATATCGTAATGATATTAAAAAAGCAACGCCAGGAAGTGAAAGACTTTTCCATTCATATTGCCGGCGACCGGGAGAAAGGAAAAGAACCTTCCCTTTGGGAAAATGTAAAAGTGGTCTTTACCCTCACGGGAAATATAGATAAAGAAAAAGCAGAGAGGGCCTGTGATCTCTCGATGAATAAATATTGTTCTGTTGCCGAAACCTTGCGAAGGGGCGGTACAAAACTGAGCTGGGAGGTGGTGGTAGTGAACCCGTGATGATTATCAGCGATCGCTATTAATTCTTTTATTAAATATTACATCTTGGTTCTTACATCTTAAATAAAACATCCTCATTGAAGCATCCCATTACCGAAGCCATACGTATCCAGACTGAGCGCACAAATCAAATGGAGCATTCGGCTCCCTTGTTTCTCACCAGCAGTTTTTGTTTTGACAATGCAGAAGAAATGCGGGCAGCGTTTGCAGACGAATCGGATGATAATATTTACAGCCGTTTCAGCAATCCAAACGTACAGGAGTTTACTGATAAAATGGTGGCGCTGGAAGGTGCTGAAGCCGGGTATGCAACCGCATCAGGGATGAGTGCCGTGTTTGCTTCCTTTATGACTTTTTTGAAAAAAGGCGATCATTTGCTTGTTTGCAATTCCATCTTTGGCAGTACACAAACAGTAATAAAAAAATACCTGCCCAATTACGGTATCGGGTATACGTACGTGAGCGCCGATAAACCGGAAGAATGGGAGGCTGCGGTGAAACCCAATACAAAAATGATCTACCTCGAAACGCCGACCAACCCGGGGCTGGCACTGGTTGATCTTGCATTTGTAAATACCATTGCTAAAAAATACAACCTGTTACTAAATGTAGATAATTGTTTTGCTACGCCGGTGTGCCAGCGGCCCATTGATTTTGGTGCCGACCTGGTGATTCATTCTGCCACCAAATGGCTGGATGGTCAGGGAAGGGTTTTGGGAGGTGTGGTTGTCGGCAAAAAAGAACTTATAAACGATATTTATTTATTCTGCAGAAGTACTGGTCCTGCACTTTCACCTTTCAATGCATGGATACTTAGTAAGAGCCTGGAAACTTTAGATGTAAGGATGGAACGACATGCATCCAATGCGTTAAAGATTGCAGAGACATTACAAGAGCACCCCGCCATTGCCACCTTAAGATACCCTTTTCTGCCATCACATCCACAACACCATATTGCCATAAAACAAATGAAAAACGGCGGCGGTATTGTTTGCTTTGATCTGAAAGGTGGGTTGGAAAGCGGCAGAAAATTTTTAGACCGCCTGCAGATGTTATCACTCACTGCCAACCTGGGCGACACCAGGAGTATCGCTTCTCATCCCGCCAGTACTACTCATGCAAAACTCACGGAAGAAGAACGGTTGGCTACAGGCATCACGCCGGGGCTTATACGGATTTCTGCAGGCCTGGAACATGTGGATGATATACTGAATGATATTGTGCAGGCGTTGGGATAGTTCATTTCTTGTTTCCCGTTGTGCCAGGCTCATGCTTACAAAGCCTCCGGATCTTGAATCAACAAAACGAGCAACAAGAAAACAGGAACGTTTTAAACCGCCATCAGGCTGCACCCTCTCACATCCGTATTATCCAGTCTCCCCATCACTTCAAAGCTCCCATCAGGATATAACTTTCCGGCATCTTCCGTTGCAATAAAACTGCAGGAATAAATATTGGCCAGGTCAATGATATTAATGGCTCCGTTGATCGATTTGTCAGCCTTATCATACACGGCAAACGGATCGTCTTCTTCCCTTAACAATAC
The DNA here is from genome assembly GCA_029561305.1 of Bacteroidota bacterium. Taxonomy (GTDB): domain Bacteria; phylum Bacteroidota; class Bacteroidia; order Chitinophagales; family Chitinophagaceae; genus Ferruginibacter. Next base: position 863 of record JAKQJG010000319.1, on the reverse strand, counting down.
TTTCATCCAGGGAGCCGTTTTAAAAATGCCATTGCCACTGGAATAAGCCTGGCTCAACAATTCCGTCATGCCGTATTCCGAGTGTATATTTTCTTGTTGAAAAGCCTTCCTTAAATTTTCATGTACCTGCTGTCTTGTCATTTCTTTTCTCCGGCCCTTCATGCCGCCTGTCTCCATAATGATGGTATGCCCGAGTTTCATCGGGAAAAGTTCTGCAAAATCCAATAATGCAAAAGTGACACCAATGAGCAAAGTTTTCTGCTTCCGTTTTTCCTGTTCCATTATAACAGCTTGTAATTTGTCAAATTCATTGAGGTAAAAACCGCTGCAGGGATGATGACTTAGTTGAACCAGTTTGTCAACCATAACCACCAGGGAAGATTGCTGTCTTTCGAGATAGGAGGGAAGCAGCCCGATAATGCACCAGTCTCCGGGAACTCCATAAAATAAATCAAATGTCCTGGTAAAACTATTTTCATACAGGGTCAGATCTTTCACCCTATGTTTACTGTTAATGTTTTGGGTAGTACCACTGCTTTCAAAAATGGCTGCAGGTTCAAAACTGGTTGAAACAACGGAATGGGTTTTAAAGAAATGGATAGGGAGAAATGGAATGTGGGCCATATTTGTAATATCCCCGGGTACAATTTTCAATAGCCGGCAATATTCGTTGTACACCCGGTTATGATGGAACTGAAAGTTGAAAATCTCCAGTGCAATACTGTTAAAATTTTCAGCATTGGCAGCAAAAACCTTCTGTACAAGCTCTGTATCTTTAACGGGTTGATTCAATTTCTGTCCGTACATTTGATTTTTAAAATACAAAGATGCGTAACACAATTGTAATAGCTTTAATTTGTTTG
>JAKQJG010000307.1 GCA_029561305.1 Bacteroidota bacterium | reverse complement strand
ATCAGTTGCTGTAGTTAACACGCCACCCCAAGCAGAGAATTTCTCTTTGTTGTACCATACTTTTTTGTTGGTCATTGGGTCGTAAGCAGCAAAGCCACCCATCACGCCATCTGGGCCTGGGAACATGGTCAATGTAGCACCCACCCATGGTTGACCAGCAACGTATTTAGACTCAACTGGCTCATATGTCATACAAACATGGTTCAATGGTGAATACATTAAACCTGTGCGTGGGCTATAAGCTGCAGGTTGTTGGTCTTTTGTACCCAATGCTGCTGGGCAGATGCCTTTAGCGTTGTAATCTTGGTGGGTAGATGCGTTTGCTGTTTTGTTAGGCACGCCTGTTTTTAAATCTACACCAGTGGCCCAGTTAACAAATGGGTGCACTTTTTCAGCAGCCACTAATTTACCTGTATGCGCATTCCAAGTGTAGGCAAAACCGTTACGGTCATGGTGCCAAGCATAGGTTTTACCTGCTTTGTCAAACAAGATCACTTCATTCACGCCGTCGTAATCCCACTCGTCATGCGGCGTCATTTGCATGCCCCAACGCGCCATGCCTGTGTCTAAATCACGTGCAAATACTGACATAGACCATTTGTTGTCGCCTGGACGTACATCTGGGTTCCAAACAGAGGGGTTGCCGATGCCGTAGTAAACTAAGTTGGTACGTGCATCATACGGCCACCAACCCCACACAGAGCCGCCGCCATGTTGCCAGCCATCTTTAACAGCTTGTGGTTTCAACCATGTACGTGTGCCTAGTTCTTTTTCACCAATTTTTAATTGGTCGTGTGGAAGCGGCTTGAATGAACCGCCAATTTTGTTACCACCGTTTACGTCTTGGTAAACTGATAATGCACTGTACTCAGGGGTATCTTTGTTAAAACCTTCACCAATTAAAGTTTCAGCATCTGGGCCTGTTGAGTAAGCTTTCCATGCCAATGAACCGTCTTTGATGTTGTATGCAGCGATAAAGCAGCGTACGCCGAACTCGGCACCTGAACAACCTGTAAGCACTTTGTCTTTAATTACGTGCGCAGCGTTAGTGTTAGTTGCACCCACTTTTGGATCTGTGTTTAAAACAGACCAAACTTTAGCACCGGTTTTAGCGTCAAGGGCGACCAAATTACCGTCATTTTGTTGCAAGAAAACTTTACCGTCGCCATAACCCATACCGCGGCTGACGTTATCACAGCATAATACGGCTTGTACTGATGGGTCTTGTTTTGGGAAATATGACCAAACGATTTTTTGATTGTCGTTTAAGTCAAGTGCGTATACGTTGTTTGGGAATGCGGTATGAATATACATCATATTACCCACAATCACTGGTGAACCTTCATGGCCACGGTTAACACCGGTTGAGAATGACCAAGCCATTTTTAGCTTTTTAACATTTGCCTTATTTACTTGTGATAACTTGCTGTAGCCTTGGTTATCATGCTGGCCACGTGGGTGTAGCCAGTTATTTGAATCTTTCATTGCTGCTTCTTGGTCTGCGGCGGCAGATGCAAGCATTGGCAAGGCCATTGCAACGCAGGCCGCAACACCTAATACATGTTTTTTTGTCAACATCGTTTTATCTCCAAAGATTAGTTTTAAAATGAGG
>JAKQJG010000274.1 GCA_029561305.1 Bacteroidota bacterium | reverse complement strand
TAATCTGGCCCAACGTTCAGCCAGTGCTGCTAAAGAGATTAAAGAACTCATTACGGACTCTGTCAGCAAAACGGCAGAAGGCACCGTGCAAGTTGAAAATGCTGGTAAAACCATGCAAGAGATTGTGAGTTCAGTGCAACGTGTGACTGACATTATGGGTGAAATTACTGCTGCTTCTATTGAACAAAGCGCTGGTATTGACCAAGTAAATTCTGCCATTACCAGCATGGATGAAGTGACACAGCAAAATGCTGCTCTAGTAGAAGAAGCTGCTGCTGCTGCTGAATCACTGGTTGAGCAAGCGGTGACATTAATGGATACCGTGAACGAGTTTAAGTTAAATGGTGGCAATCAAGTGACTAACAACCGTCGCGCAAGTAACAGCCCAATGCGTAAACCAAGTAATACACTAAACACGCAAGTTGCTAAAGGAAATTCAGAAACAAAATTCTCATTTGCTGATGCCACACAAGCGCATATTAAATGGAAAAATCGTTTAGTGAATTATGTATCAGGTAAATCAGATGAGCATTTAGAAGTTGAAAAAGTATGTCGTGATGACCAGTGTCCGTTAGGGGGTTGGATTTATGGTCAAGCACAAAAACACGCGCATATGCGCGAGTATAAAGAGCTTAAAATAGCCCATGCTGAGTTTCATCAAAGTGTTGGTGAGATTGTGCAATGTGTGCACGACAATAAGCAACCTGAAGCACGGCAGTTATTAGGAGGTACTTTCTCAAAAACCTCAAAACGTACGATTGCTGCCATTCAAGATATTGAATCAGTGGTGAATGCAAATAGTGCAAATCTTGTTAGAACAGTAAGAAAAAATGGTACAGATGACGGTGAATGGGAAGAGTTTTAACCTGAATCGTTAATCCATTTTATAGATAGTAAATAATTTTAGAGAACACGCATGTACGCAAAAAAACAAAGGACTGTTGTTGCCGCGGCCGCTGGTATCAATCTAGTGATTGGTGTGCTATATGCGTGGAGTATTTTTAAAGAAGGGATAGTTACTTCTATCAATACTGGTGGCCCGAATGCTTTTCATTGGAACCCAGAATCAATTAATGATCCCTATGCACTTTGCTGTCTAATCTTTGCAATGGTGATGGTGCCGGCAGGGCGCATGCAAGATTCAATCGGGCCAAAAAAAGTAGCGTTATTAGGTGGTTTGCTTGGTGCAATCGGGTTTGTACTCATTGCTAATTCAGTAAATTACTGGGTATGGATGTTTGGTTTTGGTGGTTTAGTTGGTGCTGGTATTGGCTTTGCTTATGCCTCAACAACACCTGCAGCACTCAAGTGGTTTGCACCAAATAAAAGCGGTTTAGTCACAGGTATTGTGGTTTCAGGCTTCGCGCTGGCTTCAGTGTATGTTGCGCCTTTAGCAAGTCATCTTGTTATTGTGTATGGCTTAAATAAAGCGATGCTTTTTTTCGCTTTTCAATTTTTATTATTGATTTCGCTATTTTCTTTTTTACTGCATTCACCGCCACATGGCTATGTTCCACCAGGTTTTGAAGAACGACGTGCCGCAAGAAACGATAGAAAACGTGATGCCATGTCGCATCTTGATGAAGACGTGCTATCGCCTTTGCATGTGTT
>JAKQJG010000268.1 GCA_029561305.1 Bacteroidota bacterium | reverse complement strand
GCCGCTGTCTTTTAATTTGCCCAATGAGTCTATAAGCCAGCTGAGGGCATAAAAGCGATCCTTGTTCAGCAGCAAAAAGTGTTTACAGTCACCTGCATCCGGCATGGTATTAAATGGAGAAGTTAATATTTCTTTGGTCTGGTATTTCGCAAGATTTTTTTGCTTTCTATTATTGCCAGCCAGTTGTATAGCGCCCTGCAATGCCCTGGGATAGATACTTAACCAACGGAGTTTTCTTCTTAATTCATGCACATCTTCCTCCATATTGTCAAAGTGATAAGCCGTGCTGTGGGTGAATTCGATAATTTCTTCTATGGATTGATTATAAAACAGATGAATTGCTGTGGTTTCTTTTTCCTCGTCCATCCAACCGGCGTCCTCTACTTTCTTTTTTATTTTTGTGATGCGTTCGTTGTTGCTGTCCACCCATTTTTTATCCGCCAGTACATCATTCAGGTGCTGTATCTTTTCCCTTGTTTGGGCCTGCAGGTACTGTATAATGGATTTGGATATTTTTTTGTTGGCCGATAAGTTTTTTGCAATTGCATCATAATAGTCAATAGCGCCGAGACCATCTTCCAGCAACTTAAAATGTTCTTTTAGCTTGCCAAACTTTTTTTTGTTGTGCAGTTCTTCATAGAGTTTACACAGACCTTCCAGCATAAACAGCGGTGTACGGGCATTGTTCCTGTAAAGAAATAATGCCGGGTTCTTTTGTGTATCCGCTTTGGCGATCAGGGTTTCTAACTCACCAAGAAAAAAATTAAAACGTGCTGCTCCTTTCTGCATAATATATTTTTTATTTTTCAAAAAATGATACGGTTCCACCTACCCATTCTTTGTCTTTGTTGTACCGGGTACCGATCATTTTTCCTTTGCTTAATCGTGACAGGTTATGTGTACCTACGGGTCTGGCCCATCCTTTTTTCCAGAAGTAAAACAACCTGATCTCTGCTTTGGCAGGAATGTCCGGAGTTTGTATCACGTCAGCATATTTTACTTTCCGCTGCAATATCCAGTTTTCCGGGTCTTTCACTTTTTCAATATCATCTTTGGTCACATCAATTACCACACCCATACCTGCAAAGGAGAACAGTGGCTTTAATACATAGTTTTCCAGGTCAGCAGGTATTTCTTTTAACTCGTTTAAAAAAACAGTTTTTGGTACATAGCGGTTATTGATCAATGGCAAAGTAAACTTACTGATCCTGTAAAACCAATTGGGATGAGACACCCATTCTACTTCCCAGGGATGTTTAAAATCAATGATATTTCCCAGGTCTTTTTGTTGATGCAGGTCGTCAAATATCAACCGGTTATAAATTCTCTTTACTTGAATTTTCCGGCCGTTGTTTTCATAAAATAGCTTATTCCCTTCTGGTATGAGTTTGGTAAGACAAACCGTTTTTAAACCCAGGGTGTTTTCAGTACAATAAAAATCGATCCTTGTTTTTTGCAGTTCGGGATAAATTTCCAGCAGTATCACATTTTCCGGATTTTCATCACCAATAATGATCTCTTTTAATAATTGCAGGTACGTTTCTTCATTATAATTGTTTAAGTAGGCATCATGCGAAGAGGGCACTTCAGCATATTCTCTTGTAAACCTGGTGTGAAATACCTGGAAAGCAAAAAGGGTAGGGAAGCCCTGCATTTCTATTAACTGAGGCTCCAGTTCCCCTTTTTCATTTTCACAAACCCCAAAATCAAACGCGATGAAGTCTGAGTAAGCTGTTTCATTTTGTACCACGATGTCTTTTGGGATAGCCCTTTCTGTTAGGGACAAAAAACCGGGTTGTACAATCACATCGATGATATCCTCGCAGGCATCGAGCATTTTTTGTGTAAAGTCTTTCGGCACAAAAATGGGTGTTTCTGCGTTCCTGAAATCAAGGGATCCCGGATGCAGGTTCTCAATTCTTTCTACGTATGCCGCATATTTTTCATCACTGAAATTTTTATTAAATGCCTCCCTGAGTTCTTTTTGCATGGCGTATTGTTTTTTCGAATAAATAACAATACTAAAAATAGGGATATTTAATCAACCTGTTCTTTTTAAATCCAATAAAAAAAGCTGCAGTAAAGCAGCTTTTTAAAAATCAATTTTTACGGGGTTATATTTCCACCAGTTGCATACTTTCAACTGCCACCCTTAAAAAGTTAGGTAGCACATTTTTGTAAGTATGCAGAATTTTATCCGGATCATTCAGGTGTTCTATCATACTTCTCCACTTATCCTCGCCATGGTTTTCTATTACCGTTTTCTTTTTTTCTTCTGTTTGCAGGTACATGCTCATACCTACTGCATCTGCTTCGGGATGAAACTGTGTTCCGATCATATATTCATTAAACCTGGCCGCCATCACGGCTCTTTCGAGGTGTGCCACATGGGGCCTTTCCTTTTCTATTGCCAGTATGCAGCCGCCCATTTCCTTGATCTTATTATGATTGGGCTTTGTTACCTGGTAATCCCGGCTGTCAACTGCATAAAATGGATCCAGCAGGTTGTCAAATACTATTTCATCTTTACCATCGTGCAGCAGGTGGATGGGAAAAACGCCAAAAGAAGTACTTTTTCTTTTGCTTACCAGTCCTGTTTTATAATGACGGCAGGCAAGTTGAAAAGAATGACAAATAAAGAAAACATATTTTTTCTGGATATTCGCATCGTTGTTGTTCCAATGCTCTGTTTGTTTCAACCAATGGAAATAGGTTTTTTCCCAATCGCTGCCCTCACTTTCAAGCGGACTGCCGGGGCCACCACTTGAAATGAAAACATCAAAGCTCATATCAGGCACCTGGTTCTTTAATCTTACATCAAATTCTTCAACCTTTAAATTAAGGTGGTGAAAGTCTGCAAACTGGTTCAATATTTCACGGATACAACGCATGCCCTGGTTAGCATAGCCTTCATATAGATCTAAAACAGCAACTTTAATGGGTAGTTTTTCTGCCGAATTCATGCTGTAAAAGTACTGAATTTTAGAAAAATATAATATACTTTAGGAGGTCTTCAAAACCAATCATATATCATTGATTAATATTCAATAAATCAGATTTCTTCTTAGTATCTATTAATTATACGGGTGTTTTGCTGTGTGGATTACTAATTCTTAAACATGGGGTTAATTTTAGGTTAAAATAAGTAACTTTAGAGCCGTTACAAAGCTACCTGTACCTGTGAAGACTAAAAGCGGAATTTTCATCCGTGTTTGCTTTTACCATTTGAAAATGATCGGCAACGGCTATTAATCTAAACCATTTTTCACTCAAGATGAAAAAAACGCTACTTCTTTCGTTTATTATTTCCTTTTTATTCGTAACCTCTAAAGCTCAAACCACGTTTAGCTTTAACTGTCCCAAGGACACCACTATTGATTGTCTCCAAAACTGCGTTACATTGACCACCAAGGTACCGGATGTAAAGGCGTTTACGGATGATTATGGGGTAAATCTTACCAGTGGCGGAGATGGATGTTTCAGGCCACCAGTATCTCCTTCCATTCCCGGCACTTCTACTAATCTTGACAGGGATGATCTGTACACACCGGTAATTCCAATGCCATTCGACTTTCCTTTTTATGGTATCATTTATGCCCAGTTGATCGTGAATACCAATGGTATCATCTCTTTTGATCTTTCGCAGGCAGGTTTAGGAGCTCAATGGACTATATTGAACGGGGAAGGTACATTGCCAACAGATGCATACGACAGGGCCATCATCATGGGAGCCTATCATGATATTGACATTCAGTTTCCTAATACCTCTCCTACAAAACAAATTAAATATGACGTAATTGGTACTGCACCCCACAGAAAGTGGGTGCTTACATTTTACAAAGTGCCATGCTTTCAAAACACTTGCTGGTCTAAGATCAATAATACCTACCAAATTACATTGTACGAAGGATTAGGATTAGTAGATGTTCATGTATTTGGCAGAGAGATATGTACAACCTGGAATAACGGTAATGCAATGATCGGGATGCAGAATTATGATCAGGATAAAGGTATAATGGCGCCGGGCAGGGAGGCATTTACAACGCCAAGATGGGGTTCGCCAACAATGAATGAGTCATGGAGGTTCACACCGAAAACGGGCCCCACCTTGTTTAAAAAAGTAGAATTGACTGATATGTCAGGTAATTTGGTTGCAGAGGGTGATACAGCCAGTGATGGAAATAATGGGTTGAATGTAACATTCGATAATGTATGTTTAAACTCAACTACCCAGTATGTTGTAAAAACGCATTACTATAATTTCCAGTATCCCTTCCAGTTTCCTGCAAGTGACAGTATTGTTTATTCTACAGATACTTTCACTGTGTATAAAGCCAGTGCAGTACCTCCAATTACACTTACTACAACAGCAGCTCAATGCGGTGCCAATCCTAACGGAACTATTACTGTTACTGCGCCAGTAGGACCGAATTTTGTATATTCAATAGATGGTGGCGGTTCGTATCAGCCTTCACCTGTTTTTTCTGTGCCAGCTGGAACGTATACAGTAACTGTGCTTGAAACCTCCGGCTCTTGTACTAGAGATACTACCGTTACAATATCTGCTCCTACCACTTTATCCGGTACAGCTACTTCTACCAATACCTCCTGTCCTGAAGCACTGAATGGCACTATTACAGTGACAGGTGTTGCTGGAACCGGTACTTATACCTATGCTGTTGATAATATAACAGCACCGGTTTTTGTTGCCACGAATACTTTTACCGGCCTTTCCGCTGGTGATCATACTGTACTGGTGCAAGATGGTGCCGCTTGTATTTTTAGTTTCACCCATACTGTTTTAAGCGATGCAGTATTTACAAGTTCGGGCACGTCAGTAAATGCTACCTGTCTCGGTGCATTAAACGGTTCTCTTACAGCAGATGTCCCGTCTGCAGGGCAAGCACCTTTTACTTATTCTATTCCTGGGGGGGCTTTTGCAGCATTCCAGTCTTCACCAACTTTTACTGGGCTCGCCGGAGACAGTACTTATACAGTAAATGTAAAAGATGATCTTGGATGTGTTTCTGTGTTTACGCAGGCTGTTGGTTTTGATCCGGGGATCACGTCTAATTTTACAGTAAGAAACGCATCTTGTTTTGGTGTAGATAACGGGCACATTGTATTGGTTCCCAGCGGAGGAACTGCTCCTTACTTTTACCAGGTTGATACAGGAACCGCCCCTACTTTTGTGGCACTTGATACCATCCGTAATTTAGGAGCTGGTTTATATGATGTAACTGTAAGAGATAATATCGGTTGCATTTTTAATCTGGATGATATTTCAGTTATAAGCGGTACAGGTGTAAATGCCACGTTTACGGTAAACCCAACTGCATGTGCAACCGCAAGTACAGGTTCTATCATTTTCAATACTAATTTTTCAGGTGTTTCTCCTTTCGAATATTCTGTAAATAATGCAGCCTTCCAGCCTTTCTTTGGCACATCAAGAATTGATACGGCTACAAACCTGTCTGCAGGTAACTATGTTATACAGATCAGGGATGGCGTGGGTTGCCTTTTCCAAAGTCAGCCGTTAACTGTAAGTGCAGGTCCGGATATACAGGCTTCCTTTGTAACTATACCGACAGCCTGTGCTGTAGCCACTACCGGGCAGATTGTTGTTACACCAATTACTGGCGCTGGACCATTTAATTACAACCTTGACAATTCTGTTTTTGTAGCATTAACAGATACCATCCGCAATCTCGATAGCGGATTCCATAGTATCGTTATCACAGATGCCATTGGCTGTTCCACCACCATTAATCCAGAGATTACCTTAGGTACCGGTGTAAATGCCACTTTTACCACCGTAAATTCCGCTTGTACTGCAGCAAGTACCGGAAGGATCATTGCAACAGTTACTTCGGGGATCGCTCCGTTTACTTATTCAACAGATGCTGGTGTTATTTTCAATCCGCTTGATACTATAAGAAACCTGGCTGAAGGCGTATATAATATATTAATAAGAGACGCTGCCGGTTGTGAATTTAGTTCGCCAGTGACGGTAAGCAGCGACAACCCAGGTGTGGGTGCCACCATTACTACAGTTAATTCAGCCTGTGCCGGAGTAAGCACCGGGCAAATAATTATTACTCCCACCATAGGTATAGCTCCGTTTACTTATTCAACAGATGCTGGTGTAACTTATTTACCCCTTGATACTATTCGTAATCTTGCCGGAAATACCTATACTATACGGGTAAGGGATGCATTGGGATGCGCTTATGATGCGCCTCCCGTAACGGTTAGTAGCAATCCAGGTGTGTCTGCAACATTTACAACTATTAACTCAGCTTGTACCGCGGCAAGCACAGGTAGTATTGCTGCTTCTGTAACAGCAGGCACTGCACCATTCACCTATTCAATAGATGCAGGTGTAAATTTTTATGCATTAGATACAATTCGTAATCTTTCCGAAGGATCATACACTGTATTAATTCGGGATGCAGTTGGTTGTGAATTTACTTCACCCGTTACTGTTAGTAGTAATAACCCCGGAGTGGGTGCTACGTTTCTAACAGTAAATTCGGCTTGTACAGGCGTAAGTACAGGGCAGATCATTATCACACCAACTATTGGCATTGCACCATTTAGTTATTCAACAGATGCTGGTGTAACTTATTTACCGCTTGATACCATCCGCAATCTTGCCGGCAATACTTATACAATCCGTGTAAGAGATGGATTAGGCTGTGCGTATGATGCGCCACCGGTTACGGTAGGTAATAATGCCGGAGTTGCAGCAACATTTATAACCGAAAATTCAGCATGTGCTGTTGCCAGTACGGGCAGGATCATACCCGCTGTATCATCCGGTACGGCACCATTTAGTTATTCAATAGATGGTGGTACAAGTTATCTTCCTTTAGATACTATTCGTAACCTGGCAGGCGGAGCATATTCAGTATTAATAAGAGATGCAGTTGGTTGCCAGTTCACCGCACCCGTTACTGTTAACAGCAACAACCCTGGTGTAGGTGCAACATTTGCAACGGTTAATTCTGCCTGTACTGGAGTAAGTACAGGAAAAATTATCATAACGCCTACTACTGGAATTGCACCATTTACCTATTCCACCAATGGCGGGGCAAACTATTTCCCGCTGGATACCATCCGGAATTTAGCAAGTAATACATATAATATCCGTGTAAGGGATGCCCTGGGATGTGCTTACGATGCACCAGCCGTAACGGTAGGAAATGATATTGGTGTTACAGCTGATTTTGCTATTGTCAATTCAGCTTGTGCTGCTGCTGCAACCGGGGCAATTATAGTAGAGCCGCTTACTGGTACAGTACCTTTTGTATTTTCAATTGATGCAGGCGGTTCCTATAAGGCGGATAATGTGTTCCGTAACCTTGCTGCCAATGCTTACAATGTAAGGGTAAGGGACGCCGTTGGTTGCATATTTAATTCGCCAGTACAGAACGTAGGAAATCAGCCCGGAGTATTAACAAATGCTTCTACTATTCAGAATGCTTCCTGCGCTTCTATACCAAACGGAACAATTACGGTAAACGTAACTGCCGGCATTTCCCCACTAACATATGTTATCACTTCACCAGTTTCCGGAACACCACAATCTGGTAACCAGTTTACTTCCCTGTCTTCCGGAACTTACAGTATTACTATCACTGACAGTGCCGGTTGTACGAATACCATCACTTCTATAGTTGGCAACAATCCTAAAGTACAGATCGATTCATTGAACATTGTAAGACCCGCCTGTAATGGCCTCCAGAATGGTACTGTTACCGTGAATGTGTCACTGGGTGTTGCGCCTTATCAATATGCAATTGATGGAGGTACTTTTGGTACTTCAAAAACGTTTAGTACCGTAGGTGCAGGTGTACACACACTCTCCATAAGAGATGCCAACAACTGTTCTATTGATTCAGTGATCACTATATCAGAACCTGCTGTGCTTACAGCTTCCATCCTTAGTACACAGGCTGCAACCTGCAGTGGAAATCCCGATGGCAAGATAGTGTCTGCCGCATCCGGGGGCACATTGCCTTATCAGTATTCGGTTGATTCGCCTACTAATACCGGTTACCAGGCAGTGCCAACATTTGATGTGCTTAAAGGAAATTATGTTGTGACAGTTATAGATGATAAAGGCTGTTTGGCAACTGCCAATGCCACTGTTGACTCTGTATTTACAATGTACCTTGATCTTGGAACTGCAGATACGATTTGTTCAGGATCCTCACTTACATTGAATCCGAATACTAATCCTGAAACCAGTGAGTTTATTTATACACCTGCGGCATCACTTGATTTAAATAATGTAAAAAATCCTGTTGCTTCACCTACTCAAACCACTACTTATACTGTAACGGCAAAATGGGGCATCTGTACACTTACGGATAATATTACGATTAATGTGCTGCGTAAGCCAATAGCCGATGCCGGTAATGATGTGATCATTTGTTTCGATACAACCACAGAATTGAAGGCTACAGCAAGTAACCTTTCTGGTACGGTTAACTTTACCTGGTCTCCATCAAATTTGCTGGATACCAAGGCTGATTCTACTTCCGTAACCGTAAGGCCGCAGGATGAGAATACTTATTTTGTAGTAACAGTGAGGGATGAATACAATTGCAACTTTGCAGTGTCTGATTCTGTGCTCGTAAAAATGCTGCCTCCGGTATATGCATTTGCAGGAAATGATACCAATGCCGTATTAAATAAAGCCCATCAGCTTACTGCCACTGGTGCAGGTGCTGGCGGAAGCTATGTATGGGATTACCCTTCCGGTGTTAATTTGTCTGACAGAACAGATGATAACCCCACAGCCATATTTGTTCCGGTGCCGGGAATAGGTGAGTATTCGCCCATTGATACTAATTATTACTGGTTGAGTGTTACAGCTACCAATGCAGCTGGCTGCAAAGCAACAGACTCCATCAGGATAAATGTGTTTATCGGCCCAACCAATTATGTGCCCAATGCCTTCTCACCAAACGGTGACGGAATTAATGATATCTTCAAACCAATCAATGTTGGATCAAACATTGAATACTTCAGGGTATTCAACCGGTATGGGGAAATCGTTTTCCAAACAAGCCGTTTCCGTGATGGCTGGAATGGCTTCTTTAAAGGTAAAGAACAACCTGCCGGCGCCTATGTATGGGTATATAAAGGAAAAGACAGCAGGGGAAGAGAAATCATTGAAAAAGGAACCGTAATGCTGGTGAGATAATGCGCTTTTTTATTTTTTTTGATTATAGGTTCCGGAGTTTCTCCGGAACTTTTTTTATACGGCCAGATAGGAAACTGCAGCCATATTTCCCCTTTTTATAATAACTGCACTGGTTTTTCGTTAGTTAGGGTACGCTTCTGGTACGAAAGCGTTGTTGTGAACCGAAACTAGTCGATGGCCTCCATCTTCAGGCTCTGTCTGCATTCTGCTTTTCCCAGTTAGCATTTCCATTTATTGTTTTGGAAAATACCCATAAAGGTTTTCCCATCAATGGTACGGTAATGAGAGCCACATCCTGTTTAAAATCATATATCGCAATATCATTCCTGTGTGGCATTTTGCTGCTTAGGGGACTAGTTGCGCATGCCCAGCCGGATGCTGGATTTTCAGGAACCAATCTTTCCGGGTGTGCGCCCATTCTCGCCAGTTTTTCAGATGAATCAACTGGCAATCCCACCTTTTGGAAATGGGATCTTGGAAACGGGACTATATCATACTTACAAAATCCCTCTGTTACCTACTTCATTCCCGGCACCTACAATGTAAAGCTGATCGTAAAAAATGCAGCAGGCCAGGATTCGCTGGCAAAAACCAATTATGTGCAGGTGTTTGCAGCACCAATGGTTGATTTTAACGCTTCTCAAACAAGTGGCTGCTACAGTGTTACTGCACAATTTACAGACCGGAGTAATGCTGCTAATGCATGGCAATGGGATTTTGGCGACGGTATCTTTTCATCAGATCATAACCCGTTACATACCTACTCCCAAACCGGCAGTTATAACGTAAGCCTGAAAGTAATTAACGGTGAAGGCTGTGCGCTTACACTGGTAAAGCAGGCATATATCAATGTACATTCTGTAAGAGCCGATTTTACTCACACTATACCAAACCGCTGTGCTCCCACAACAATCTATTTTCAAAATACTTCACAAGGAAATGGGCGACTTTCATACAAATGGCTGTTCGGCAACGGCGATACAGCTGTTACAAGCAATCCTGTTTATACTTACCCTGCGGGTGGTACTTACCAGGTAAAACTGGTGACATCCAATGAGTTTGGATGTATTGATACAGTCACCAACAGTATTACCGTGGCAAAACCTGTGAGCGCTGCCTTCAGTGCAGATGTTACAACTATTTGTACAGTTCCTGCAACAGTAAAGTTTACCAACCAGGAGCTTTTATTTAATAACTATACCTGGGATTTTGGCGACACATCTTTTTCTACTGTTTCCAATCCTGTTCATATTTATAGAGATACCGGCAACTTTACGGTAAAGCTCATCATCCGCAACAACAATGGTTGTATCGATTCTGTAATAAAAAACGGTTTTATCAGGATACAAAAACCGTTTGTAAGTTTTAATAATCTGCCTGACAGCGGCTGTACTGGAATGAATAAACATTTTAGTGTATCGTCCTCGGGTTCGGACAGTATCACCAGCTATTTATGGAAGTTTGGCGATGGTGGAACTTCGTCGTTACAATCCCCTTCACATGTTTTTTCCGGAGACAGGTATTTTACCGTAAGTCTTGTAACCACTGGTGCATCGGGATGCAGGGATACAACTACAATGGACCATGCGATACATACCGGCTATAAACCTACAGCAGGGTTTTCGTCAGATGTGCAGGTAGCCTGCGCTCAATCGGGTGTGCAGTTTATGGATAACACCCAAGGAACGGTTACGCAATGGCAATGGATCTTTGGAGATAACGGGCAGGTATTTGATCAGCATCCCCAATATCGTTTTAGTGATACGGGTTATATGGCAACTGAACTAATTGTTTTTAACGGCGGTTGCTCAGATACATTACTGAGACCTGATTTTGTTTATGTAAAACCGTCTGTAGCAAAATTGAAATTTGATTTTAATTGCGGCAATCCTTTCCAGTTTTCATTCACCAACCTTTCATTGGGTGCCGACAACTGGGTATGGAATTTCGGTGATGGCAACACTTCCACTGTAATGCACCCTGTGCATGTTTATGCAGATACCGGGTCCTATATAGTGTCGCTCACTACCTTCAATAATACTACAGGTTGCGATGGTTATAAATCAAAAGGGTTGATGACCACGAAAGTAATACCCGGCTTTTTTGCAAGCGACTCTGTTATTTGCAAAGGCAATAGTGCTGCTTTTACTTCCACTATTGCCAATGGTGAGGTGAACCGTTTTATCTGGTATTTTGGTGATGGAAGTTTTGAAAGCACCTTGGAAAATTCCGTGACACATGAATATGAAACGCCAGGTGAGTATACTGTTTCATTAGTCACTATAAACAAGGTTAACTGCAGGGACTCGATCGTAAAAATAAATTATATATCGGTAAAAGCCGTAAAGGCAAATTTTGGTATACCCGTTCCAGTAGTGTGTGCAGGCAGCGATGTGTTATATACAGACAGTTCCGTGGTAAGTGCCGGCAGCAGTATACAAAGCTGGCAATGGAGCTTTGGAGACGGGCAAACAGATACTTTTACGTCCGCTCCATTTACCCATTCCTACACGGCCAGAGGCACTTATACTGTTAGTCTTAAAGTTACCGATAACAACGGTTGCACCGATTCATATACTTCGGCAGAACCCCTTACGGCACGAAAAGTATTTCCGCAGTTCTGGACACTCGATTCGGTTAAATGCACTGACAACCCAATACGATTTGTATGCCCTTTTTACGAGCACGGAACCATTTACCAGTGGGATTTTGGTGATGGATCAACTGCCGCTGTTCAGCAACCGTTACATGCTTATCGTTCCGAGGGTGACTATACGGTTAGATTAAAAGTGAGTTTGCAGCAGGGATGTGAAGATTCATTTACCTTGGCGTATCCCATTACAATTGAAAATCCTATAGCAAGATTCAGCATCAGTGATTCATTCAGGAATTGTCCTCCATTGATAGTGAATTTTACAAACCAATCTGACAAAGCAACAGACGAACAATGGAATTTTGGTTATGGCACAGCAATTTTTGCAAATAATCCTTCCCATTTTTATTCATATCCCGGCGTATATACAGCAACGTTAACTGTAGCCGGCAGAGGGGGGTGCACCAATACCGCACACAAGACCATTGAAGTAAAAGGTCCTAAGGGAGCATTGACCTATGGTCCACTAAATTTTTGCCAGGCTCCTGCCACCGTTAGTTTTGCTGCAATTACAACCGATGCCACTTCATTTACCTGGGACTTTAATGATGGTTCAACCATCACTAATTCAGATTCTTTATTAACACATCAATATAATAACGAAGGTGATTTTATACCTAAATTGATGCTGGTTGATAATGAAGGCTGTCGTGTACCTGTGCAGGGAAATGATACCATTCGTTTAAAACAGCTTGAAGCACGTTTCAGTTTTGCGGATACCAATGCATGCAGTAACGGCCAGGTTTCTTTTATTAATACTACTTTGTCAGCAGACAGCATTGCAAGTTATCGCTGGAGTTTTGGCGATGGAACGTATGCGGACAACATCAAAAATCCATTGCACCAGTATATTGCAGAAGGTTTGTATTATCCATCTCTGAAAGTGACCACAATAAACGGGTGTACCGACAGTTTTACAACAGCCGTACCCGTAAGGGTTGCACTTTCACCTGATGTATCTGTTCACTCATCTGCCGATGAAGGTTGTATGCCATTTGGCATTTCATTCAGTGGTATTTCTAACAATATGCAGACAGCTGTTACATCATGGCAATGGGAATTTGCAAACGGAAATATTGCCAATGGTCAGCATCCGGCTGAGCAATTTTTTTCTTCTGCTGGCAATTACGTTGTGAAACTTACAGCTACAGGGAGCAATGGCTGCAAAAAGATTGTCAGTAAAGATATTTTAATACATGCTTCACCCGACTTGAATATTAGCGGCCGGGGCAGTATTTGCAAAGGAGAAATTACCACGCTTACTGCTACAGGCGCATCCTCTTATCAATGGTCATCAACCGATGGAAAGATGAGTTGTACTGGTTGTGCTTCACCGTTAGTTTCCCCGGTATCAAGCACAGGTTATATTGTACAGGGCACCAATGAATATGGCTGCACTGCAAATGATACCATAAACGTGATGGTTGCTCAACCTTTCACACTTGCTTACTCCGGTAGTGCCAGCACCTGCGGGTTAACGGGAGTCCGGTTACAGGTGAGCGGTGCTGAAATGTATGAATGGACACCTTCAGCCGGTTTGAGCAGCAGCAACACCGCATCCCCCATTGCGCAGCCTGCTTCCACTACCAGGTATAAAGTAATTGGGAAAGATGCCGCTGGTTGTTACAGTGATACAGGCTTCATAACAGTTACTGTACATGCATTACCAACTATTGATGCCGGAGCAGACCTGCAACTTACTTCAGGTGCTTCTGTTGAATTGATACCTGTAGTGTCTGCAGATGTAAATGAGGTTGTTTGGTCTCCAACGGGTGATATATTTAGAAATGCCGGCTACGCTGTTACAGTAAGACCACTGGTAACAACTGAATACACCGCAACTGCAAAAAACAGCTATGGCTGTACGGCAATAGATAAGGTAAAGATCACCGTTAGCAATGATGATCCTGCAGGTGGTTTGTTTATGCCTAATACTTTTTCTCCCAATGCCGATGGGGCCAACGATATTTTTTACCCAAGGGCAGCAAGAAGTGTAAAGGTAAACAGGCTTAAGATCATGAACCGGCAGGGCGCCACCGTTTTTGACAGATCAAATTTTTATACCAATGATGTGAATGCAGGCTGGGATGGAACTGCCAGAGGAATCAAACAAGCCATAGATGTGTACATTTATGCAATTGAAATTACCGGCCTTGATGGTAAATCAAAAGTTGTATCAGGTAATATTTCATTGGTGAGATAGCATAGTGCGATGGAAAAATTTGGCTTGATAAAATAAATCCCTATCTTACGCATGTAAAAATATTTCAGGAAATAAAATATTCGTTATCGAAAATATTACTTACCCCTGAAGTCTATCCAATACCTCCGAAGAACAATCATGGCAAAAACCATGTAAGGTCTATGAAAAGCCTCCCGTCCGGAGGTTTTTTTTATGGTTTATCCTCCGGGTCTTTTTCTTCCTCGATCTTCTTCTTTGTATAAACGTTCAGGCGAACTTCCCAACCTGTAAAGTTGCTGGTTATTTCTACTTCAGCCACCATGTCTTTATAAGTTTTGTTGGTGGTTTTCAACCGGAGCGTACTTACAGCAAAACCAATGCTTTCATCCACAGTTTCCAGTTTGCCATCAAACCCTGCAGCGCTGGTGGCCACACCTTTTACCGCAGCTTTCTTTACCAGGGAATAGATCTTTTTATACATTTTAACTGCTTCTTCAAAACTTTCACCATCATAAAAACCAGCCTGCCAGTTCGCTGTTTTATCTTCAGCGCTCCTGTACCGCATCACTTTGCAACCCAATGCTGCCGGTACACATACTTTGGATTTATAAGCATCTGCATCCATATCCGCAGGTATCTTATCGCCCTGGATATGTATGAAGTTACTTCTGTAATCCTGCACTACTTTATTCAAGGCCTCTGAAAAAGCAACCTCAGGTGATGGTGGTTTTGGTTGTTGCTGCTGGCCAAAAACAACACAAGAAATTAGGGCACAAAGGAGAAAGAAATTTATTTTTTTCATGGAGGGGTAATTTGGTGCAATAATAATTCATCCCTTTTGTTTGGTAAGATTTTTTGAGAAAAATAATTGATACTTTTAGCGAAATAATAGTTTATGAAATTTCTTGTAACAACTTTCACCTGCTTTTTATTATGTTGTTCACTGTATGCACAACCTGCAAAAAAAGGTTATTTCAGTGTGTCATCTCCCATGATTAAAGATGCCAAAGATTATGGGAGTGTTTCTATCAGCGCTGGTGCTGCACCAATTGTAATACGCACCGTGCTGGCTTATGGGGATAATACAAAAGGACTTACAATCCGCATCAATAACGGCTTCCCATTTAAACTGGCGCCTTCACAGGCAGGTTCAGTTTTAAATTATGTTGGATCTTCGCTTAATATTGTATTGCAGCCTTTTGAAAAAGCCATAGTAGAATTAACAGATGCCGGGTTTGGCACCGGAACAAAACAATTGTATGTATCCGGGGAAGTAATGGAGTAAATATATGAAAGCTGCATCTGTAAATGAATTGAAGGAAGAACTGAAACAGTTACCTGCCGGTAAACTGGTGGAATTGTGCCTGCGCCTGGCCAAATACAAAAAAGAAAATAAGGAACTGCTGAATTACCTGTTGCTGGAATCAGGTAATGAGCAAGGCTATATCAGCGAAGTGAAAAATGAGATCGCCGAAGAATTTGGAACAGTGAACAGCAGCAATCTTTACTTCGCCAAAAAGACCATCCGCAAAATATTACGCATTGCCAATAAACATATCCGTTACATTGGCACAAAACAGGCAGAGGCCGAACTGCTGATTTATTTCTGTGCTGTTTTGAAAAACTCGGGAATTCCATATGAAAAGAGCACTGCGCTGAATAATTTATTCCTTGCACAAATAAAAAAAGCATCCAAAGCAATAGATACCATGCATGAAGACCTGCAATATGATCTTAAAAAAGAATTGAATAAACTCATTTAGTGTATAAATTTGTCAAACAAAATAACCGTCATGGAACTAAAATCGCAATTTGAACAGGCTGTAACTGAAAGCAAGACCTTGTCTCAAAAACCAGATAACAGTACATTACTGTCACTGTATTCATTATACAAACAGTCCACAGAAGGTGATGTGTCAAATGATGCGCCTTCTAACCCATTTGATTTTGTTGCCAAAGCAAAATACAACGCATGGGAGGAACAAAAAGGCAAAACAAAGGAAGCCGCCATGCAGGAATACATTGACCTGGTGACAAAATTAAAAGGCTGATCACTACCGGTTTCCGGCTGTTAAGTAAAAAAAGCCGTTATGAAAAAAGCAATTAGTTTTTTATTGTTACTGCCTGCATGCTGTTTTGCAGTGGCACAAACCTGCAATCAGCCTGGTGCTTTACTCACTGCACGTACCGCCATTTCGGGTGATGCAGAATATGTGGTGTTTACCTTTGTAAACCCACACAAACCAAAAGGTGAACTAAACCTGACCAAGGGGCCTTTTACACAAACGCCGCTAAACAATACCATCCCGGTGAAAGGCGAAAAATTATACAAAATAAGTTTTGGTAATTCACCTGTGCATTGCGATACTAAACTTTACCTTGAATCCGGCCATAAAAAGATTGCTGATGTAAAACGGCTGCAAAATGCAGAAGGTATTATCAGTTATGTGATCGGGCTGGAGAAAGATGCCGCCATCGCAGCCCATCTTGTATACAACTACCATGGCTTTCATATTGTAAAGCTAAAAGTGCAATGAATTATTTGCAGGCTTAAATCCCGTTTGGGTATCTTGCAGCCCAAACTAATTTGCTGATGCCCCAAAATAAAAACGCTGCTGTAGGTTTTATTTTTATCACGCTTCTTATTGATATCATCGGTTTTGGGATCATCATCCCGGTGATGCCACCGCTTATTTCAGAATTAAAACAGGTGCCTATCAATGCATCAGCTAAATATGGAAGCTTTCTTATTTTTGCTTTTGCCTTTATGCAGTTTTTATGTGCACCACTCATTGGGGCATTAAGTGATAAGTATGGCAGAAGACCGGTGTTATTATTTTCCCTTTTTGGATTTGGTGTAGACTATATTTTTATGGCCTTTGCACCCACTTATGAATGGTTGCTGGTAGGCCGCCTGATTGCTGGCGTAGCAGGTGCCAGTGTTACCACCGGCTTTGCCTATATCGCCGATATCAGTACTGCAGAAAACAGGGCAAAAAATTTTGGTATGGTAGGTGCTGCTTTTGGTTTGGGCTTTATCATCGGACCGCTGATTGGAGGACCGTTGGCAACATTAGGACCACGGGTGCCCTTCTTTGCGGCTGCAGGCCTGGCTTTACTCAACTGGCTCTATGGTTATTTTATTTTACCTGAATCATTGTCAAAAGAAAACCGCCGTGCTTTTAGCTGGAAGAGGGCAAACCCATTGGGTTCTTTAAAAAACCTGAGAAAATACCCTGCTCTTGGCTGGCTGATAGTTGCAGTAGTATTGGTGTATATCGCATCGCATGCCGTTCAAAGCAACTGGAGTTACTTTGTGATGTTCCGCTTTAAATGGGATGAAGTGATGGTGAGTATTTCACTTGCAGTGGTAGGCGTATTGGTGGCGATCGTTCAAGGGGTGCTGCCACGTTATTTGGGTAAAAGGCTGGGCAATGAAAAAAGCATCTATACGGGGCTGTTACTTTATACAATTGGTATGTTCCTGTTTGGTATTGCCACACAGGGCTGGATGATGTTTGTTTTTTTGCTGCCCTATTGTTTTGGTGGCATAGCCCAACCTGCCATGCAGGCGGTAATGGCGGGGCAGGTGCCGCCCAATGCACAGGGAGAGCTGCAAGGTGCGCTGGCAAGTCTGCAAAGTGGATCTGCCATCATCGGCCCGCTGTTGATGAATAACCTGTTTGCTTATTTTTCACAGGAAGGCACACACTATTTTTTACCGGGTGTGTCTTTTCTGTTGGGGTCGTTCCTGTATTTTATAGCTTTTATTATTGCTTACAGGACGCTGATGGTAAAAAAGCGGCTTGCGTAACACCCAGTCTGTCCATCCCGGTCTGACCGGGTGTTACAGTCCATCCCGGACCGAAAGGCTGTTCCTATGTTATCTTTATTCATCAAAATATTCGTTTGATAACAAAACTATAAAATGAACAAAACCATCAACGATTACAACAGCATATTTTTCATTGGGGTAGCCGGTACCGGTATGAGCGCCATTGCACAATACCTTGCCGGAAGTAATAAAAAAGTAAGTGGCAGCGACCGGTATTTTGCTCCGGGTAAGCACAATGACACAAAGGAGAAACTGGAAGCAGCCGGCATTCAGTGCTTTTTGCAGAACGGCGAAGGCATTACAGAAGATACGGACTTGATAGTGGTATCAACCGCTGTAGAGGATACCGTGCCTGAAGTGCAGAAAGCAAAACAACTGAATATCCCCATCTTAAAAAGAAGTGAAGTACTGGCATTGATTGCTGCCAGTAAAAAAACAATTGCTGTGGGAGGCACTTCCGGTAAAAGCACCACCAGCGGCATGTTGTTTGCCATTTTGGAATATGCCGGGTTGCAGCCAAGCATTATTAGTGGGGCAGGTTTGATAAGTATTATTAATGAAGGCAAAATAGGTAATGCTAAAGTTGGAGCAGGGGAGTGGCTGGTGATTGAAGCCGATGAAAGTGACGGGTCTATTGTACAGTATCATCCCGAAGTGGGTTTGTTATTGAATATTGATAAGGATCACCAGGAGATCAACGAACTAATGACTATTTTTTCACAGTTCAGGGCCAACACAACACAGTTGTTTATTGTGAACCAGGCCAATCAGTTATCAAAGCGGTTATCAGTTCAAGCGGATCATGATTTTTCTATTGATGAAAATGGTTCAGCAGGTTACAAAGCCACTTCATTTTTGCAACATGGGCTTTCTATTTCATTTTTTGTAGGTAAAACACCATTCATTCTTAACACGGTTGGTAAACACAATATGGAGAATGCGCTTGCGGCAACAGCGGTTGCCAGCCAGTTGGGAGTTGATATGGAAACCTGTGCAGCTGCTTTAAAAAATTATGAAGGTATTTACCGCCGCCATCAGGTATTAGGAAAGAAAAACGGTGTATGGGTGATTGATGACTATGCACACAATCCTGCCAAGTGTGCAGCATCCATTGCCGCCTGTCAATTTATTGCACCCAAGGTGATCGCCTGGTTTCAGCCGCATGGATACGGACCCACCCGTTTCTTACGCCAGGATTTTGTAAATGAAATAGCGGCGGTATTAAGACCCGAAGATGAAATCTGGATGAGTGAAATATTTTATGCTGGCGGTACTGCTGTAAAAGATATTTCAGCAAACGATTTGATCCAGGACATAAAATCCCTTGGTAAAAATGCTTTTTTTGTAGACGACAGGAATGTTTTTTTAGAAAAAGCCCGGCCGCACCTTACTGAAGATTGTGTACTGCTTTTGATGGGTGCACGGGACCCAAGTTTGGAAATATTTGGAAAAGAGCTTTGGGAGGCATTATAAATAGAAGCAAGACAGTTTTTGAATCAAAAAAAAATTGCATGACCACACTGATCATCAACATAGAACAACTCGTTGGTACAAGAGAGCAAAACGAGCTCCTTAGAGGAAAAGCGCTGGCAGTATTACCAATAATTGAAAATGCCTTTGTGTTAATTGAAGATGGTATCATAACAGACTATGGTGCTATGTACGAACTGGAATTGAAAGTGCCGCAGTTGCCCAAACATATCATCAAGGCAGATGGACAATTTTTATTGCCAGCCTGGTGTGACAGCCATACACACCTTGTATTTGCCGGCAGCAGGGAACATGAATTTGTAGATAAAATAAAAGGACTAAGTTATGCAGATATAGCAGCTAAAGGTGGTGGTATTTTACACTCTGCCCAAAAACTGAATGATGCTTCGGAGGACGAGTTGTTTAACGCGGCCTGGAAAAGACTCGATGAGGTGGCCAAACTCGGTACCGGTGCTATTGAAATAAAAAGCGGCTATGGATTAACGGTAGAAGGTGAGTTGAAAATGCTGAGAGTGATAAAAAGACTAAAAGAGAAATCCAGTCTGCTGATCAGGTCCACCTTTCTTGGGGCCCATACTTATCCACTACTTTTTAAAGAAGACCATGCTGGATATATACGCAGCATTATAACTGAAATGCTCCCCGTGATCGGCAATGAAAAGCTGGCCGATTATGTAGACGTGTTTTGTGAGAATGGTTTTTTTTCTGTGGATGAAATGGAATGCATTTGCAGGGCCAGCATGAGGTATGGGTTAAAACCCAAACTGCACATTAATCAACTCAACAGCATTGGAGGTTTGCAGCGGGCTATCCAGTTGAATGCAGTATCTGTTGATCATTTAGAAACGATGACGGATAAAGATATTTCCGATTTGTCGTCCTCCAATACAATCGGCACCCTATTACCAACGGCTGC
Organism: Bacteroidota bacterium; assembly: GCA_029561305.1. Lineage (GTDB taxonomy): Bacteria > Bacteroidota > Bacteroidia > Chitinophagales > Chitinophagaceae > Ferruginibacter. The sequence goes on along the minus strand of JAKQJG010000268.1, from coordinate 26,432 downwards.
TTTCTTTTTACGAATGCAATACCAGCCTGCCAGGCAATTGATTGATAACAATTGTGCCATTGCACTGGCAAGTGACTATAACCCCGGATCTTCACCAAGTGGCAATATGAATTATGTAACAGCACTCAGCTGCATACAAATGAAGATGCTGCCTGCAGAGGCTATCAATGCAGCTACGATCAATGGCGCCTATGCAATGGAACTGGAAAAAGAAACAGGCAGCATTACAGTGGGTAAAAAAGCAAACCTCATTTTTACAAAGCCTGTTCCTTCATTGTCCTACCTGCCGTACAGTTTTGGCAATAATTTGATTGACAAGGTAATGATTGGAGGCGGGTTTGTGTAAGTTCACTTTTTAAAACTGATCCGTTTTAGCCTTGGTTGAAATGGATGGTTTGTTGTTTTAACCTGTTGATCTTTCTATGCCAGTTTCTCCAGGAAAACAGCAATAGTTGAAGCAACACCAAAACGATACCCGCCAGAATCATCCTCTTTTCTTTGGTGAAATTTATAATCGATGTAAAAAAAATAATTAACGATACACTGTAAACAAATGAAATAACCAGCGAAGCTATCGACAGACGTTTTATTCTAATGAAGTAATCCTGCACAGACAATTTCAAATTCGTTCGTCTTACGGGGCTTGCTATTGCGATATAGCCAATAATATTATTTGACAGGTACAGTAATAAGCTGACCACCAAAAATAAGTTTACAGTAAAAGGTTTTTGGTCCCCGTCAAACCAGTCATAGTAGATCAAAAGAAAGACAGCCAGGCCAGCAGTTTCTACAATGAGCTTTCTCCTTATCTTTTTTAGTACGGGATGGTTTGAAACCTGTGTCATTTTCTGCAAATCAGTTTCATTTTTTAAAGCGGCACCGGCATGCTGCCATCCGGCTTTCAGATCATTAAGTTCCATAGTATTATTATTTTAGTATTTCTTTCAACTTATTTTTAATTCTGGTTAACCGTACCCCCACATTGTTTTCACTCAAGCCGGTTATTTCTGAAATTTCCCTGTAACTGAAATCTTCAAGAAAAAGTGATACAACAGCTTTCTCGGCATCGTTCAGTTTTCGAAAGGCGTTAAATAGCCGTTCCTCGTTTTCTGAAACAGGCTTTTCCTGTGCAGTCTGAATTTGGTCAGGTAACTCCTTGTAAAGGTCAACCGGCAGTTTGGGTTTCCTGTAAACAGCGATGGCGGTATTCAACGCTATCCTGTATATCCAGGAGCTTATTTTAGACTCACTTTTAAAACCGGGGAAGGATTTCCAAAGTTGATAAACAATCTCTTGAAATAAGTCTTCCTGGTCTTCCCTGTTATCCCGGTAAATCCTGCAAACTTTATAAATAATTCTTTGATGTTGATGGACCGCCGCTAAAAATTCTTTTTCCATACTATTCACAATTTCTGGTGATCAAATATCACACTATCACTTTTCCAAATCAGGTTATATGGTACATTAGTTGCTTAACTTCCAGTAAAACTTACAGGATAAAAAAATAGTTTCAAGGGTTATAAATGGAACCAGGGTTGCTGCGATCTCCTGTTATGATGCAGCTGATATTGCATTAGATGAATGCTGTTTGAAAATCAGGGTATTTTGAAATTGCAAAAAGCTGTTTTCCTCAAAAATTTCAGTTTGCTGGCGGATCAATTAAAGCGTTATATTATTTCTCCCGTACTTTATCCAACTGATCCTTCCCCAAACCACCGCACCAAAAACCAAGGACCCCATCAGATTCACCTGTATATCCTTAATACTATCGGGTATAAGAATAAACAGTTCTCTTTGAGCAAGTTCATTTTGAAATACTTCATTGAACACACCCACCAGGTTAAATACAGTAAATGCAATTACTCCTCTTTGTTGTCTTGATAAATGGCAGCGTGAACCAAACAAGGCAGTATAGATGTAGATCTTGATACAAATGACTACGCCGAATAGAAAATGTTCTGTACAATTGATCAGCCACTCAGTGTTGTTATTAAAATGAAAGCGGCGTACCCTGGCCAGCAATACGCCGGTGTACAAAACAAAAATGCCATTGTACAGTTTGTAAGAGTGTTGAAGGTATTTGTGTTGCCTGTTCAGTAGTTCCAGCGATAAATGCATCGTAACCAGGTACCATCCATACACTAAATGATTTGTTACAACCAGTATTATTGCCAAAAGGCTGTTGATTGTACGGGCCTGTGCGATGGTCATTTGTTTTTTCTAAAAGACCCGGTCAGAAAATACAATGCCGAAAGTCCCTGAAAGAAAAAATACCAGCCTGGAAATTCAGTTTTGTTTTTCTCCAACAACAATTGCCTGCTTTAACCTTGATAAAATACAGGTTGGGTTTATTATACATCTTCTTCTTTGAATGACAAATGCAGGCTGCTGATACTCACTTTTACTTTGCGGCATTGTACACCTGCTTTGTCAAGCATTACCTTAGCTGCTTTAAAGATATCGCTGCCTTCATACTTGTCTGATAAATAGATAACTTCAGAAATGCCGGACTGAATGATCGCTTTGGAACATTCATTACAGGGGAACAGCGCTGTATAGATCTTACAACCCTTCAGATCCATCCCAATATTATTCAGAATGGCGTTTAATTCGGCATGACAAACAAAGGGATATTTAGTCTGTAAAAAATCACCTTCTTTTTCCCAGGGAAAATCATCATCATCGCAGCCAATGGGCAAACCGTTGTAACCAGCGCCAACAATTTTATTTTTTTCATTTACAATACAGGCACCCACCTGCGTGCTGGGGTCTTTACTCCGTTTGGCACTTAGCAAGGCCACTCCCATAAAATATTCATCCCATGAAATGTAGTTTTCCCGTTTTTGAATGCTGCCCATAAGTTTTATATTATCGCCCTGCGAATGTATTGTATTTGTACATTATGAATAAGATGTTGCACGGAGGGCCGGTATTGATTCTAAATTGTACCTGTTGGTTCGGAAGAATCGGTCCAGACTGTCACCTCCATGAAGATCAGCTGCATATCTAAATCCTCTCATCACCCATTTTCATTGTTTTGTCAGTTAATAATATCCGTTCAGTAAATAATTGTAGTATGCCGGTATTTTACAAAGTAACTTACTACTGCTTTTTTTTTGCTAACTAAAACACTTGTTTATGATTTTACATTATGCAGTCCGCATGTCGGCAATCTTTTTGATTACTGCCGCTCCTTTTTTCGCACTGAGCCAGAATGTGACCACACCGCAGGCAAGTCCTGCAGCTGAAGTATCACAAACCATCGGTATTGCGAAAGTTACGGTTCAATATTCAAGGCCTGCGGTTAAAGGAAGGGTTGTATGGGGCAACCTGGTACCTTTTGGCTGGACAAAGCAGGGCTTCGGCAATAATAAAGATGCACCGTGGCGTGCCGGCGCAAATGAAAACAGCACCCTCAATCTGAGTCATGATGCTACTATAGAAGGTAAACCCGTAAAAGCCGGTACCTATGGGCTGTTCTTTGTAGTGAATGAAAATAATACAGGAGAAATCGTATTGTCAAAAGATTATAGGAGCTGGGGCAGTTTTTTTTATGAAGCCGACCAGGATGTGCTGAGGGCGCCTATAAAACTTGCCGATATACAGCATACCGAATTGCTTACATATGATTTTATCAATGTAAAAAAAGATGAAGCAGTGATGGTCTTAAACTGGGAGAAAAAGCAGTTGCCAGTAAAGATCTCTTTTGATATGGATGCCATCGTACTTAAAAATGCGGCTGAAGAACTAAAAGGGCCGTTGGGATTTACATGGCAGGGTTTTCTAAGTGCAGCACAATATACGCTGCAAAACAAGACGGCTCTGGAGCAGGGACTGGCATGGGCCAATACTGCTGTTGCGCAAAACAACAGTTTTGCAACACTCAGTGTAAAATCAGGTATTCTAAAAGAAATGGGCAAAGCAGAAGAGGCTGATAAAATAATGACCGAAGCCATGGGCATTGCAACGGAAGCGGAGTTAAATATATACGGCTACCAATTGTTAAATGGAGGCATGCAGGACAAAGCGATAGAAGTACTAACGCTTAATACCAAACGCTTTCCAAAAAGTGCCAATACATGGGACAGTCTTGGAGAAGCCTTTTTTATGAAAGGTGATAAAAAGAATGCCATCATCAATTTCAAAAAATCAATCAGCCTTAATCCTCCGGAAAATGTGAAACTCAATTCGGAGAAGTTTTTGAAACAAATGAATGCTTTATAAATTTATCGGACAGGTACATCGGCCAGTGTAAGGGAAGTAGGGGGTATTTTTTTCTACCTGTCGGACGCTTTTTATCTTAGGCCTCGAAGTCCCAGCGCCGTAAGAGTATAATTACTATTGTGTAGGTTTGAATTTTACAGAACATTTTGATTGAGCGGTTTAATTTAAAATGCCCATTCAGCGATGAATGGGCATTTGTACATCTAAAAGTGTTGTTTCTTACATGTAAGCACAAAGAACACCGCCCATCAACGCCATAGTGAGCATCCAGTAGCCTGTATGAATGGCAATGTATTTGAAGTTTTTTCTTTCAAACAAAGCGCAGATCCCCAATACGGGCATGGCAATAAATAAGCCCGAAATGGTGCCATGAAGGGCACCATGTTTAAACGTGCGGAACCGGTTTCCATAAGTTTCAAAAAACTGTTTCATGTAAGCAGTGGTTTCCGCACTGGTATCTCCTTGTAAAGCAGAACTAAAACCCATTTGATGAATTACGATCGTCATGAGTGCAGATGCAAGGATACAGCCGAATAAATAAGTAAGCCCAAAAATGAGCCCCATTTTGCCGCCTTTTAAGGAATCTTCTGTAAGACCTGCCGAACGCATCCAGGCATTACCAAATATTTTTGGATGATACCAGATGAACCCGGTAATAAGCGGAATAAGTCCTGCGACAAAGATGAGCCAGAAATTGAGTTGCATAGTTTGAGGTTTATTGGTTTTGAAGTTTGGAGGTTTAGGTCAAATTTGGCTAATAAAGCTAATTAAATTTATCTTTTACCCTGCAAGATTATTTTGATATTTATTTAATATTCCCACTCAATTTGTTGGGGCTGTAGAATTTCAAAATTCAACTACAATGCTAAATTGTTCCCAGTGGTGTTTTTTGCAAAATGATACTTTATATTTACACCCGTTATTTTCAACAGTAAAATGTCACGAAACATATGTTACAAAAATTCTCTTTTGCTTTTTGCCTTTCCTTCTTTGCTATTGGCGTGATGGCTCAGCAACCCAAGACCCCACCACAAGCACAGCCACAAGGGCCGCAATTGGTTCCGGCAACTGCATTTACCTATAAAAAACTTCCCTCTGGTTTGCAGTATGCTTTTATAGTTGATAAACCTTCTTCACCAAAACCAGAGGAAGGCGGGCAGATCAGTCTTAATATGCAGTCGCAGTGCAATAACAGGATACTCTACAGTACCGCAGCGGAATTTAAAGGTAAGCCAGGTGTGTATGGTGTTGCAAAACCAGCTTTTAAAGGTGACCTGATAGAAGTGATCATGTTGATGACACCGGGTGACAGTGCCGTGTGCCTGGTAGATGCTGATGCGTTATTTAAAAATGCCAAGTCTAAAATGCCCGACTTTATAAAGAAAGGGGATAAGGTACAGTACTTTATAAAATTGGTAAGTGTAAAAACCAAAGACAAGGTAATAAAAGAACAAACAGCCGCATTTGAAAAACAAATGAAAGAGCAGGCGGCTAAGCAAAAAGCAGAAGCTGCTAAATTAGTAGTGAAAGATGACAAAGCGCTGCAGGCTTATTTTAAAAAGAAAAGTTTTACCCCTGTTAAAACAGCTTCCGGGTTGTACTATACATTGAAAGAAGAGGGAACAGGTGAAAAGGCCATGGCGAATGATACCGTAGTAATGAACTATACCGGCTATTTCATGGATGGAAAAAAGTTTGATAGTAATGAAGATACAGCCTTTAAACATGTACAGCCATTTACGTTTGTGCTTGGACGTGGGTCTGTAATTAGAGGTTGGGATGAAGGGATAGCATTGATGAAGCAAGGCGGCAAGGCCACATTTTACATTCCTTCAGGCCTGGCGTATGGTGCTCAGTCAAGACCCGGCAGTCCAGCTAATCCAAAAGGAATACCCGCTAATTCAATTTTGTTATTTGATGTGGAACTGGTGAAAGTTACGCATCCTGCTCCGCCTCCACCGCCGCCAGCACCAAAACAAGATACCATGGTTGTACCAACAGTGGTTGATACATTACCAGCCCCGGTGCCGGTGCCAGCTGAACCCAAAAAAGATCAATAAAATTCTCAATAAAAAATCCCGGAACTTCCGGGATTTTTTGTTGATGCAAGGGTTGTTTATAATTCTAATTAGTTGCCTCTTCCCGCCACACTCAAAGAAAAACCCGTTCTAACGGTGACGGTAGTGTTGGTTTTTTGGTTTAATTTTCTGCAGGTGGCCGGGCTGTTTACTACCGGGTAATTGATAGCTCCACCGCTGATGGTAACATCTGTATTTACGGTAGGTATTGCTCCACAACTCCAGTTGGCTGCGTTTTCCCAGGCAGTACTTACCGTGCCTGTCCATTTGCTATCTGGTATAAAACAGGCCGCCGCATTCACACAACTTCTTATCCGGGCTTGCGGCTTTGCTCCAAAACCATAGGAGAGGTTCACTCCAATGCCATCCCGCAGGTAGCAGTAACTCATAACAGTTCCCATAAATCCCGGAGGAGCGGAAGGGTTCGTGTTGACAGTGGAAATACAAGTACTGCATCCTGGGCCGGCCTCTACTGCAAAACAATTATCAATGGCCCCACAAGTATTACCGGCGCCGGTATTCCATCCGCACCATTGGGTGTGAAAAGAACCCATCAGGTGACCCGATTCATGTGTCATCACTTCCACATCCCACGAATAAGTGGGTACTGTATTATAGGTTGCGTACACATTGGCATAGCCGTATGCGAAAGCCCGGTTGCATTGGTCAAAATCAAGGATATACGCCAAACCGCCGTTGTTAGTGGGCGCACCATCTATCAGCATACAGAGATCACCATTGAAGTTGTCGCCGAGTGCATTATAACGTCTTTTTAGAGTGGCCAGTGCACTATCAGCAGTGGAGGTATTATAGGGATCGGGTGTTGTCCAGATAAAAGTGCTGTTAAGTTCAACCAGGATGCCTTCATTGGCATACATGGCAGCCAGCTGGTTGAATAAACCAGCAATATAGTTTGCTGTATTGTTGAGATTTCCGCTGAAGTTGTTGTTATAAAGCTTATAATCCACTTCCCAATGAAACCTTACTTTTTTGCAAAGCAAATTCAGCGTTCCACCCTGTGGCTGTGAAGGCGCTGCAGGGCGTTTTTCTTTGCTGGTGCTGATAACAGGCAGCATGGCAGCACCACATTCATAACCCAAGGTGCTGCGCATATCCATACTGTTGTATACAATATATTCATCCTTGTTATTGATTTTTCCAAGATTAAAATTCCCTTCTTCACTGCTGAAAATTGCCATTATTTCGCCATTTGCAAATACAGACACGGCGGCAATGGATGCAGGAAAGCCTTCGATATATCCCCGGTAGTGAACAGCCTTCACTTTGCCAGCTTTTTTTGAGCTGCCCGTTCCCGTTAGTGTGTACAGGGTTAAGCCATCAAAACTGATATCCTGCTGCACCAGTTGAAGGATGTATGTTCTGTTATGTGCATAGGGAACTGTTATTGATAACCTGCCTGGCTGCGATTGATAAATGCCAGCCGATTGGTTTTTGTCTAAGTCCAGCAGCTGTTGCGTCAGCAGCGTGCTGGCAAGTTCATCCTGCTGTATGGTGGTTGAACGTTTGAAAAGCTGAGTGGATGCTGCAACTTTTTCTGCTGCAGGCGTAGCCGTTACCATATTGTACAGCTGTGATGGTTGTTGTTGTGCAGTGGCATTCACAGCCTGGATGATGCCATACCCAAACAGGAGTAAAAATTTAAACATATACCCGTATTTAATTCAACAGGAAGATGCCTGTTGCCGTAAAAATAAGTGTATGCGTCAATCTAAAGCGTACTCCATTTGGAGTAGAAAGCGAACTATTTACCCATATTAAATACAGGGGCCTGCACCATTTCCTGCAAGGTGATTTCACCTGCATGTTGCCAGCCCATCCAGGACGCAAAAGAGGAGAAGATGTCTGCTTTCGAATAAGTTTTAATGATACTTTCAGCAGAAACACCGGCGCTTTTCGACAATTTTATTCCGTTGGTACCGGGTATCAACAGATGATGCCAAAACTGACATTGATAAAAAGACGGTAAGGCAGTTTGCTGGTCAATATACAACTGCATCGCTGTTGATTCTTTCAGGTCATTACCGCGGCATATATGTGTAATGCCAAAATGCCTGTCATCAGCCAGCGAACAAACCTGGTAGGATGCAAAGCCATCTTTTCTTTTTATAACAAAGGGAAGTATATCAATTGCAGTATTTCCCATGATCTTATCTCTGAAATGAATGCTGCTGTTTTCTATCACCTTCATTTTCCAGGCAGTATTAGTTTGATGAAGGTTTGCTTTTTTCTCTGCACACTGGCATGCCTGGTTGCGGCTGCAAGTGCAGGCAAACACACAGTTTTTTTTAACCAGTTCATCCAGTATGTCTTTGTATAAGTCAGTGCGTTTCAACTGCGACCAGTTGGCCTCGAAATCGCCTGGACCTGAGGGACCAATATCCCAATCGAGCCCAAGCCAGTCGAGCACATAAAAAATATCTTCAACATATTCTTTTCTTTTCCGGGTGGCATCACCATCATCTATCCGGAGCATAACTTTTCCATTGTTGCTCCTTGCCCAAAGCCAGTTGAGCAGGAAGTTGTAAATATTCCCTGTATGAATGTATCCGCTGGGAGTGGGGGCGAGGCGTGTGAGCATTTACGTGAGTGAATTGATCTTATCAATAATGAGGTTTTCCTGGATCTGCATCATACACGCATGATCACCACGCCAGCAGGGTTTATTACCAAATACAGAGCAGGGGCGGCAGGAAAGGTCAATAGAGACAATATTATTTTCGTTTTGCCCCCAGCCATAAAAACCAGCATAAGGATGCGTGGCGCCCCAAATACTTATTACCGGTATAGTATATAAAGAAGCCAGGTGCATATTAGCGGAGTCCATGCTGATCATAACATCCAGATTGCTGATGATAGCCAGTTCTTCTGTAAAAGTAAAATTACCTGCTGCATTGATCGTGTTGGGAATTTCGGAGGCCCATGCTTTTAATACTGCAGTTTCTTCTGCACCACCGCCAAAGAAAATCATTTGATTATCTACCGCTAATAATTTCACAACCATTTTCATTTTTTCCAGTGGGTACATTTTTTCTTTATGCTGTGCAAAAGGAGCAATGCCAATCATTTTTTTGTTTTGCAGAAAGAGCGGCTGAATGGAAGCTGGCATTTGCTGCTTTTGATATACAGGTGTTGCCGGATTCAATAATAAACCAAGTCCGGTTTTTCTCAATACCTGGGCATAGCGTTCATGCGTGCTGGTGAGTTGTTTAAAGTCTTTGTTTTCTTTTCTTGTGAGCAACCTCTTTTCTCCACGGCCTTTGTCAATTGCCGCTGTTTTGTAGCCAGCCAGTGTGAAAAATGTTTTAAGTATAGTAGAACGCAGAACATTGTGCAGGTCAGCCACTGCATTGAACTTATTTTTTTTTACCAGTTCCCTAAACAGTTTATACATGCCGGTTGCACCTTTATGTATTGTTTTGAGATGGGCCGGGTGAAAATGGCATCTTTCTAAACCAGCAAAAAGCGGTGCAAAAAAAGCACTGGAGACTACCGTAATTTGTAATTGTGGATTTTGATCCAGCGCATTTTTTAAAACTGGCACGGTCATCGCAACATCACCCATGGCAGAAAAGCGGATCACTAATATGTGGGTGGGGGAATGCAAGTGGATTGGGGTGGTTTATAGTTTAGAATTTCAGAGGTTTAGGGGCTTAGTTGGGGTTCAATTTTACAGCATCCGCTAAACTTCTAAACCTTCACTCTAAACCTTCTATAGCCAAACTCCTTTATATTATAATTTATATAAAACCGGGTTCAGCGCCGGATCATTGTACATCTTCATCTGCTTATACACTTTCATAATTTTTTTTCCTTTAGAAATGTCAACCAATAATTCATCAATAGATTTTGAAAGATCTTTTTGCTGGTTGAGCAGCACTTTTAATTTATCAGAACAGGCGTTAATATGCTCCGGATTTGCGTCAGTACGGTTTACTTCAGCCTGCATATGATAAATTTTTAACGCTAAAATAGAAAGCCGGTCAATAGCCCAGGCAGGACTTTCGGTATTGATAGTGCCATCGGGATCAAGGGGTGCATTTTTATATTGCTCTAAAAAATAGCTGTCAATATATTCAACCATATCCGTTCTTTCCTGGTTGCTGGCGTCAATTCGCCTTTTTAATCCCAGGCCCTCTACCGGGTCGATAGAAGGGTTGCGTACGATATCTTCCAGGTGCCACTGTACCGTATCTATCCAGTTTTTATGGTACAGCAAATGATCTAACAAAGAGGTGGAAGGGTACGGGTTACTGACGGGTGTATCTACATTATCGGTTCTGTGATAGTCCCTGATAGATTGTTCAAAAATTTTATTGCAAAGTGTACTGATCATGATGCAACGGATTATTTCTTATTGTTTACAGCAAAATAATATAAAGGGATACCAATCAACGTAATGATAAGGCCAGGCCAGGTAAATGCAGGCTTATAAACGATCAATAAAAAACAAAAACTGGTTCCCATTAGTATGTAAATAATGGGCAGTACAGGATAGCCAAATGCCTTATAAGGTCTTTCTGCATTTGGCATTTTTCTTCTTAATATAAAAATACCAATGATGGTAAGGACATAAAATATAACGACTATGAAGGAAACCATGTCTAACAGATCACCATATTTTCCACTCAGGCAGAGTGCGGAGGCCATTGCACACTGTATCCATAATGCCCAGGCGGGAACACTGTTCTTATTCAGTGTACCGGCCTGTTTGAAAAAAAGTTTGTCATTTGCCATTGTGTAGTAAACCCTTGCTCCAGCTAATATCAAACCATTATTACATCCAAAGGTGGAGATCATGATCATTACCGCAATAATGATAGTACCACTGCTTCCAAAAATTGCTTCGGAGGCACTTAGGGCAACACGGTTATCTTTTGCGAAAGCCAGTTCGTTGAGCGGAACCACTGCTAAATACACAACGTTGGCTAAAATGTACACGACTGTAACGATGAGCGTTCCAAGAAATAAACTCAGCCCAATATTTCTTTTTGGGTTTTTAATTTCACCTGCAATAAAAGTAACATTGTTCCAAGCATCGCTGCTGAAGATACTGCCTACCATGGCACTTGCCATTGCACCTAATGCAGCGCCGGTAAGCAACGGCTCTATACTAATAACACCACTGGCATCTTTGTTAAGATGTTGTGGAGTCCAGGCATTCTCCCAATTGGCCTGCCACACATCCCACTTGAATGCAATAAAACCAGCGATGATAAGTCCGAAGAGCGAAAGCAGTTTGGTGGATGTAAAGATGGTTTGAATTGCCTTACCTGCCTCAATACCTTTTGTGTTGATAAATGTTAATAAAACGATCAGCACGATCGCCACCAATTGTGCGTAATGAATATTTAAACCGGCAACATTAAAAGTGTTGGCATCTTCCCAGGCCAAAGCCGGAAAAAAATAACCGGCAAATTTTGCAAAGCCAACTCCAACAGCAGCAATGGTACCTGTCTGTATCACGGCAAAAAAGCTCCACCCATATAAAAAGCCTACAAGTGGATTATAGGCTTCTTTTAAATAAACATATTGTCCACCGGCCTTGGGAAACATACCACTTAATTCACCATAGCTTAATGCCGCTGTAAGTGTCATAAAGCCGGTGATAAGCCATGCGGCCAACAGCCATCCGGCACTGCCCAGGTCTTTCAGCATATCCGCACTCACAATAAAAATACCGGATCCTATCATGGAGCCGGCAACGATCATTGTGGCATCAAACAAACCGAGCGATGGTTTAAATCCTGCTGTACTTTCTGTGTTTTGAGGCATAAAAAATCCCGTTTTTTATAACGGGGTTCAAGATAAATAAATTTGACCGGAAATGTTATTTGTCCTTTTTCTCAAAGGACTTATTAAGACCGGCAATCACGTCAGCAGTAATGTTGCTGGCAGAATCTTTATACATCATATAATCAAGCCCGGCGCCGGTGGCAAAAATGTAAGCATACCGCTTATCGCTGTTGAATTCGTTTAAAAATTGTTTCAGCTTGCTCTGTATTTCTTCCATTGTGCGGCTTCGTTTAGTGGCCAGGCCCTGCATCTGGCTCTGCCTGTTTGCTTCAATACTTTGTTGCGCCTGCATCAGCTTGCCTTCTTCCTGTTCTCTTTGCTGTGGCGTCATACCCTGGGCTTTCTGGATATAATCATTTTTATCCTTTTCAAATTTCATTGCGCTGTTCTCATATTGCTTGGCGGCCGCTTCCTGGTCTGCTTCGAGTTTCTTTTGTTCCTGCTTTATATGGGCCACATTATCATACACAGAATCTATTTCAATAAATGCTACTAAATGACCGTTTGCACAACTGTCTTTTGTTTGAGAGGAAACCGGTTTTCCGGGAGATTTAGCAACCGGGCTTTTAGAAGAAGAAAAATGCAGGTAATACAACACACCCACCGCGGCTACCAACAGGATATTCAGAACGAAGGAAAATTGCTTCATGCAACAAAATTTGATTAGGGCTGCAATTTAGGCACAATTAAATAGTTATCCATAAAGGCAGGATTTAATTTAGGAAAGGGTTAACAGGGAGCGTTTCTTGTTTCTTGTTTCTCGTTGGAATAAGCGGTTTCCAATCCCTGAAGTTATGGGCAGGGAGTAATGCAGATATTGAGGTGCATGCTAAAAGAGTATATTCTGTTCAAAAAGATTGAGTTGGTTGTGTAAAAGATGAATTCACACTAATAAACCTGTTTATACCTGCTTAATCGAATTATTGCCAGTGAATTTTAGAGAGGCTGCCGAGTATTTTTTTTACTTCTTCCGCATCGACTGTTACCGATTGCAGTTGTTCCTTCATAGTACTACTTAAAAATTTCATCTCAGTTTTTTTCATTGCTTTTGCTGAAGTATGAAATTCATTTGCGCCAGTTTTTTTGGCCAGATCAATAATGTTATCGCTTCTAACACCGCTCCCTGGCATGATGATAATCCTTTCATCAGCCTGCTTTACCAGGTCTGCAATTAGAGCAACACCTTCCATTGCCGTTGGTTGTTGCCCGCTGGTAAGTATTCTTTCGCAGCCACTGTTAATGATATGCTCCAATGCTTCAAAAGGATTTGCACAACGGTCGAACGCACGGTGAAAAGTGACACCCATGGGGTAGGCCAGGTCTGCTAACTGTGCTGTTCTTTTTTTATCCACGCTGCCGTCATCATTCAAAAGTCCGAGTACAATGCCATCGCTGCCATTTTCTTTACACAATTTTATATCAGCCTTCATGATGTCAAATTCATCGCTGCTGTATAAAAAATCTCCACCCCTTGGCCTGATCATTACATACAATGGTATTTGTAACATCTTTCTCGCTGCTTTGATAAAACCAAAAGAAGGGGTGGTGCCGCCCTCTCCGGGACTATCGCATAGTTCTATCCTGTGAGCACCTGCAGCTTGTGCTATCCGGCAGCTGTCGATGGTAAAGGCGATGGTTTCTAAGAGGCAGTTCATGAGAGTGGTGAGGGAGGTGAATGTTGAATGGTGAATGGTCAATTGGCAATAGGCAATAGGCAGGTACTAGTCTTCGCTTTTGGGTGCCTTGTAAAAGAAAGCTGATTTGAAAATCCTGTCTACCTGCTTGGTTTTTACTGCATACACAAAACCTTCCTGCACAGCATAGGCACCATATGCTCCTTTTTTATTAACCGCTACAAAACCTACCTGTAATGTTTTTGCCCTTGCTTTATTGTTTTTTATAATTCTCTCAATCGTTTTTTTACAAGCGGTTTCAGGTGAGTACCCTCTTCTCATAAATTCTACTACGGTATGTGTACCACAAGTACGGATCACTTCTTCACCTACGCCGCTGGAAGTGGCAGCACCCACTTCATTGTCAACAAACAGGCCGGCACCAATAACAGCTGAGTCGCCTACACGTCCATGCATTTTGAAAGCCATTCCGCTGGTAGTAACGCCACCGCTTACATTTCCGGAAACATCCATGGCTATCATTCCCATGGTGTCGTGGTTAAAGCTGCCATCATCAAATTTCAACGGCATGGTAAAAGCGCCGTCTTTATTTTCAACCTGCACTGGCAGGTTCTCAATATTGATAACGGGTTTGTAGGTTGATTTCTTCAACCACTTTTCATATTCTTTCTTCGCATCAATACTCAGTTCTTTATTTTCAATTGTAAAGCCGTTTTGCAAAGCAAATTTTAAAGCCCCATCACCCACTAATAGAACATGCGGTGTGGTTTCCATTACTTTTCTGGCTACTGATAAGGGATGTTTTATTCTTTCCAAACCAGCCACGGCTCCACAGTTGGCGTTCTCATCCATGATGCAGGCATCCAGCGTCACAAATCCATCCCTGTCGGGGTTGCCGCCCAGGCCTACGCAACAGCTGATTTTATCTTCTACATATATTGCTCCGGCTTCAATGGCATCAATGGCCCTTCCTTTTTCAGATAAAATACCCCATGCTGCTTTGTTTACATTTTTGCCTTCTTCCCAGGTAGAGATCATAATGGGTTTTACTGCAGGAATGCTTTCAGTAACTTTTGAAAAGGATAACAGCGGTGCGGTTAAAGCGGTAAGATTGATAAATTTTCTGCGGTTCATCAGCAAGTGTTATTCATGATGTTTTATGGTTAATTTTTTCAGCATGGTATCGCTTACACTGTCTGCATACATGCCATATGCGCTGGTGATGGTTCCTTTTACCTGATTATCTTTTGATTCCACTGCGTACACCACATCTTCGTCTGAGGGGTTGGTATCGCCTTCGAACCTGAATACTTCCGTTATTTCAAATTCATTTGGATTCAGGCAAATATTGTGCTCTTCACATTTGATATTGTCAAAAGCAATATTAAAATCGAGTGTATAGCCTTTTGCTTTGAGACCAGTGAGGGCGGCTGTAACGGTTTCGTAGGTTTGCATAAGTTTTATTATAAAGTTAATGATTTGTTGTAAGTGACAAGTAACAAGTGACAAGTTGCTACTGGTAATTTGTAAGTAAGAAGAATGGAGCCCACTAAATACTCATCATTTAGAACAGATCACTTTTTACTCATTTCAAATTTCATCATCGAAAGATACAGTACCACACCCGCTGTAACCACCGCCGTTACCATAAACGCAACCACCGCACCATATTGATCCCACAATAAACCGGCAATACTACTGGCAACTAATGTTGCAATACTTTGAAGCCCCATATAAGTGCCAATGGCTGTAGCCGTTTCGGATTTAGGGGCTATATTACTGATCCATGCCTTGGATACACTGTCGGTGGCTGCTGCATAGAGCCCGTATAAAAAAAACAATACGATAAAAATGATCATGTTGTGGTTGACGGCAAAACCGGTATAAACGATCACAAAAAGCACCAGGCCAAAAAGAAAAACTTTCTTTAGGCCCAACTGGTCTGCAATAATTCCCAATGGATAAGCCATCAGCGCAAACACCAGGTTGTAAAAAATATAGATACCTACCACATATTCGGTACTCAACCCGTTCTCTTTCATCTTTAATAAAAGAAAAACATCCGAACTGTTGACAAGCGCAAAAGCCAGCAACCCGGTCACCAGCTTTTTGTATTCCGGGGAACTCTTTTTCCAGTAATGTATAAATGCAAAAAAGCCGGGTTGCTGCCCTTTGTATTGAATGAGGGCAGGTCTTGGTTTTTCTTTGATTACCAGGGTGCAGGCAATGGCCAACAGACCTGGCACAAAAGCAATATAAAAAAGGGTTTTGTAATCATCTTTATAAAAATACAAAAACATTAGTCCAATGGCAGGACCAATCACAGCGCCAATGGTGTCCATACTGCGGTGGAAACCAAATACAGTACCCTTGGTCTCTTTGGTGGCTTCATCGCTTAACAGGGCGTCTCTTGCCCCGGTACGTATTCCCTTGCCAAGCCGCTCCATGGTTCTTGAAAAAAATACCCAAAGGGGTGCCGTAAACAAAGCCATCATTGGGCGGCTAAGGGCACTCAGGGTGTAGCCAATCTGTATAAAAGGAAGCCGTTTGCCTTTAGCGTCGCTCATGCTGCCAAAATAGCTCTTGGTAAGCCCGGCCACCGCCTCGGCAATACCTTCCAGCACTCCGATGGCAAAAAGAGAGAAACCGATGCTTTTTAGATACAAAGGCATGATGGGGTACAGCATTTCCCCGGCCATGTCGGTAAACAAACTCACCAGCGACAACTGCCAGATGGTCTTTGTAATGATCTTTTTTTGGGGATTGATAAAAGCCTGCACGACCGCCGTTTTATGTCAATGCAGGAATTTTGTTCTACATTGCATGTATTGTGAATAATCATTTGCAATTTTGTAAAATTAAAGGGATTGATTTTGAATTGATAAAAAGATATACTCAAAGAATGAACACAAGCGCTGCACATATTAAAAAACCTATCTATTTAATTTGATGTTTTTTATGCAGCAGGAAGTGCCTTTACAAACGGTTTATTTATTCCCCTTTTATTATAAGTTGCTGGAAAATCCTTCTGCAGAAGCCGGTAAAAGAGCAGCAAAATTGTTGCTATGGAGATGGTATCAGTAATGGCATAATTAAAATAAAATATATTTAAAAGAACCAGCCCGGTTGAAGCCGGCTGGACGCAGAAACAAAGATGAACAATCAAAAAAAGAAAGAAACAAAGAAAACACAGCACGCTTCAACTGTAACCGGCCAACTCGATATTTCAAAAGGCGGAATGGGCTTTGTAATAGTGACCGGCGTTGACAAAGATGTAGTAGTGAGGCCCAATGATTTTGGACGTGCATTGCATGGAGACACAGTAAAAGTGCAGCTTAAGAAAGACAGCGGCAGCGGCAAAAGGGCCGAAGGTGTAGTATTGGATGTGCTGGAACGAAAGCAATCAACCTTTATTGGTAATATGCAGGTGAAGAACAATGTAGCGTTTTTTGTACCTGCCTCAGAAAAACCCATACCTGATTTTTATGTACCCTGGGAAAAGCTAAATGGCGCAAAAGACGGGCAAAGGGTAGTAGTGCGGTTGGTGAAATGGGATAAGGGCGACAGAAAACCCGAAGGTGAAGTGGTAAGCATTCTGCAGGCCAGCGATCTGAATGATATGGCGATGAAAGAATTACTCATTGATGCCGGATTCCCATTAGCGTTTGAGAGCGAAGTGCTGGAAGAGGCTTCAAAACTGAGTGAGAACATCACCAGGGAAGAAGAAAGAAAACGCAAAGATTTCCGCGACATACTAACGTTTACGATAGACCCAATAGATGCAAGGGATTTTGATGACGCTATTTCTATACGGAATCTCGACAACGGTTATTATGAAATAGGAGTTCATATTGCTGATGTAAGCCATTTTGTAAAACCCAATGGTATACTGGATAAAGCGGCATATGAAAGGGCTACCAGTGTATACCTGCCAGACAGGGTTAACCCGATGCTGCCCGAAAGGATCAGTAATGAACTGTGTTCTTTACGTCCTGACGAGGACAAGTACACTTTCTCCGTGGTGTTTCAGATTACCAACAGGGGAGAGATTAAAAACAAGTGGATCGGCCGAACCATTATTCACAGCAATCACAGGTTTACATACGAGGAAGCGCAGGATATTATTGAAACAAAAGATGGTCCGCATCACAAAGCAGTATTAATGCTGAATGAGCTGGCGCAGCAGTTTCGTAAGGAACGATTTGAAAAAGGCGCTATCAATTTTTCATCGCAGGAAGTAAGATTTAAACTGGATGCGAATGCAAAACCCATTGGCATCGTTATTAAGGAAAGCAAGGAAGCCCATCAACTGGTGGAAGAATTTATGCTGCTGGCCAACAGGGCGGTGGCTGAATATGTGTCAAGGATAAAGATCAATAAAGAGCCGGTACCTTTTCCATACCGCATACACGATACGCCGGATGAAGAAAAATTGAAACCATTTGCAGCTTTTGCAAAAAAGTTTGGGTACCAGTTCGATGTACATGATGAAGCAGCGGTTGCCAGCTCCTTCAATAATTTATTAAAAGAAGTGAGTGGTAAACCGGAACAACATGTGCTGGAGCAATTGGGTATCAGAACAATGGCTAAGGCCGTGTATACCTCGGAAAATATTGGCCACTATGGTTTGGGATTTGAACACTATTGTCATTTCACATCCCCCATTCGCCGTTATCCTGATGTGCTGGTACACCGGGTTTTGCAGGAATGCCTGGATAAAAATGTACTACCGGATAAAAAGATGGAGGAGAAATGCAAACACTGCAGTGAAAGAGAACGCAAGGCAATGGAGACCGAGCGTGCAGCCAACAAATACAAGCAGGTAGAGTTTATGCAGGATTATATTGGGGATGAGTTTGATGCAGTGATCAGTGGTGTGGCCAGTTTTGGCTTTTTTGCAGAAACCGTATTGCATAAATGCGAAGGGCTGGTGAGTGTGAGAGATGATCTGAGTGAGTACGATGATTTCAGGCTCGATGAAGCAGACTATGCATTGGTGGGAATGAAGAGCGGACGCAAATTCCGCATGGGCGATGCGGTAAAAGTAAAAGTAGTGGCGGCTAATTTAGACAAGAGGCAGCTGGACCTGCATTGGGTGCAAACAGCAGCAACTGCAAATACGAAAGAAGTTACAAAAGAGAAAAAGGCAAAAACAACAACTAAGAAAAAGAAATAATACAAACTGAAGCAGCTGGCGAATTTCAGTTTTGTGTTGTCAACTAAATGTATGCACTCCTTCATAGAACTATCAAAAATATTTGAAGAGAAATTCAATACCCGTCATTTTCCTGCTCATACTAAAACTCTGTATGACCCGGCACAATACATTTTACAACTTGGTGGTAAACGGGTGCGCCCCGTTAGTGTGCTGATGGGCAATGAACTCTTTGATGAGATCACCCCGGATGCCTATGAATTGGGAACAGCCATCGAACTGTTTCATAATTTCACCCTGATACATGATGACATCATGGACAAGGCGCCTGTTCGCAGGGGCTTGCCAACAGTGCATATGAAATTTGGAGACAGTACTGCGTTGCTTGCCGGTGATGTAATGTTTGTACGCTGTTATGATTACCTGAATAAATTAAAAAGCACTTCCTTACATAAAATTCTGCACATATTCAATCATACGGCTGCACAGGTTTGCGAAGGCCAGCAATTAGATATGGACTTTGAAAAAAGGGACACAGTAAGCATGGATGAATATGTAAACATGATAACATTGAAGACGTCTGTTTTACTGGCAGCCAGTTTACAGTTGGGTTCCATACTGGGGGGTACCACCGAAAGAAATCAGCAGCATATTTATGAATTTGGCAAGAGCCTGGGTATTGCCTTCCAGATACAGGATGATTACCTGGATGCTTTTGGCGACCCGGAAAAATTTGGCAAGCTGGTGGGCGGAGATATTGTTGCCAATAAAAAAACTTTTTTGATGATCAGGGCGATGGAAGTGGCTGATGAGGTATCAAAAAACGAATTGATGCAGCTAATGAGGGAAAACCCGGTAGATAAGGTGGAAAAGGTTTTGGCTATTTTTAAAAAATGTGACGTGGATACCTGGGCAAATGAATTAAAGGAAAAGTATTTGCAAACTGCCCTCCAGCATTTAGAAGATATAGCAGTACTCTCAAAACGAAAAGAGCCGTTGAAACAACTGGCCCTTTTCTTGATCGAACGTCAAAACTAAGTTGCTGTCATAGCCGGGGGATTTTAACCGTTACTTTTACGTACAAAGGCTTAATTGAACCCCGGTATAATATTGGACTAAACTATTTTTCCGACAATGCTCCCTCTTGGTGAGCTGCCTTCTTTTTTTCTTTTGCCATACAAATTTCTTCTTTTGTTATTGCACGATTTATGATGCCCGTTATTTACCAGCATGAGATTCGTCAGTATTAAATTTTATTAAGCGAAACCAATAAAAATAAAATACTTAATTTACCTGCCTGTAAACCAATTCTACTATGTCCAGTTCTTTATTCAGAACAAAGAAGATATCAAATATAATTGCGGAGGGCGGTTCAGACGATCCACATGGCCAGCATGGATTGAAACGGGTACTCACCGTTCGTGACCTTACTTTTTTTGGCATTGCGGCCATACTTGGTGCAGGCAGTTTCAGTAGTTTGGGCGGTGCGGTGTTTAATGGTGGACCAGGTGTGGTAGTTCTGTTTATTATCACGGCTATTGCCTGTGCATTCACTGCATTTTGTTATAGTGAATTCGCCAGCAGGATACCCGTGGCTGGTAGTGCTTACACTTATGCCTATGCCAGTTTTGGTGAATTGTTTGCCTGGGTTATTGGCTGGGCATTGATCATGGAATATAGTATCGGTAATATTTATGTGGCATTCAGCTGGAGCGATTATTTTACTTCCTTTCTTGATAAAATGGGCGTACATGTTCCGGAATGGTTAAGCACCAGTTATATGGAAGCGAAGGGTGCAGTGGCTGATAACGGAAATAAAGATGATATAGCTGCATGGAATAATGCCCCGGTGATGGGTGGACTAAGGATTATTTTTGATCTGCCTGCGCTGGTCATTAATATGCTTATCACCTACCTTGTGTATCGTGGTATTAAAGAGAGCCGCAACTTCAGCAATGTAATGGTGGTATTAAAAATGGCGGTGGTGCTGCTGGTGATCCTGGTAGGTGGTTACCTGGTTTTTTCAAATGGCCTTACACATAACTGGGTGCCACCAAATGATGAAGGCGTGCATTCCTTTATGCCCAATGGTTTTAGTGGTGTGATGGCTGCCGTGGCAGGTGTTTTCTTTGCGTACATTGGTTTTGATGCGGTTAGTGTAATGGCAGAGGAGAGTAAGGATCCACAGAGAGATTTGCCCAAGGGGATGATCTATTCGCTGGTGATTTGTACTATAGTGTATATATTGCTGACATTGGTACTCACAGGAGCGGTTAACTATAGGAATTTTGATGGGGTAGGCGATCCGCTGGCATTTATTTTTGAAGAGCAAAACCTCAATCTTGGCTGGATGCAGTTGCTGGTTGCTGTTTGTGCCGTAGTAGCCATGACGAGTGTGTTACTGGTTTTTCAAATGGGGCAACCCCGTATCTGGATGAGCATGAGCAGGGATGGATTATTGCCTCCCGTGTTTCAGAAAATTCACCATAAATTTAAAACACCTTCTTTCGCCACCATCGTAACAGGTCTTGTGGTGGGAATACCTATTTTGTTTACTGATAAAACTTTTGTGCTGGATTTTACCAGTATTGCCACCTTGTTTGCATTTGTGTTGGTATGCGGAGGAGTATTGCTGATACCAGCAAAGCAAAAAGAACATGGTAAATTCAACCTGCCCTATGTTAACGGTCAGTTTATTTTTCCGCTGATCATCTTTGGATCGATGGCCTGCCTGTTTGCATTCACCAAAAATTACTTTGGTAGTATTTTTAATTTTGATTTCAGTAGTAACACGGAATATGTTGAGGGAAAGATCAGTTTTATGGATGCGGCCCTGCCAAATATTTCAATAATAATTTTTTGGTTAGTGGCAATTATTTTAAGCATCGCAGCATTTATAAAAAAGTATTCTCTTATTCCCTTAATGGGGCTTATTACCTGTTTATATTTACTTACAGGAATGACAAAAAGTAACTGGGTATGGTTTTTAGGCTGGCTGGCAATTGGTTTGGTGATCTACTTTTTGTACGGGTATAAGAAGAGTAAGCTGGCAACAAATGAAATTTCAGCCGTGCCGGTAAATGAAAAAAATAATGGGCCTGATTATTTAAAGAAATTTGAAGACTAATTGACAGTGGAAGCCGGGTTTTAAAAGCTTGGCTTCCTTGTTTATGGGCTACCTTTGCCCTGAAATAAAGAACTGAAGACAATGAAATACGAACCCGGCGATAAGATCATCGTACTCCATACCGACGAAGAAGGCAAAGTGCTGGAAATTATCAATGAAGAAATGGTGATGATAGAAGTAAAAGGCGTAAAGTTTCCTGCATACTTAGACCAGATTGATTTTCCCTACTTCAAAATGTTTACCCAAAAACGCCAGGCAGAAAAAAAGAAGATATTTATTGACAATGTAAAGCCGGAGAAGATCAATATCAAAACAAAACCGGGAGAAGATAAAGGGGTATTCATTTCCTTTTTGCCTGTATTTGATAAAGATATTTTTGATGATGATGTGGTGGAGAAATTTAAAGTTCACCTCATCAACCAAACAAGCACCCATTTCAATTTTATTTACACGTTATACTTCAATGGTGAAAATAATTTTGAATTAACGAATACCATTTTGCCCCACCAGGATTTTTACCTGCATGATGTGGCTTTTGATGACCTGAGCGATAACCCAAGATTTAATGTGGAGTTTTCCCTGGCAGTGCCTGATAAAAAGAAAGCACCGCATTATGAAGCGTCGTTGAAGATAAAAGCAAAGCAACTGTTTAAAAAAATAGAAGAGGTACGGGTGAATAATCAACCTACATTTTCTTATCTGCTGCTGGAGAAATATCCTGACCGTGTGGATGAGGAAAGAGTGGATCTCAGCAAACTTGGTAACGCTGGTTTCCGGGTATATGAAGCCTCGAGGATAAGGGAGCATTTGCCGCCGCCCAGAACTGTAGTTGATCTGCACATAGAAAAAATATCAGACAATTGGAAACACTTGTCCAATTTTGAAATATTAAACCTGCAGCTAAAAGAGTTTGAAAAATTTTATGACCTGGCAGTTTCCCATTACCAACCTTCGCTTACCATCATACATGGCGTGGGAGAGGGCAAATTGAAAGACGAGATACATTTTATACTTCGTACAAAAAGGGAAGTAAAATCATTTGTAAACCAGTACACTGCCGCTTACGGTTACGGTGCCACGGAAATTTATTTCAATTATTAAATCTTAATTCGCTGCCCGGTTAGTGTATTTATTGTATAGTGAGGTTTCCGGCAATCCTGAAAAGTTTGTTGTTTTCAACTATGATCTTACTGCCCGGCAACAAAGTCTGGGGTACATTTAAAATACATTTCCCTTCATCAACAGGGGCAATTACAATCTCAGAACCGGATGGTAGGTCAGCAGGAGGAATGGTTTTATTAGACCAATTCTCAGGGTCATTCCAAAATCCGTTTCCTGCAAAGCGGTATCGTACGGGGCCGCCTGCACGAATCCGGTAAAACCCGCCTGCAAGGGAAGTGGCATACAATTCACCATCGTTATCTTCACTGATATCTGATACAGCACCGGGCATGGTAATTTGTGAAACGGTTGAATAACTGCCTGTTGCTGAGTCGTACCGCACCAGGTAGATCCTACCGTTATTGGCATCAGCAAAAATATAGTACCCCTTTAATGCCAGGTAGGTTTCACCCCTGTAAAAAGTTCCTCCTGTAACCGAACTTCCATTGCCGGGAGATTGGTACTGGTACACTGGAAACTGGTAGCCATTTGCAGCGCCACAATTACTATTGATCATTACATTTCCCTCGTAACAGGGCCATCCAAAATTGGCTCCTCTCAACGCTTCAAAAGACAGGTAGTTAATCTCTTCAATCGTACTGTCGCCCCTGTCGCCAATCCATACATTTCCTGTTAGCTTGTCAAATCCCCATCTATAAGGAAACCGGAGGCCTGATGCGTATACTTCATTGCCATATGGGTTATCCGGGGGAAGCGTGTATGCATTAGCGGGGTTTTGAGCTGTTGCCAGATGGATCCGTAAAAGCTTGCCCAGCAAGGAATTGTTATTTTGTGCATTATTGGCATCCGCTGTTCTCGTGTCACCGTCACCGGTAGATATATAAAGATACCCGTCAGGGCCAAAATGAATTTCGCCGCCCAGGTTTCTCGAATTACCAGGGTTGGGAATGCTGAATACAATACCATCAGGTAAAGCTGTATCAGCACCGGCACTTTCTTTAAATCTTGACAATTCAAGGTCACCATCCTGGTTGGTGTAAAAAACATACAAGAGTTTGCTGGTTTCAAACGCCGGGTCAAAGGCAAAACTGAATAATCCCTCATTGATACCGGGTACACTCAAATAAATTTTCTCATGTGCAAACCCGTTATCAAATAATTTGATTTCTCCATTTTGCTGGCCTGCAAAATATCTTTTGCTGTTTTTTCCTATAATGGCTATTTGTTTCACATTGTCAGCTTGCGCCAAAAGCTCAAGCGAAATAAAGGGACCTGGCGGTGCAATGCTGGCAATTGCGGAGTCAAACAAGCCTTGAGAAAGATTACTATAGGTGCTGTTATTGGCAAAATTTCCCGAAGTAAGCATCGTGTCTGTCTTTACCGTGCGTATCATATAAACATTGTTGCCGTTCATGGGAAATGAATCGGTAAACTGCAGTGCAGCAATGGGTGTGCTGGTAAGCAACTGAAATTGCTTAGTAATAGAATTGCTGCGGTAAATATGATAGCCCAAAATATTGTTTTCACCCGCAGCCGACCATTGTAAATTGATTTGACTTGCATTGGCAGCCGGCTGTGCAGCGAATGACTGTGGAGGTTTTACATATGTCTGCCGCAAGGTTGGATCACCTAAAAGTGCTGTGTGCACCATCCTGGGGCCAAAGCCTGTATTCGTGTATACGCCATTGTTGTTGATGGTCACCAGTTCCGAATATCCAATGGGCAGGCCAGCAGCCATGTGATGAAAGAACCAGTGTGGCCTGCCACCCCATACGGCTGTGAGTGTATGCCCGCCAGAAGCCAGGGAAGACCGTAAGAAATTATTTTCATTATCCCAATCGCCAAAATAACTGCCAAAAAGCTGGGTAAAAACAGTGCGGTAAGTCCTGATCACAAAATCAAAGGTGCTGCCGATACCGCTTGCACCTGTATAAATGCCGGCGCCGTTTCCATATGACCAAAGATATCCTGCTTCATCCTGCAGGTCTGTTTCATACTGCCCGATCCTGATGCTGTCATAACCAACCAGGGCAGCATAACTTTTCCATGCCGACTGAGAAAATTTTTCTGTATAGGTTAAAAAATTATCTTCTACCAGTGCTCTTTTTAAAACATTTATTTGCCTGTGCCGGAACCGGTGATTTTTTTTTAGGTATTTAGTCAATAACCCTGTTTCACTGATAGCAAAACTTGGCAGGTTATAAAAGTCAATTCTCCCCACAGCTATTTGTGCTGCTGGAAAAAAGCTTTGATCAAATTTTCCATCACCCGGCAGGTTAATTGTTTCCGGCCTGGAGGTTGCAACCCTGTATCCTGTGATGGTATCTGTCCAGGTGCTGTTCATACTTCCATAATATCCATCTGCCGGCCAGCTGCCCCGGTGATTGTTGTGGCCATCCGGATTGATATTGCCAGAGTAGGGTACGGGTACATGGCCAATAATCAATATTTGCTTCAAGTCAGGAAAACTGTTATATATCTCATTGATTTTTGATTTCACTTCGGCAACTGTACTCTGTTGACCGGCATCTAACCTGATTACCTGCCAGCCGTCGCCAATTAGGTCTGCATATAAGATTGCCAGGTCTGCGGCAATAGCATCTGTAATACTGCTGTCGCATAGCAAAAGAAGGTGACCTCTTTCTTTCGCCGCCGGTACATTGATGCCGGCACAAGTATAAAAATTTCTTATCTCCGGGAGGGAGGGAGCGAAGTTGCCACTGATTTCATATTCATATAATACCGCTTGTTCAATAGATGTGTCTTCAAATTCAGTTTGCACTGCTCCGCTTTCTAAATAACCAATTTGAACAAAAGGTGCTGCGTACGACTCGCTGGTTACTTTTTTTCTCTTGATGGTATAATTAAGCGCATCCGTATTTGCAGGCCATGTAAAGCTGATAGAGGGTTTTTGAGGGTTTGTTGTTACCTGAACAGGTATTACAAAATCTTTTGGCTCCTGTCCAAATGTTGTTACACTGCTTATACAGATGTACAAGACCATTATAAATTTCCACATATACAACTGATAAATAAATCCTGTGATTGGGGCAGGCAAAGGTTGCTTTAAAGCTTTGTTTACATAGTACGGATGGTGTTTGAAAAAGGAAGCTAAGATAATGCATTTATGTTTTACAGATGCTTAGTGATTTTACTATGCAGTTAGCAAAGGGGATGAAAACCCTGTAAAAAATACCGTGAAAAAACGGGTGAAAATGGGTGTTTTAACGGTTGACAATTTGCAGGGGGTTTTGGACTTTTATGGGGTGATGTGAAAA
>JAKQJG010000296.1 GCA_029561305.1 Bacteroidota bacterium | reverse complement strand
AACCCACATACAACAAAAAAGATAAAGGGAATACATACCGCCCTGCGTTCAAGATCTTGTCCATTGCAATAATTTTTAATTGATTGGGAATGGTATCAGCGGTCTTATTTCAACTGAACTGTGAGGGTATTTTAAGATGGGGCAGGTTTTGCTCCACTCCTGTACTTCTTCCAGGCTTTCAGTTTTGCAAATTAAAAAGCCTGCAACCAACACCGAATTGCTTTCTTTATGAGGCCCGCTTGTGACTGCGTCACTACTTACTAACGATGCCGCGTATTCCATTGGTGCGGTATGCACCAGTTTTCCCTGCATGGCAATGCCGCCGATCCATGATTGCCATCTGGGCATGTCTTCCGCCATGTCCTGCGAGGAAGCCAGGTAGCCGTTTGGGCTGCTGGCATTTCTGAATAACAATAAATACTCTTTCATTTTTGTAAAATTTTGACCCAATAAAAACGGGTGATGAATAATGGTACAAAAATGAAAAAGTAATTTTTAGCCGATGATGACAAAAGTCGATGTTTTATAACTTAGTCTTAAGCCTGCTAAAAACATCTTTATTAATGGCGAGATAAGAAGCAATGATCCTGCCTGAAACCCTTGTCATTAATCCGGGCCGTTTATCCATCAGCCATTTTATCCTGTCTAATGCAGCCATTGAAACGAAAGTATTGATGCGGTAAACAGCATTGGCGTAAGAACTTTCTAAAACCTGCTTGTACACTTTATCAAACTGCGGTACGGTTTGCATCAATTTTTGAAAACCTTCTTTATCTATCGCCAGCAACTGGCAGGGTTCAATAGCCTTGATATATTCGGCAGCAGGTACGCCAGTTCCAAAACTGATCAACTCCGAACACCAGGCACCTTCGGTTACAATATCCCGGGTAGTTTCATTCATATCACTATCGTGTACGTACACCTGCAAACAACCTTTTGCTACAAAATAAACATGCCGGCACAGGTCACCTTCTTTCAGGATAAATTCATTCCGCTTTACATACAATGGTTTAAAATATTGCAATACGGTCTCTAAATTATCAATGTCATTTCCCAAACGGCTAATGATATGCTGTTGTAAAATTTCAATCATTATTATTGCTTGTGATCATAAACGATAATCATCAATCTCCACAAAAAGTAAACATAAAATTACCATCATCCCTCACTTGTTTAATGTAGTGGCACCCGGGATAAAAAAATGATTTGTTGCGGTGGGGGAAATACCGGAGTATTACCGGGAAAAGATCTTTTTCAAAAACCCATCAATATAACCCACGGTTGGTTCAAACCAGGGATGAAAAAGACAAAATGTATGCGGAGCATTTTCAAATACCTGCACTTCGGAGTAAATATTATTTTCAGTCAGTACTTTGATAAAATCTTCCCGGCCTGCATGCATCCGTTTTTCTGAGCTGTTGATGAAAAGCGTTGGCGGCATTTGTTTACCTACCCATGTTAATGGAGAAGCATTCTTCCATAGCGCTGGGTTTTCCTTTTTGGAGTAACCAAACCAATAGCTGGCAGCAGAAGTTTTTTTAGTATCATCTCCTTCGCCTGATTCAGGGTGAACAAAAGACAATGTGCCATCTATATCGATCACAGCATTTACAGCATTGCTTAAAGTTGCATTACAACCTTGTCCTGCCAACAAATTCATGTTGCCGGTTGCTCCTGCAAATGCGGCCATTTCGCCACCGGCAGAAAAACCAAGCAGCACTATTTTATTTGTATCAACATAATAAGCTGCCGCCTGCGATTTTACCCAGCGTACGGCTGCTTGTATATCCTGTATGCCTGCTGGAAAAAGTGCTTCTGTTGAAAGCCTGTATTCCGGCGTAAAGCAAGTATAGCCGAGACTGGCAAGTTTTTGGGCTAAGGGATGATGCTGGGTTCGGTTACCGGATCTCCAGCCTCCACCATGTATGATGATGATGGCGGCCGTTAAAGCGCTGTCTTTTTTTAAAGGTTGAAATGCATCCAGTTTTAATGGCCGGTTGCCAATACTGCAATACACAATGTTGTTGTTTACTGTAAGACCCGGCAGACCAAACTCTGGAACCAGTTGTATAGCCGGATGTTTTTTTACTGCTTTTGTATAGGCGCTGAAATTGGTAAAAGAAGTATCTGGCTGGTTGGTAATACCTGCTGTTGATTGTGCGGTTGACATATGACCAATGACAAGTAAAAGCACCAAAGGGGCAAGCTTCATTTCAAATGGACGTTTTAATAAATCCATTAAAGTTAGTGTAATAAAAAAGCACCTCAAAGAGAGATGCTTTACTGATAAATTATCACCAATAACTTTTATTATTCCGCTTCTGCCACCACTTCTTTCACTTCAGGTATCATCCGCTTCATCATTCCTTCGATACCACTCTTAAGTGTTATCATCGATGATGGGCAACCACTGCAACTGCCCTGCAGCATCAGGTTGACTGTACCTTCATTATAACTTTTAAATTGTATGGCACCGCCATCCATTTCCACGGCAGGCTTCACATAGTTTTCCAGTAATTCTTTGATGCGTTTTACCACATCGTCATCATCTTCACTCACTGCGTTGCTGCTCTCTGTCTTCATTGAAGCAACGGCTTCTTCATTCACCACGGCTTTTCCCTCTTCCAGGTATTCTTTCAAAAACTGTTTGATGGTTGGTATCACATCCTGCCAGTCGCCTGTATCAGTTGTTTTGGTAAGGGTGATAAAATTACTGGCTATAAATACAGATTTAATAAACGGGAAAGTAAACAGCTCCTGGGCTAGCGGGGAAGCGGAAGCGCTGGCTTCATCAGGAAAGTCGATGCTTTTACCCGGATACAGCAATTTGTTAGCTACAAACTTCATTGTTTCCGGGTTAGGTGTCATCTCAGTGTAAATGCTGATGATGGTGCTGCCTGTTTTTATCATAGATCAAATTTTATTGTTGCTGCAAAATTAACGGTAACGGGGGGTATTTTGTTTTACTGGCAGGATATTGGGGCGCTTTTAACGGGTATAATTTCCAATCTCGAAAGAACAGGCCGTATCATTCTAATTTTTATCTTTACAGGAATGGGCGTTTTACAATTTTTTTGCATCATGCGTGCAACGAAGTGAAAGCCAGTAACTTCTTACACGAAAAAAATCCATATTTCATGCTAATCAAGAACATAATTGCTTTATTGCTGGTCGTTATGGTGGCAGGTACATGTGTGGCCCAAAAAGTAACCCGTAAAGGTATGCCGCCCATTGATGTATCAAAAGACAAAACCGGGCGGGGCAAAAAGAAAGCATCCCTTTACCATATCGGTCAGTTTAATGGTAAATGGCAGGAAACCTACCGTACAGATAATAACAATAACCTGCTTGATTTTACCGACACTGTTTACTTACATTTTCCGGATACCGGCAGAGTGACCACCCGTAATGGCAATACGTCTAATATGAAAGGGGAAGCTGCCATTGCAGACCCTGATATTTTACTGGCTGCAGCAGATGTTTATACGATCATTTCATTATCAGATAGCATTGCAGTACTGGATAACCAGGAAGGCATGGTACACACAATGAAAAGAACCAGCCAGTTTCACTTTGAAAATTATGGCAAAGCAGCCGTGAGGCAGGAAGAGTTTATTGATCCGGTGCCCGTTACCTTAACTGATGTACTCGGCAAATGGATGGTGTACAGGAAAACAGCCAAACCAGGCGCCATCAATCCCCCGGTAAACATTATCACTTATTTAAAAGTAACGGATAGTACGGGAGAAAATACGGCCAGAGGTGAAGTGACTTTTTATCAAACAGATAAATCTATGATGCAGGCCTGCACCATAAAAGTTACCAATGCCGGGCTTGATATTACGGCCGGAGATTATAACTGGCAATTGTTCGTATATAAAGTCAATAAAAAAGAATTGGTGTTTGGCGATGCAGGTGTGTTATTATATTATGCTAAATCATATTAGTATCAACCGGGTAAAAATTATTTATTCGTAAAGTCAAAAAATATTACTTTACTTAAATTAAAGTAGTTTTTTGCGGTTCTCTTAAATTTATGCCATGAAAGAAATGATGTCAACGGGTTTTGCACTTGCTCATACGGATGATTACTTCACTTCTATCAACCGCTTTCAATTGTTGTCGATTGCCACTAAAGAGGGCATTTGGGAATATGACTTTCTCAGCAAAGAAAGTTTTTATAATGATGGTATGACGGAATTGCTGGGCTACACACCCGAAGAAATGGCGGATAACGAAAGCTGGTGGCGCAACAACCTGCACCCGCAGGATAAAAAAAGAGTGATCACCGAAGTGGATGAAGTGATGGCAAGTACCAAATCTGTTTGGTGGGGCAAGTACCAGTTTCGCTGTAAAGACGGCATTTATAAATTAATTCTCGACCGGTTGTTTGTAGTAAGGGATGACAGTGGCAAAACGCTTCGAATGATCGGCACCATGCAGGACCTGACTGAAATTGACGGACTGCAACAGGACCTGGACAAAATAAGAAGACAGCATCACCGCACTATGCTGAAAGCTATTTTTGATGCTGAAGAAAATGAAAGAAAAAATATCAGCGAGGAACTGAATGAAAATATCAACCAGGTATTGGCTGCCATCAACATGCACCTGGCGCAGGCTAAGCAGCACGTTACTGCTGCCGGCATGGTATGGCTGCAGGAAGCACAAGGGTTGTTATTAGATTCCATGGATGGTGTAAGCAGTATTGCTAAAAAATTATCACCGGTAATGCTGAAAGACCTGGGTTTTGAAACAGCAGTAAAGGAGTTATTAAAAGACCTTTTTCAAAACAGGCTGATCAGTTATAATGTATATGTAAATGACCAGTTAAATCAATTGGCCAACTATGATGTACAGACTGTTTTGTACCGGATTGTACAGGAGCAGGTGATGAATATTTTAAAACATTCAGAAGCCAGGAATGTGATGGTATCTGTAGAGATAAAAGAGAAAAAAATAAAAGTGGTGGTACAGGATGATGGTGCAGGCATTAATCTTAAACAGATTCAATACGGGAAAGGCTTTAGCAACATCCAGGAAAAAACAGAAGCTCTTGGCGGCAACTTTAACCTGGAGAGTGTGGAAGGAAGACCGGGGTTTAAGCTGGAGGTGGTGATATAAGAGCCTCACCCTCGTTCTCCCGATACAATCGGGAGAGGCCAGGCTTTATAACTTTATTCAGCTTTCATAATTCAGCATTTCATCTTTTGCTCCTTATTCAACCAGCAAACTCACACTCAGCTACCCAGCAAGAATTTTTAATTTTTATACACTTGCCCTAAGCCCTCCTTTGGGAAGGCGGGGAGGTTATTTATCTTCTATATATCCGCTGACTCTTTAACCAGCACGTAAGTTAGCTCTTACGAAGATTGAAAACGACTGCATTTTCAGGGTATCTTGAGCCCCTCTCCTCAAGGAGAGGGGTTGGGGGTGAGGTGAAATAGAAGGCGGTAATAAGTAGCGTAGGGACTTCTTTACTCCAGTATCCTCAGCTTCGCATAATTCAGCATGATCTTCTTCTCCCCATTCAAGTCAAACCTTACCGTAGCAATCGGGTTGTGAGCAGCGCCTTCCATCTTCAGCACTTCACCAAAACCAAATTTCTGGTGCTCCACTTTTTGTCCCGGATGCAACTGGCTGGTATCGCTGGCAACAAAGTCTGCCGTAGGGGTATGTTCCTTTGTTTGCGGCCTGGTTGGAATTAAATAGGCCGGTTTGCTTTTTTCTTCCCTGGAACCGCTGTTCATTCTTTCAAAAGCGGTTTTGTTCCAGTTAGTGGTGCCTCCACCCTGGTTGCGTACACCGCCACCTGCAAAGCTTCTATCGATAAACTCATCCGGCATTTCTTCTATAAAACGGCTGGGGTCGTTTTGCTGCAACTGGCCAAAACGGTATCGGGCATTGGCATAGGTGAGCCAGAGTTTTTTTCTTGCCCTGGTAATAGCCACATAAAATAATCTCCGCTCTTCCTCCAGTTCCTCCCTGGTGTTAATGCTCATGGCACTGGGGAATAAGGTTTCTTCCAGTCCGCCTACAAACACACAATCAAACTCCAAACCTTTGGCCGCATGTATAGTCATTAGTTTTACTGTGTCTGCATCTTCTTTTGTATTGTCAGCATCAGTGTATAAAGAAACCTGCTGTAAAAATGTACCAAGACTTTTGTCGCCCACTTCACCGTCTTCTTCATTCATGGGTGTTTCGGTAAATTCCTTGATGGAGTTCAGCAATTCCTGTACGTTCTCATACCTGGCAACACCTTCTGTGGTTTTATCATTGAATAACTCTTTTACAATTTGGGTGCTCTTACCAACAATCACCGCCAGGTCGTAGGCATTCTTTTTATCCAGCTCACTCTGAAACATTTTTATCGTGGTAACAAAATTGCTGATGGCTTCCAGCGTACCCGATTTAAAACCATGAAAGGCTGCACTCTCCAGTACCTGCCACATGGTGTAGTTATTATTATTGGCAATCAGTACTGTTTTATCAATGGTGGTTTTGCCAATACCCCTTGCGGGAAAATTGATGATGCGTTTTAATGCTTCTTCATCATTTGGATTGATGACCACCCTTAAATAGGCGATGTAGTCTTTGATCTCTTTGCGTTGATAAAACGACACACCACCATAAATGCGGTAGGCGATATTCATCCTGCGCAGGCTTTCTTCATAAGCCCGGCTTTGTGCATTGGTTCGGTACAATATGGCAAACTCACTGTTTCGAAAATGGTTGCGGAGTTTTTGTTCCTGTATCGTATCGGACACAAATTTTCCTTCTTCATTATCGGTGGCCGTACGTACCAGCTTTATTTTTTCACCCTCGCCTTTATCGGTCCACAGGGTTTTGGGCAATTGGTTTTTGTTATTGCTGATGATCTCATTGGCCACATTCAAAATGTTCTTTGTGCTGCGATAGTTCTGTTCCAGTTTCACCACTTTTACATCATCATAATCTTTTTCAAACTGCAAAATATTTTCAATGGTGGCGCCACGAAAACTATAGATACTCTGAGCATCATCTCCCACCACGCAAATATTTTCATGCATGGCTCCCAGCAGTTTGATGATCTCGTACTGGGAGGTATTGGTATCCTGGTACTCATCGATCATGATGTACTTAAACTTACGCTGGTACTTGCTTAACGAATCCGGAAAATTTTTCAGCAGTTCATACATTTTCACCAGCAGGTCGTCAAAATCCATAGCGCCGTTCTTAAAACAGCGTTTGTTGTAGGCATCATAAATTCTTCCCAGCGCAGGCCGGTTAGCCCTGGCATCTTCCTGTTGCAATGCCCAGTCATTCTTATATTCTTCGGGGCTTACCAGGCTGTTTTTGGCGGATGAGATCCGGTTG
>JAKQJG010000253.1 GCA_029561305.1 Bacteroidota bacterium | reverse complement strand
CCAACGGTCATCACCACTACAAACGTATTGGCAGAAGATGAAATAAGGGTGTTGAGTTCTGCAATATCATGGAGGATCGCTTTCTCCTGCACAAAATGATTTTGCTCCATGGTATGCAGTGCTTCCCGGTGATCGAAAAGCGTGATGTGAAAATCCATGCTGCTCATGAGTTGGGATAATGCCAGTGCACAATGCCCTCCACCAATGATGATCAATTTATTTTTATAACCGGTCTTTTCTATAAAAATAAAATCATCTTCCCCTCTTGTTTGAAACAGGTAATTTTCTACAGGGATATCATTATTAAAACTAATTCCGCCAGGAGAAAGTATTAAAGAAGCATTTTTATTTTCCTGCAGTACGGAAACGATATTGCTCACAGCAGGTAATTCATCTTTTTTTACCGGGTACAAAAAAATAGTTTGCTCACCAGAACAGATCATGCCGCTTTGGTTTTTGGCAACGCTTTTATCATGTACCTGCAGGTGAATGGATGCAGTTTCTCCTTCCTGCTGCATTTTGGCCTTGGCCATTTCCACAAATTTGTGTTCCATAATACCGCCTCCTAAAGAACCGCTCATATTGGCATTGGCATTCACCGCCATCATAAAGCCCTGCCGGCCGGGACTGCTGCCTTTACTCTCCAACACATACAGCAGTATCACTGCAATATTATTTTGCAGGCTTTGCTGAATGAGTTGCCAAATAGGAAGTTGTTTGTGCATTGGTAACACAAATTAAGAAAAGATAGTTAGGTAGAAAGTTGGAACGTTTCATTTCAACCGCCGACAGGGTTTGCAACCGCTGTCGGGGTAGATGAAAAAATTATTTCTTCCTGAAAAATATCCTGATCGGTACGCCAGTAAACTTAAAGTTCAGCCGCATCTGGTTTTCTAAATAATTTCTATAGGGAGTTTTGATATCGTCCGGATAGTTGGTAAAGAATGCAAACGAAGGCACCACAACCGGCAACTGCGTTACATATTTTATTTTAACTGAATTACCACGTACCACCGGTGCATGGTAGGATTCCACTGCTTTCAGCATGATGTCATTCAGTTTGGACGTAGGAATATGCTGCTTGCGGTTCTCATATACCTCAATCGCTATTTCTATCGCTTTGTGTATCCTTGTTTTTTCCGTAGCAGAAATAAATATCACGGGAATATCAGTGAAAGGGGCAAAACGCTTTTTTAGTGCTGCTTCATAATCACGGGCGGTGTTGGTTTCCTTTTCCATCAGATCCCACTTATTTACCAATACCACAACACCCTTTCCTTTTTTTACGCACATGGCAAAGATGGACAGGTCCTGTGCACTCACTCCCTGCTTGGCATCTATCACCAGCATACAAACATCTGCTTCATCCATTGCTTTCACCGCACGGATCACAGAATAAAATTCCAGGTCCTCATTCACTTTTGCTTTGCGGCGGATACCAGCAGTATCTATCAATATAAATTCCTTATTGAAAAGTTTGTAGTGCGTATGTATCGTATCCCTGGTGGTACCGGCGATATCGCTTACAATGGTACGCTCTGTTCCTACCAGTGCGTTGAGTAAGGATGACTTTCCAACATTGGGCTGACCAATGATCGAAAATTTCGGCAACTGTTCGTCTTCGGGCGTGGCTTCATCATCCTTGATATGTGTGATCACATCATCCAGCACTTCGCCTACACCTGTGCCACTGATGGAGGAAAGGAAATAAATATGTTCAAAGCCCAGGCTGTAAAACTCTGATGCTTCCAGCAAACGGTCATGGTTATCCACTTTATTCACTACCAAAAAAACAGGCTTGGTGGTGCGGCGTAAGATATTGGTCATGGCCTCATCCAGGTCGGTAATGCCGGTGGCCACATCCACCATAAAAACGATTACATCGGTTTCTTCCAGGGCCATTAATACCTGCTTGCGTATTTCTTTTTCAAATACATCATCACTCTTGGCAACAAAACCACCTGTGTCAATAACATTAAACATTTTACCGGCCCACTCTGCCACACCATACTGACGGTCACGGGTAACCCCACTTACGTCATCCACGATCGCCTTGCGCTGTTCGAGCAAACGGTTGAAGAATGTGCTTTTGCCAACATTTGGCCTGCCTACTATTGCTACTGTGAAACTCATATGCCCCCTCCGCCCCCTAAAGGGGGAACCAAAACAGTCCCCACGACTTTAGAAGATTTTTATTTTAATTAAAAAATCTGTTTTATTACTCTTAAAAAACTTAAACCACTTACAAAATGCAACTCTTGCCTTAGTTCCCCCTTTAGGGGGCGGAGGGGGTTTAATAACCATACTCCCTCAACTGCCTTTCATTATCCCTCCACTTCGGCTTAACTTTTACAAACAGTTCCAGGAACACTTTGCTTCCTAAAAACTCCTCGATATCTTTTCTTGCCAGCGTGCCGAGTTGTTTGATCATTTTTCCGCCTTCACCTAATATAATTCCTTTCTGCGTCTCTCTCTGCACAATGATGTCTGCCTGTATCTTTATCAACGTACTCTTTTCTTTAAACTCCTGCACCAGTATGGTACTGTGATAAGGCAATTCGTCACCGTAAAGTAAAAATATTTTTTCTCTTATCAACTCACTCACAAAGAATTTTGTGGGCAGGTCGCTTAGATCATCACCATCATAAAATGGCATGCCTTCTGGTAACAAGGCTACAATAACATCCAATAATTCCTTGATTCCTTTTTTATTCAATGCAGATATGCTAATCACATCCTTGCAATATCGCTGCTGCCGGTAAAAGGCTTCTGTTGACTTTAACTGCTCCCCGTTTACGGTATCTGATTTATTCAGAATAACAATGGCTGGCGCTTTCAATTTCAGTGCCGAAAAGATCGCATTGCTTTCTTCCTGGTTTTCCCTCACATCTGTTATCAGTAAGGCCACATCAGCATCTTCCAAACTGCTCTTCACCGCCTGCATCATTTTTTCATGCAGCTTGTATTTTGGTTCGATGATGCCTGGGGTATCTGAAAAAATGATTTGAAAGCCGGGTTCGGTCAGGATGGCCTTGATACGATGACGGGTTGTCTGCACTTTGTGAGAAACGATCGCCATTTTTTCTCCCATCACCGCATTCAGCAACGTGCTTTTGCCTGCATTGGGCTTACCGAAAATATTTACAAAACCAGATTTCATGAATTGATTTTACCAATGAAATGAATACGACGACCGGTAAAATCCAATAAGAAGGAGAAGGTAATCATATTCATTAGCTTAAAAACTGCTAAGAATAAAAAAGGCTCTTACGAGCCTTCATGTTTTAGTTGCGAAGAGAGGGATCGAACCTCTGACCTTCGGGTTATGAGCCCGACGAGCTACCGCTGCTCTACTTCGCACTGCAAAAGTAAGGGTTGGAGCCTGTGCAGCCAAATAATATACATTTGTTTAGAAAAATAATTACATGAAACAAACTGTTAAAGCCCTGATACCCTTACTGGCAGTGATTATACTGCTGCCGGGATGTGCAAAAAAAATAAAGCAGCAAGAGGATGAAATCTACAGCCGCCACCTGCAAACTCATGTAAAACTCACTATTATCAGTACTCCCCTGCCAGATGATAAAGGGGAAATGAACCTGTTATTACTGAATGATGGACAGGACATGGAGCAATTAAAAGTAAAAGAAACACTGGCCGATCTGCATAAAAAGAATTTACTGCAGCCGGTGATCATCGTTGGTATTAATGCAGCCAACAGAAATGATATTTATGGAGTAGCCGGCCAACCCGATTATCAAAACCGGGGAAGCAAGGCAGATAAATATGCTGCGTTTATCGACAATGAATTGTATGCCTTTGTAAAAAAGCGGGCAGGTGTAAGAAAATTCAAGTCGGTCACCATTGCAGGAAGTTCATTGGGTGGTTTGTCTGCTTTTGATATTGCCTGGAACCATGCAGATAAAATTGATAAGGTTGCTGTACTATCCGGTTCTTTCTGGTGGCGGGATAAAGATGCTGCTGCTCCAGATTATTCTGATGACACCAACCGCATATTGTTGGCGTCTGTAAAATCGTCGCGGAAGAAGCCACATTTGAAATATTGGTTTTATGCAGGCGACAAAGAAGAAACCAGTGACCGTGACAAAGACGGCGTGACAGATGCAGTGGATGACACCAAAGACCTTATCACTATTATCCAAAAGAAAAATGTTTGCCCTCCCGGTGATATCGTCTTCCACGAATCAAAAGAAGGCAAACATGATTATGATAGCTGGAGTAAAGTCTTCCCCGAATTTTTGCTCTGGGCGGTGGGGAAGTAATTTAATATATTGCTCTATTGTTACATGGTTAAATTGTTGTTCAGAGATTGTAACGTGCAATGTCAAAATCTGATCATTTCCAAATCATCAAATCTCCAAAACATCAAATCCCCTACCCCTTCCTCGATACTGAACTGGCTCCACTTGTATGCAGGTCTTTTACTACACATGTGCCTTTATAAAAAATATCACTGGCGCCACTGGCATGTACATTTAGTTCTTTGTTGACCGTGATGTTGATATCAGAAGCACCACTGGCCTTGGCCGTACAATTTTCCGTTGTAAGATCATACCCTTTAAAATCACTGGCACCACTTGATTCG
The DNA here is from genome assembly GCA_029561305.1 of Bacteroidota bacterium. Lineage (GTDB taxonomy): Bacteria > Bacteroidota > Bacteroidia > Chitinophagales > Chitinophagaceae > Ferruginibacter. The sequence goes on along the minus strand of JAKQJG010000253.1, from coordinate 4,675 downwards.
ATAGTGACATTGGTAGCCGTTCCGCTGATCTTTGCATCACTGGCACCACTCAATTGCATGGTTAGTGTGGTAACATCCACTGCTCCTTTAAAATCACTGGCGCCACTGATGTCAATACTTAAAGAAGCCGATTTGATGGTCCCTGCCACCTGTATATCGCTGGCACCACCAGATTCTAAACGCTCCAGGTTTTTAAACGAGATATACACTTTCAATTTTTTGTTTCCTTTGGTCCAGCCTTTTTTTGAATCATAATAAATATTCAACGTGCCGTTTTCAATAACGGTTTTAATATCGTTGCGGTACTGCTGTTCAGTAGCACTCACTGCAAGCGCTTCCTCTGAAGATTGTGACAGGTAAATATCAATACCGCCTGATACTTTGATGGCAGTAAAGCTGCCGGTGAGTGTGCGTTGCTCTGCATTGGCATCGTTCACTACAGTTTGTTGTGCATTACTGATGAATGCAACCAAAAAAAATACGGTGGATAGAAAAATGTTTTTCATGTTAAATGCTTTTGATTACTTTAAAAAGGTTCAATTTATTATTTAAAAGACTCCACTTTTTCACCTCACCCCAACCCATCTTCTCCAGGAGAGTGGCTCGTGCGAAGATCAAGCGACGTTGATTTAAGATTTTTTTACAGAACCTCCGCTGTTCACATTAATATCCTTTACCACGCCTTCTCCCTTGTATTTGATACTGCCGCCGCTGTTGGCTTTGGCAGCCAGTTCTTTATTCACTGTGATACGAACCTCGGCACCGCTGCTGGCTTTGGCATCGCAAAAATTCACTGCCAGGTCAAACCCTTTGAACATAGCACCACTGTTGAGATCCGTTTTTAAATTCTCTGCTGTGCCGGTCACATTCACTTCAGCCCCACTGTTTTCAGATACATCCAGCTGTGTAATATTCACCTCTCCATTAAACTGTGCCCCGCTGGAAAAATGCATTTTCAACGATTCCAGTTTTAATACACTCTTGGCTCTTATATCCGAACCACTGGAAGCTTTTAAATTATCAATGTTCTTAAAGGATACATAGGCCCGCAATTTTCTTTTTTCATTGCTGTTCCAAACCATCGATTTGCTGTCGTAGTATATTTTCAATGTACCATCCTTTACCTCGGTCTTAAACCGCTCCATATACTTTTGGTCGGAAGCACTTACAGCAACGGATTCTTCGCCGCCCTGGGTAAGAAAGACCTCGATACCATCCGACACCTGGATAGCACTAAATCCGGAAGACAAGGTTCTTTTTTCTGCATTGGCATCGTTCACCACCAGGTCCTGGGCATATAATTGCAGCGACAACAGGGTGATGAGAGAAAGAAATATTTTTTTCATGGTTATAATTTTCAAGTGTTACGTTTCTACAAAAGCTTTGTTACATTTTTTTGGAAAATAATTTTAATCCCTGTTACCTTTGTGCTTCATTCGTTCTTTTTATTGCCGTCTGAATTTCCGGGGTGCTTCGTTCGAGGCTGAGATCATACCCGATAACCTGACCAGGATAATACCTGCGTAGGGAGAAACGACCGCTCTTTTATGGAGAGCACTACATGTGGGCCACCGCTGCCCCCGGTATTCAGCATAAACTAATTTTGATGAAAAAGTTTTTATTAAGCTGTATACTGGTTCAACCCGCTGTATTTGCATTTGCACAACCTGTTAAAAAATTTAATGATACAGCTTACCTGCAGCCAGTAGAGATATGGGCCGTGAGGGCTGCTGACAAAGCGCCATTTGCCAAGACCAATCTTTCTGAAAAAGACATTGAAAAGATCAACCTGGGACAGGACCTTCCATTTCTTTTAAACCAAACACCCTCGGTGGTGATCAACTCTGATGCTGGTAATGGCGTAGGCTACACAGGTATCCGCATCCGTGGCAGCGACCTCACCAGGATCAACGTCACGCTCAACGGCATTCCCTACAACGACCAGGAAAGCCAGAATGCTTTTTTTGTTGATATGCCCGATTTTGCCTCTTCCACCAACAGCATACAAATTCAACGTGGCGTAGGTACAAGCAGTAACGGGGCGGGTGCGTTTGGAGCCACCATCAACCTGGCCACCAACGAACTGAAAAAAGATTTTTATGCAGAACTGAATAACAGTTATGGATCCTTTAACACCTGGAAAAACACTTTTAAGTTTGGCAGCGGTCTGCTGGGCAAACATTTTACCATTGATGGAAGGCTGAGTAATATCAGCAGTGACGGGTATATTGACAGGGCCACTAGTGCGTTGCGTTCTTATTATGTAAGTACAGCCTGGACCGATGCCAAAAACTCTGTCCGCTTGAATATTTTCTCAGGCCACGAAAGAACGTACCAGGCATGGAATGGTGTACCGGAAAATCTATTGACCACCAACCGGCGTTTTAATTCTTCCGGCACCGAAAAACCGGGAGCACCCTATGAAAACGAGGTGGACGACTATACGCAAACGCATTACCAGCTTTTTTTCAATCATGAATGGAATCCTTACTGGAAAACAACGGTAGCTGGTTTTTTAACCAGGGGCAAAGGATATTATGAACAGTACAAAGGCAGTGCGTCATTGGAAGAATATGGTTTGCCGGATTATGATAATGGCTCTGCTATTATTACCGAAACGGATATTGCAAGAAGATTGTGGCTGGACAATTATTTTTACGGAACTACTTATTCTGTGCAGCATAAAAAGAACAATACGGAGTTTACTGCCGGTGGCGCATGGACGAAATATGATGGCGATCACTATGGGAATATCATCTGGGCGCAGCTGCAGCCTGCTGTACCTGCCAATTACCGCTGGTATAACCTCACAGCGTATAAAAGTGATTTTTCGATGTTTGCCAAATGGGCACAGCAATGGGGCAATCATTGGCAAAGCTTTATGGATGTACAGGTGAGAACTATTAATTATACTATCAATGGATTTAGAAATAATCCCGGTATTAATATCGATAAAAATTTTGGTTTTGTAAATCCCAAGATCGGCGCCACATATACCAAGGGTAACTGGAAGGCCTATGCCAGTTATGCTATTGCCAGTCATGAACCAAACAGGGATGATTTTGAAAGCAGCAGCACACAACCCAAGCCGGAGACCCTGCATGATTTTGAACTCGGCGCAGAAAAAAGATATAAGAATGTTTTCTATGGTGTCAACCTATACTATATGGCTTACCGAAACCAACTGGTACTGGTAGGTAATGTAAATGATGTGGGTGCCTATGCCAGGACGAATGTCCCATCGAGTTACCGTATGGGTATCGAACTGCAGGGCAGCTGGAGGTTCAATGAGTACCTGAATATTTCTGCCAATGCCACTTTCAGCAAGAACAAGATCAAAAATTTTACAGAGCGGATTGATGATTTTGATAATGGCGGCACAAAGAATAATTTTTATAAATCCACCACTATTTCTTTTTCCCCGTCGGTGGTGGCTGGTGGCAGCATCAATATCATTCCCATTAAAAATGCGGAGATCAGCCTGGTAAGTAAATATGTGAGCAGGCAGTATTTAGACAATACCAGCAGTGTAAGCCGCAGCCTCGATCCCTATTTTTTGCAGGATGTACGCCTGAGTTACTTATTAGAAAACAAACTGTTTAAAGCCACCAGCATTATTGTACAATTAAATAATGTGTTCAATAAGAAGTATGAGGCCAATGGCTATACGTTCAGTTATGTATATGGCGGTGATGTGGCCACAGAAAACTTTTATTTCCCCATGGCGCCGTTTAATTTTATGGTGGGTATAAACGTCAGGTTGTAAGACAAAGCGTAAGCCACAGTTTCATTTGAAACGTTTCCCAGGCGATGTGTCCATGCTTGGCTTTGTGTTCAGCCATGGCACTCGCCGCCTTGCAAAAACGAATGACACAAACAAACGTCAAATTTCCAACACGGCGAGTGCTGCAGGCAAACGCACAATACCCACGCAGACACATCGCCTGCGAAGAGTTAACAAACAACATTTTCATTTGAAACGTTTCCCAGGCGATGTGTCCATGCTTGGCTTTGTGTTCAGCCATGGCACTCGCCGCCTTGCGAAAACGAATGACACAAACAAACGTCAAATTTCCAACACGGCGAGTGCTGCAGGCAAACGAGCCACAGTTTCATTTGAAACGTTTCCCAGGCGATGTGTCCATGCTTGGCTTTGTGTTCAGCCATGGCACTCGCCGCCTTGCGAAAACGAATGACACAAACAAACGTCAAGTTTCCAACACGGCGAGTGCTACAGGCAAACGCACAATACCCTCGCAGACACATTGTATGGAAAACCCGTTTTTCTTATGAAGATGAAAAATATACCAATACCCAACCGCTGCCGGATAGCAGTGGAAAGCCCGGTGAAGACAAGTGAGCTGGTCCGTGCCGGACTTGCAACGGATAGCCGGTTTAAATGATGAAAAAAAGCAGGTGTTTTACAGCCCAAAAAATATTCTCTCGTGCTTTTACTATATTTTTCTTGTACAAAATACTAAGCGCCCGTATTTCTTCGTTATACCACGCAGGGGAAAGCCCGTTTACATTGAAATGAGTATTATTTTGGATGTGATACAACCTGTTGCACTAATCCAAAGTCTTGCTGACTCCGTACATGTTAAGGAGGAAAAAAAGATGCAGACCGTATTTTCCGCATGTGAAAAGAAAACGTAGATTTACCAAAATAAATGAA
>JAKQJG010000222.1 GCA_029561305.1 Bacteroidota bacterium | reverse complement strand
CTTGTCTTTTCGTTTGTACTGCATAATAAAACGCGGATGTGGCAGTGGCGTGATCTGTTGAAACCAATTATATTTTTCATTAAGCGAAGAAAGAAATCTATAATTTTTATCCTCGCCAATACAGAAACAATGCTGCTGGTTAAAACCTATTGCCAGTACTGCTTCAATATGTTGAATGATATACGGCGAAACTGCTTTTATTAAATTTGTATCATCATAATAATTCACATTCTTTCCCTGTTTTACAAAACCCAACTGGCATACAGGTGTAATAAACCAGTCATCGTAAAAAACACCGGGGCCACCGTATGCATCTATCATTTCATAAATAAACTCCGCAGATATTTCAGATGATTCTTTAAAGGGATGTGTGATGCCACAGTTATTGCTAAGTTGTCTTGGTGCCGTAAAATTAATACCGGTAATACCGGCACCCAAACGCCCGGGATTGATGCCAAATATTAAACCCCGTTTCTTTTCGCTGCTGTAATACTTACTAAAAAAAGTTCTGATGATAGTTTGCACTGCTGGTTGTGCATGAGGAAACAGCACCTCTACGCCACTTGGCAGCTTTTTTGGTGGCTGCAATTGAAGGTAGAAATTGATTATCGTATCGGAAAGCAGCATCTATGCAACGAATCAAAATTTGGTTATAAGTTAAATATAAAAGAAAACGGGACAGCTTTCGCTGCCCCGGTATTATTATTAATGTAATGGAATTATTAAACTGCAAAACTTTCACCACAACCGCAACTCCTGCTGGCATTGGGATTATTAAAATAAAAACCTTTGCCATTTAAACCGTCACTAAATTCAAGTTCTGTATTTACCAGGTATAAAAAACTTTTCAGGTCGCACACGATCTTCACACCTTTATCTTCAAATACCTGGTCCATCGGCTTGGTTTCGTTATCAAAATCCATTTTATAACTCAGTCCGCTGCAGCCGCCACCCACCACGCTCACCCTTAAAAAGTAAGATGGATCATCGATCACACCTGCATCGGTCATCAAATTGATAACCTTTGCTTTTGCCTTATCGCTTATGAATATTGTGTTATCTGTTGCTGTCATAATAATTGCAAGATGTGATGATGTGCTGATTTGAAGATTTGATGATTAAAACCTAGCTAATCACCAAATTGAACAATTTCCAAATCATCAAATCAACTAATCATCAAATTAATTAATGAACCACACTCTCCTCAAACTTAATAGCTTCCAAACCATTTTTCAGCCTGTAGTCGTTGATGGCTGCTTTGATAGCATCTTCGGCCAATACAGAGCAGTGAATTTTTACAGGAGGAAGATTGAGTTCTTCAACAAAATCCATATTGTCAACCTTCAATGCGTCTTCAATGCTTTTCCCTTTTAACCATTCTGTAGCCAGTGAAGAAGAAGCGATAGCAGAACCGCAACCGAAGGTTTTAAATTTTGCATCTGTGATCATGCCGGTAGCATCGTCCACCTCTATTTGCAAACGCATTACATCGCCACACTCTGGTGCACCTACCAAACCAGTGCCTACATTTTTTGCGCCCTTATCCAGGGTACCTACATTTTTAGGATTCTGATAGTGGTCAATTACTTTTTCTGAATATGCCATGATAAAAAATTTGAAAATTTGAAAATGCCGCAATTTGAAAATTATGGTGATTGTTGCTCCATTGCGTTATTGAGCAATTTTCACACAGTATTTAATTTGAAGATTTGAAAATGAATCAATTTGAAGATGTTGAACCACCTGACCTGGAAACCATCTTCAAATTTCCAAATCAGTTAATTATCAAATTATTTTAGTGGTGTGCCCACTCGATCGTACTCAAATCAATGCCTTCTTTATACATTTCCCATAACGGGCTCATCTCTCTCAATTTCAACACCGTTTCGCTAATGGCTTTGATCGTGTACTCAATTTGCTCATCCGTGGTAAAACGGCCGAGACCAAAACGAAGTGAACTATGTGCCAGGTCATCACCCAAGCCTAAAGCTTTCAAAACATAAGAAGGTTCTAATGAGGCAGAGGTACAGGCAGATCCTGAACTCAATGCAATGTTTTTATTAAAGCCCATTAATAAACCTTCGCCTTCCACATGCTTGAAAGAAATATTGGTTACATGCGGTAAACGATGTTCTGTACTGCCGTTAATATATGCTTCTTCCAGTTTCATTAATTCAGTTTCCAGGTGATCTCTCATTTTGCTGATACGTTTGTTATCTTCTTCCATATCCAGGCGGCAAATCTCACAGGCTTTTCCAAAACCAACAATACCCGGTACATTCAAAGTACCACTGCGCATGCCTCTTTCGTGGCCACCGCCATCCATCTGTGCGGTTACTTTTACCCTTGGGTTTTTACGGCGAACATACAGGGCGCCTACACCTTTTGGTCCGTACATTTTATGAGCAGTAAAAGCCATCAGGTCGATACCATCTTTTATTACATCCACGGGTATTTTGCCCACCGCCTGCGTACCATCGGTAAAGAACAATACACCATGCTTTTTTGCGATGATGCCAATCTCTTTCACCGGTTGTACCGTACCGATTTCGTTATTGGCATACATGATAGAGATCAAAATGGTGGTTGGCTTGATAGCAGCTTCCAGTTCCTTCAGGTCAATCAGCCCGTCAGCTTTTACTTTCAGGTAGGTTACTTCACCTCCTATTTTTTCAATGTGTTTGCAGGTATCCAGCACGGCTTTATGCTCGGTGGTGGCAGTGATGATATGGTTGCCCTTGCTGGCATACATTTCATACACCCCTTTGATCCCCAGGTTATCACCTTCGGTAGCACCGCTGGTAAAAATGATCTCTTTAGGATCGGCACCAATCAGTTTGGCCACTTGTTCACGGGCATAGTCCACCGCTTCTTCCGCCTGCCAGCCAAAAGGATGGTTGCGGCTGGCGGCATTTCCAAAATGCTCTAAAAAGTACGGGGTCATCGCCTCCAGCACCCTAGGGTCCATTGGGGTAGTGGCATTATTATCCAAATAAATCGGTAGTTTCAACATTTGACTTTCGTTTAATTATACTAACACGAAATTACTACAAAAGGTTCTATTTTAGCTGCTATAACCACCCTCCGGAGTCATTTTGCGGATTTCGTAAACCGGCTGGGGCAAATTTGGCAACATGGTAAAAATTGAGCACATCGGCATCGCTGTAAAGGAACTGGCAATATCCGTTCCGCTATTTGAAAAACTGCTGAATAGCCCCTGTTATAAAACAGAAACGGTGGAAAGCGAGAAAGTCAACACCGCTTTTTTTCAACAAGGCCAAACCAAGATAGAATTACTGGAAAGCAGCACCCCCGACGGCGTCATTGCCAGGTTCATAGAAAAAAAGGGGGAAGGCATCCACCACATTGCCTTTGATGTGGAAGATATCTATGCAGAAATGGAAAGGCTGAAAAACGAAGGTTTTGTTTTGCTGAATGAAAAACCCAAAGACGGTGCTGATAATAAACTGGTTTGTTTTCTGCATCCCAAGGGTACGAATGGGGTGTTGGTGGAGTTGTGTATGGAGAAGAAGAAATGACCACAACCAAACAGGCTATTTTCTTTTCAGAACGTTTAGGTTACAATGTCAATTGTTTGCCACAGCTTCAGCGGGCCCACGACTTATGAAAACCTTATAGGTCCTATTTCAAATACGGATTGCCCCGCTTCTCCTCCCCAATCGTTGTCGGTTCTCCATGCCCGCTGTAAACAATTGTTTCATCCGGCAACACCAATAACTTAGTCCGGATGCTTTTGAGCAAGGTTTGATGGTTACCTCCCGGCAGATCCGTTCTGCCAATACTTCTTTGAAACAGCACATCGCCGCCAATGATAAACTGCTGCTTTTCGCAATAAAAACAAACATGCCCCGGCGAATGTCCCGGTGCTTCGATCACTGTCAGTTCATCATCCCCTAATTTGATGATATCACCCTCTTTCAGCAGGATAAAATCCCCCTGGTAGTTATCGAAAGGCATATTCCACATGAGCCCGGAAGTGGGCGCAAACTCCAGTACTTTTTTTTCATTTTCATGCAAATGAAGCGTTAACCCATAGGTTTCGTGAATGAATTTGTTGCCAAACACATGATCAAGATGGCAATGGGTATTCAACAGCTTTTCGGGTTGCAGACCGCTTTTGTCAATAAAACCCTTCAACAGGTCCTTTTCACCATCAAAGTAACAACCGGGATCAATGATTAAGCAACCCTTGGTCTCATTGTACAGTATGTATGTATTTTCCTGTATGGGACTGAACACAAAGCTCTTGATATTCCACATGTAACAAATTTTTTAACAATAAAGGGATATTTTTACGGCTGGCGTTAATAGCCTAATTTTAATATTACAAAAGGCAAAATTAGTATGGTTAAGTTTAGCAGGCTACTTTTTATCACCGCTCTCGGGTTTATCTGTACCGTTCCCCTATATGCACAGGTTGTAGAAACAGTAAAGTTTGGAAAGAACAGGTTGCAGTTTAAAAAATTCAAATGGCAATATTATCAAAGCCGGAATTTCAATACCTTTTTTAATCAAAACGGGCAGGAAATAGCCAAGTTTGTGATGCAGGTAGCAGAAGAGGAATTACCGCAGATAGAAGAATTTACGGAATACAGCCTGCAACGCAGGGCCAATATTGTGGTGTATAATGAGTATGCGGATATGCAGCAAAGCAATATCGGGATGGATATTGACTGGCAAAATACCAGTGGCACCACCAAACTGGTGAACAATAAGATGGTGGTGTACTTTAATGGTGACCATGCCCATCTTCGCAGGCAAATACGCCAGGGAATTGCAAGGATCATTACCGACAATGTATTGTTTGGAGAAGACCTGGGAGAATTTGCCGGTAACCAGGCACTGCTAGATCTTCCGGAATGGCTGATCAACGGGTATGTTGACTTTACCGCGGAAAACTGGAACACCCAACTGGATGATGAATTAAAAAGTGAGATCCTCAGTGGTAAATACAATAAGTTCTATAAATTTTCTTTTGCCAATCCCCGCCTGGCCGGCCATGCGTTCTGGTATTTTATAGAGGAAAAATACAAAAAGGAAAACGTAACCTATTTCCTGTACCTGGCAAGGCTATACAAAAACCTGAACAGGGCCAGTATGCAGGTATGCAAGCTGAAGTTTAAAGACCTGCTTGCCGAGTTCATGGAATACGAGGAAGAAAAATACGATACCGATATCAGGAAGCGCAAACCTTATCCTAAAGGGCAGCAGATAGAAAGCTTTGATGTGAACCAGCGGCAGGATTATTACCGCATCAATGTAAATCCCAATAAGAAGAACAATTCATTTGTACTGGTAGAGTTTAAAAAAGGATTTGTAAAAGTGAAATTGTACGAAGACTTTGAAGAAGTGGTGCTGTTAAAATACGGTACCCGTAGTTACCGCAATGAAGTAAACCCGGATTATCCTTTATTGGCCTGGGACCCCAAGGGTACAAGGATAACTGTGATGTATAGCCACGAAGGCAGGCTGAAATTATTTGTGTACGACCTGGTGACAAGAATCAGAAATCCCAAACTCGACCTCACCGACCAGTTTCAGCAGGTACAGGACGTGAAGTATATGCTTGACAGCCGTACTTTATTATTGAGTGCCACAAAAAATGGTCATTCAGATATTTTTACGTTGAACCTGGAGAATGAAAAGGTTCAGCAAATAACCAACGACGTGTATTCTGATATTGATCCATCGTATGTTGCGCTGCCGGGCAAAAACGGGATCATGTTTGCAAGTAACAGGCCATCGGGTGATGCAAGGGGTGGCGATAGTTCCATACCAAGTCATTACCGCTACAACATATTTTTTGTAAACAATGCCAATGCAAAAGCGGAGCTAAACCAGATAACACAATTAAGTAATTTAAAATATGGTAATGCCCGTTATCCTATGCCTTACAACATCAACCACTTTACTTTTGTGAGTGATGAAAATGGTGTAGCAAACAGGTATGCCGGATTCTTTACCACAAGGGCAGAGGGACTTGATACATTGGTGATCATCGGCGACGAATTTCTACGCAACCCTTCTCAAAAAGAAGTGGACAGCACTTTAAAAGCATGGAAGAAAACGGACATTGATTCTGTTGCTGTGGTGGCAGTATCCACGGATTCTACCTATACGTTTCCATTGAGCAACTACGAAAGCAATCTTGCCGAAACTAGGGTTGCCGGCGACAACCAGCAAGTGAGTGAGGTAACCCGGCAGAGTGATGAGAAAGTGCTGTACAAACTTAAAATTGATGAAAACACCCTGCGCCGCAGGAATATAACGGTACCGCCTACCTCGTACATGAGAAGGGTGATTATGAACGACAAAATTGAAACGGAGGACGCAGAGAGATTTGACAAGCCTTTACCCACGGACAGCACAAAAACTGATGACCTGTTTCAGAATACGTTTGAAGAAGACCCAAAAGACAGCAGTGGCAGTTTGCTCGGCACCACAGTGCCTGCAACAGAAAACAAATATGATCCGCTGAGTAAAGCAAAACTGTATCCTTATAAGCCTGTAAAATTTGGTGCCGATTATGGTGGTATATCTTTCAGCAATGCCATCCTCTTCAACCGTTACCAGCAATATGGAGGAGGTGCCGGACCGATCATGCTGGGCTCTAATACCTCCCTCAATGGACTGATACGCCTTGGTACATCTGAACTGATGGAAGACCAGCGGATCTTTGGTGGCTTCAGGCTTTCTACTAACCTAAAAGATAATGAGTGGCTCTTTGGATATGAGAATTACAAGAAAAGATTTGATTGGGGGCTTACCTATTATCGCAATGCGTACGAAGCGGTTGTATTTGATCCCGATCCTCAATTTGACGGAGATGAATTTACGGGCAAAGTATTTTCTAATATTTACATGGGAAACATTTCGTATCCTTTCGACCGTACGAAACGTGTGGGCTTATCTTTTGGTGTAAGAAATGACCGTAACGTTATTCACACAGATATCAGGACAGACCAGACGCTAAAACTGCCGAATACTCAACGCCGCTTTGCACTTACTCATGCGGAATATGTATACGACAATAGTTTAAATCCTACCCAGAATATCTGGACAGGTCTGCGGTATAAAGTTTATTTTGACTGGAACACAGATATTACCAAGGCTGATTCTAACAATCCCAAACCCGGCAAGTATAATTTTAACTGGGGTTTTGATGTTCGTTATTACTATCCCATCTACCGAAACTTTATTTGGGCAGGCAGGGCAGCAGCAGAATTTAGTTGGGGCAGCCAAAAAACTATTTACTATCTCGGCGGTGCTGATGGCTGGCTGATGTTTGGAAACAATACAAAGAGTGATGGTACTTACAGGTTTTTCAATCCTAACAATGTACCTTCCAATGACGATTATGCATTTCAGACATTGCTTGGTAATATGCGTGGGTTTGTTCAAAATGTGGCCAACGGCAACAATGCGGTTATCCTCAACAGTGAGTTCAGGCTTCCGGTTTGGACAACCTTTTTCAACCGTCCTATCAACAATGCATTTGTAAGAAACTTCCAGCTCACACAGTTCATTGATCTTGGAACTGCATGGAATGGTGCTTACAAGGGAATAGCAAGGCCTTCCAGTATTTACGGAGTTCCGCCTGTGCAGATACAAAAAGTTGTAGGTGGTGTTGGTCCTTTTGCCGGTGGTTATGGATTTGGTGCCCGGAGTATGTTGCTGGGTTATTTCTTAAAAGTAGATGTAGCCTGGGAAATGAATGGGTTATTCAAGGGCAAACCGTTGTGGTATTTAAGCCTCGGATTAGATTTTTAAATTCGATATAGACAGAATAAAAAGCCCGGTTTACACAAACCGGGTTTTTTATTGGGACATTGTATCGGCCGATACTCAATTTGTAGAAGGAGTTGCCTTAGATGCCACATAAAACCATCCTGGCCCGTTAAGAATTGTCTGGCACAGCATTTTCAATGTTATAGCCAAACAAAAAACAGATACTACTATGAAAAAAATGATCTTGCTTACCACGGCTACTATGTTTGCTGTTGCGGCAGGCCTGCAAGCCCAGACAACTGCTACATCTAATCCTATCCGCTTTGGCTTAAGGGCTGGTGTAAATCTCTCCAATATGGTGAAATCTTCTGATAATGATATTACCACAGGTTCAAAAACAGGTTTTAATGCAGGTGCATTTCTTGAAATACCCGTAGCAAGCATTTTTAGTGTGCAGCCTGAAATTCAGTTTTCACAAAAAGGGTATAAAGAAAGTGGTACAGCATTGGGTACGCCTTATGAGTACAAACGCACCACGAATTTTATAGAAGTGCCGCTCTTGGCCAAGATAAGCCCCGTACCTGGATTTGGAATTGTTGTGGGACCGCAATTTTCCTTCCTTGCTTCTACAAAAACCCAGTTTACCGTTGCAAATGCAACAAGGGAAACAATTGTGAAGGAAGACAGTGACAATTTGAGAAAAAATGTTTTGGGAGGTGTAATTGGTATTGAAGCCGGCGTAAAAAACTTTGTAGCGTCTCTTCGTTACAATATGGATTTTCAAAATAATAACGGTGATGGCACAAGCACTACCCCTACGTATAAAAACCAGGTGATTTCTCTTGGTTTAGGAATCAGGTTTTAAAATATCAACCCTATATAAAAGATCCTTCTCTATGAGAAGGATTTTTTTTTGCAGTAATTATCAGCTGTTATACTCCTCAGTACTAAGCAACAGCGGCAGCTTTTTAGCAGCATAATACAAAAGAGAAAATAAGCAGGTAAGCAATACCGTTATCATCCACGTGCGGTAATGAACCACCGGATTTGTAAAACGGCCAGTCACTTCAATGAGTAATGAAAAAGGGTTTGCCAGTATATCCCAGCTATTCCAACGCAGGAACCTGCCCAGGTACACGCCAAATGAGCCAAGAAAGATGGAAGCGATGATGATCTTGTCTGCATGCTTAGCTGTAATTGCTCTGCGGATAAACGTTTCTATTTGGTAGAGTGAAATAAATGCCATCATCAGGCCAGTAATGGAAGAAGTGAATAACAGCAGTGCATCAAACCATACAGGAGCATCATCGCCAGAATGCTTTAGGTGAACCAGGTCGGTTATAATATACAGCGCATTGGGGAAGAAGAGGAGCCAGCCGGCTACCAGCCCGTATTTCACCCACTTATTGTACTGCGGGTTGGAGGTGATCACTACGCCTAATTGAAAGGGTATCCATGCCAAAAACAGATTCCACATTAAAAAAATATACCGCAGGTTATTGGCATAGAGGATACGCATGATCAGCATGGCACCCGTAAAAAGCAAGAAAGAAAAAATGATCTTTTCTGCCGTCGATATTTTTATCATAATGTGTATTTTATTATATGAATGATTTTTGGGAAAAAGATGATGCAGCCTATAACGGCACTTCCTGCAGCGCTTACCAGTACAGCTGCAGCCGCCACATCCTTTATAACTTTAATGAGTGGATTAAATTCTGTGGAGATCAGATCACAAACATTTTCAATGGCGGTATTTACCAACTCCATTGACAATACCAACATACTGCAGCCGGCAACAAACAGCCACTCTATGGCGCTGATCTGTAACACCACCCCCAGGCCAACGATCAGCGCCAATGCTGCCACATGTATCCTGAAATTCGTTTCGTTGCGAAACGCATGACCGATGCCACCAGCTGCATGTATGAAAGTATTTTTATGTTTCAAGGGAATCAATTTTTTCATTCGCTTCTGTTTCATTTATTACGAGAGAAGTGCCGTATTTAATACCTGGACGATGCAACACTACCGCAATAACTGCAGACAGAATAGCCAATGCAATTAAAGAAACTGACTGGAAGTGAATGTGCCCGTCGTTATATACCAGCAGCATACACAACACTGGTAAAGAAGAGGTAACAATGGCCGTGATCACCAGTATCTTAAATATCTTGTGGTGACAGAAGTTAAATAGAAATACCAACCAGAAAATAACGACGCCCGGGAACGAAAAGACGGCAGACACCAGTAAAACCAAACCCACGCCCTCCCAAAAATAGCCCCTGCTCCCTTGCAAAAATTCTAATACTGCAATTACAATCACATTGACCAGGATAGCTGTAAACCAGACAGAAAAACTGATAAGCGCTGTCTTTAAATACCTGTTATTTGTTTTGAGAAGCCGGTTCTGCATATTGTTGTTTTGAGGTGATTAGTGAGGGTTCCTTCAAATTTTGTTTTACATAATTATCTGCTGCATTCCAGGATAGCCAGGTGTAATTCTTCTGTTCAATGAAAAAAGCAGATTTACGCTGTTCAAAATATTCCTTGGCAGATAACTGTCCACGGTAATACATTTCACCTTCATCATTGTGAGGGCTATTGATAAATGTTTTGGTCAGTACATCCTGGTTTTTTTCGAGCAAGGGCAATGTTTTATCGGAAAGCGATAATAGAAATTTTACATCCAGTGGCAATGCTGATTTTCTTGACAGGTTATAGTTGGCAATGGTTTCATCCCAGTGAACGCAGGAGGAGATCACCAACACGGCCAATACCACCCAGGCATTTATTTTCAGCAAATAATAACTTGTTTTTACACGGCTGATCTTTATGTACATGGTTAACAGACCTGCCAGTACCAATGTCAAAAAAACCAGAACGCCAATTCTTTTGTAAGCCAGCCCGTATTCATGTATGTAATAATAATCCCGGAAGAAAACAGAGATCACCAGGATAATATTTTGAATGATCCATACATACGCTCCTATCTTCAGCCATTTATTCTTTTTGTAAAAATTCAAATTCCCACGAAAGAAAAACAACAGCACCAGCATAGCCAGCACAATGGAGAAAATAAGCAGGCCTGCTCCTTCATGCACATACTCTGTGAGGTTGATGCCCTGCGTATAGGTAAAGCCAAACCATACATATACCACATCGAGCCAGTTGATAAAAAACAACAGCAGGTTGAGTAAAACAAGGCTGATAATACCAACTGTGTTTTCGTTCCTCAAAGCCAATATGCCATTGGCAAACCTCCCCATGATCAAACTAAGTAAATCGTAAAAGGGAGTTTGTTTCCATTTTGCCAGGTCATTTTTTTTCCTGTTAAGCTTGTCCTGCTTTTCAATATCCCTTTTTGAAAAATAACCTGCATTGCTTTTTAATAATAGTCCGCCGGTGACGAATATTCCAAGCAATAAGAAACCAAGCCGGCTTATATTAAACCAATCAAAAAACTTACTGAAAAACTGCTCTAAAGCAAGACCGACCGTATTCAGTATTTCGTTGAAAACGGCGTTGGAGAAACTGTAAAGCATAGAAAAAACGATCAATATAAAAATGGGTATCACAACAAAGCGCAATACTTTTTTTGTATTGTAAAAATTGTGTTTCCCTTTTTTCATTTGCCCGATGCTGGAAGAAAAACTGGGTATCACCAGGATATAATTCATTACTGCGGAAGCGCCGGCATACCATAAGGAACGATGTTCAAATTGCGTAAACACCATTACCATCAGCAAGGTGGAACTAAAGGCGAGTTTGCTCAATAAGGTATTGTGAATGATAACCGTGACAACAGTAACCAGGTGGGCCAGCAGCAGCCATCGCATCACTGGTCTTTTAAACGAGGGTTGGTACAAATAAAAAACGGCCGCCAAAATAAACACATCAAAAAGTAATGTGTTAACGGCGAGTTTTTCCTGCCAGAAAATAATGTTGAACAAAACTGCCCCTGTCATTACAAGAGAAGTTTTAATTGAAGCTGATTTCATACTATATATTGTTTGGTGGTGGTTTATTATTCTATTCTACACAACAGGGCCGTTAATTTTTTCCTTTAGCGATTGCGTGGATAATTCAAGTAATGAATGCCATTGCCAATGTTTCATAGATGCCGACTTCCTTCCTCTTTTAAATGCTTTTACAAAAAGACCCCAGTATTCGGGCATGGTAAAAAAGCCAAAGCCAACTGTTGCTGCCACAGGAAAAGAAATATGCCCGTTGCCCAGCATAAAACACTGGAGGCATACTTCCCCTTCGCCGGTAGTATCATAACCGAGCAAAATATGTTTAAGGTCATGCTTAACATAGTATGGCAATAATTCGAGTTTATTTTTATCGAGCATCTGTACAAGATCTTTTCCGAGCGTACCGTCATTCATCTTGTATAGATCTTCTTTTGCATAAGAAAACTTTTGTGGCTTGCGGATACATTTTAATAAAGGCAATGCCAGTTTATGCGTAAGCCATACTAATATAAAGGCCCTGGAGGCGGATAATACTTTATACATAGGTATTAAGTTTAGGTTGAGCGAACGATCTTAAAAAACGGTGGTGAAGCATTACGGATATAACAGGAGAGACCATGATAATGGAAGCCTGTAAAAACCATTGTCCTTTTTGTGCACCATATGGAACCAAGGCAATAACTATACAAGTGAGGAAGGATAAAATTAAAACCGTCTTTAACAATATCCTGGAAAGCTGCGCATTTTCACAACTGGCAAGAAAAACGATCCATAAGATGAAAACCGCCGGCACAGAAAATAATAAGGAAAAGAAAAATACCATACCGGCTGTTTCAACAATATTGTCTTTCACAATATTACCCAGGTAGAAAATAACAGCATAGAGTAAACTGTTTACCAATGCTGTCGCTATCCAGATAGTGAAAGTGAAAAAGGATGTCTTAATAAAATTTATCATTCCTAAAAGCACTTTGAATTTCAAAGTATAAGTACAAAAAAAATTATTTCGTTGATTTGATCATTTGTTCCAAAGCGGCAATATGAGCTTTGAAAGCTTTTTCCCCTGCCTTGGTAACAGAGTAAGTAGTATTGGTTTTTCTTCCAATAAAACCTTTCTGCACTTTTATGCTCCCGCTTTCTTCCAGTGATTTCAGGTGACTGGCAAGGTTTCCATCTGTTATGTCCAGCAGTTCTTTCAATTCATTAAAATTTACTTCCTCATTCACCATCAGGGCACTCATGATGCCCAGGCGGATGCGGTTATCAAATATTTTATTGAGGCCTTCTATTAAACTCATGCTCCCTGTATGCTAACTCCGTTAATCAATTACTATTGCGCTCATATTTCATCCACATGGTAATGCCATATGCAATATGCAGTATCCCAAAACCCATGGCCCAAAAATACAGGCCATAGCCAACATAAAACAGGTTCATGATACCCAGGGCCAGCATTCCATATCCCAAATACCTAATTTCTCCAAGGGTATACTTACTTCCGTTTACCAATGCCAGTCCATAAAAAATCAGGCATCCGGGAGCTACCAGTTCAAACTCTCCATTGTACATCATCCTTATTAGAAAGATGCCGCCCACTGCCATCGGTATCACTACATTCCAGAGCAGTCGCATGGTGGTTTTACCAAACATGGGCACTCTGTCTTTCCTGCTGCGGAGATAGGTAAAGAAAAAAGCCGAAATAAAAGCTCCGATAAATGTATATGTGGCGATCCAGAAAAGCTCATCCAGTATTTCTGCACCATTGGTTGTTATGATCCTTACCAGGTCATACGTTTCGCTCTGTGTGCGGTGCAGCCGGTTCCATGCAAACCAGGCACCTATTAAGGCACATATCCCCGCAGCAATACCACTTAGCCCGCTCAGACTAATGAAGCGGCTGCTTCTTTCCATCATTTTTTTAATATGCTGCAGGTCTTCGAGAGACTGTTGTTGCTCACTCATAAAAAGCACTTTGAAATACAAAGTAAATGAGTTGAACTCATATATCAAAATTTATTTTAAGAAAATCACGATTGACTGTTAAGTATGGCAATGAGTTGGTTGCAGGCGGTTTGTATGTCGTCTTTACGGATAGTTAATGGAGGAACAATTCTCAGGCAATTGGATGCAAACAAAAACCAATCGGTAAAAACGCCCCGGTCTATCAGCAGATCAATGATCTTTTTATTGGTTTCAAAACTATCAAACTCCACCGCCATCATCAGGCCGCAGCTTCTTACAGCCTTGATAGCCGGATGTTTTAATAACGTAAGAAACAGTTGTTCTTTTTCTTTTACTCCATCTATCAATTTTTCATCCTGTAGTACATTCAATGCTGCTAAACCGGCAGCACAACAAACAGGATGTCCGCCAAAAGTATTGATATGGCCCAACACAGGATCATGTGTAAGGCTGTCCATTATTTGTTTATCCGCAACAAAAGCACCCAATGGCATTCCACCACCCAATGCCTTTCCCAATAATAAAATATCCGGCACCACATCAAACTGTTCAAAAGCAAACAGGCTTCCGTTGCGGCCAAAGGCACACTGTATTTCGTCCAGCACCATTAAGGTTCCCGTTTCAGTACATCTTTTACGCAAAGCTTTCAGCCAGCCGTTTTGAGGAACCAGTACGCCGGCTTCTGCCTGTACGGTTTCTGCAATCACACAGGCAACCTCATTAGTGATCTGTTGTAAGTCATCAAAAGAATTATACTTCAGTTGAATAATACCGGGCAACAACGGCCGGAAAGCATTGCGCCAGTATTCATCTCCCATTATGCTTAATGCACCCTGGGTACTGCCGTGATAACTGTTTTTAAAAGAAACAATTTTTGTGCGGCCGGTAAATCGCTTGGCCAGTTTCATAGCGCCTTCTGTTGCTTCGCTGCCACTGGCGGTATAGAAAACAGCATTGAGCGATACAGGCAGGTGTTCTGTCAATTTTTTTGCATAGGCCACCTGGGGTGTTTCCACCAATTCGCCATACACCATAATGTGCATGTACTGCTCCGCCTGCTGTTTTACAGCTTCCACCACTTGGGGATGACAATGGCCCACATTGCAAACGCTGATGCCGCCAATGAGATCAATGTATTCTTTTCCATTAACATCAATCAGTTTACTGCCGGTGGCTTTTACAATTTCCAATGCTAAAGGTGCTGGAGAGGTTTGGCCCACATGGTTTAAAAATAACTGCCGTTGATTCATGGTTGCAAATTTCGGAGAGAAAGGTGGATATTTGAACACCGGTCGGCACCGAAGGTCAGACCGGCAACAATCAACAAATAAAAATCATGAAAAATTCTTGTGCCATAGCTGAATAAAGATAACAAAGTATACGTGTGCAACGCAATCACGAAAGCTTTCGGGACTAAATATTTATTCAAAAGCTTAGCACCTAAATTAAAAAACTGTTTTACAACAGGTGCCGCTGGCATAACTTTAAACAATTAAACATCAAACATTAAACTTCCTCCCATGCCAGTAATTCTTCCCGTAAAAGGTATTTCCCCTCAAATGGGCGACAATTGCTTTATTGCTCCCAATGCCACTATCGTGGGTGATGTGGTTATGGGTAATGAATGCAGTGTGTGGTTCAATGCAGTGATCCGGGGCGACGTTAACAGCATCCGCATTGGCAATAAGGTAAATGTACAGGACGGTGCCGTGATCCATTGTACCTACGAAAAAACAAAAGCCATTATTGGAAATAATGTGAGCATCGGACACAATGCAATTGTACATGGATGCGTTATAGACGATAATGTGCTGATTGGTATGGGTGCTATCGTAATGGATAATGCCCGTGTGGGCAGCAATTCGATCATTGCTGCAGGGGCGGTAGTACTGGAAGGTACAGTGGTGGAGCCAGGCAGCATTTATGCAGGTGTACCGGCCAAAAAGGTAAAAACCATCAGCCAGGAAATGATCAAAGGAGAGATCAACCGGATTGCAGATAACTACTTGATGTACAGTAGTTGGTTTAGTCACCCCCAAAACCCCTAAAGGGGCTTTGAAAGTGCCTTAGAATTTTAAACTGCACTAGTATAGTAAAACGTTAGAAATTTTTAGTATTTTCGATACATGAAAAAAATAATTGTAGCAGTTACCTGCCTGTATTTTTTAAGCGCCTGTTCTTTATTTAAAAAGAGCCAGAAAATGGGTTGCGGTACTGACGGCAGAAATGTAGGTGCAGAAAAATTAATTTCTGGTGATGAAAAAGCCAGTAAAGCCAGCAAGAAAGCGAAGTTCAAAGGCGACAGGTAATAACGTGCGTAAGGTTGTAGTGCAGCATTGTGGGATAAGAAAGTTTTTCAAACTTTTACCGATAAAAGTTTTAATCCGAAATTATTAAATCCCTAATACTATGTGCTACCACTTGAAAACTCCCCACGGCAACACCGTAGCAGTTATCGACGATAACTGCGGTATCTCTAAATTTTACGCTATTGCAGACACCCTTTCAGTTGAACTGCAGGTGAGATTTTTAAACCAGGTGGATGATGCTGAAAGCCTCGATTGGGACTTTCACTACAAGAATCAGCTACTGACGCTTCAGTATAATATTTTTAATGGCGTATCTATTTTTCCGCAACATAAAAAGAATGTACAGCAGGAAAATAATGCAGTGCTTGAATTGGCTCACTTTCTGGAGAAAAGAGCCTATTAATTTTTTCGCCACGACTGAACTCGAATTGAAATCCTGATTTCAATGGCAGAAAAATAAGGCAGCACTACCATTTTTTTTCTTCAATCTTGTCGAGGATGTTACAATAACTAATGTAGCGTTCCAGGTGAATATTGCCCTCTTCAACCGCTTTTTTTACAGCACAGTCCGGTTCATTCATGTGCAGGCAATTGTTGAACTGGCAATCATTTATTATTAACCGCATTTCGGGAAAGTAATGACTTAGTTCCTGTTTGGAAATATCAACCAAACCCAGCTCTCTTATACCTGGCGTATCTATTACCCTTCCGCCAAAATCCAGGTTAAACATTTCGGCAAATGTGGTAGTATGTAAACCTTTGCCGCTCCATCCGCTTACATCCTGCGTACGCAAAGCCAATTCCGGGAAAATAGTATTGATAAAAGAAGATTTACCAACACCAGAATGACCACTTAATAAAGTCGTTCTGTCTTTTAGCAAAGCCTTTACTTCTTCCACACCTTCATTTGTAGTAATGCTCATACCCATTACTTTGTAACCCGCCGCTTCATAAGTGTCCTTTACTTCATCAAACTTTTCCTGCTCTTTCTTTTTATAGAGATCAATTTTATTAAATACAATGATTGAAGGAATATGATATGCTTCGGAAGTAATTAAAAAGCGGTCAATAAAACCCGTAGAAGTTTTTGGATCTTTGAGCGTTGCAAATAACAAAGACTGATCAAGATTGGAAGCAATGATATGGTGCTGGTTTTTATTGTGCGGTGAAGTTCGGGTGATATAATTCCTCCTGGGCTCTACAGCTGTAATAGTCAGTGTGCTTTCCAGTTCATTCTCCATTTCTACCATCACTACATCTCCAACAGCAACAGGGTTGGTGGAAGTGATGCCATCAATTTTCAACTTTCCTTTTATACGGGCATTAAAAATTTCACCTGCATCATTCTGCAGGATATACCAGCTGCCCGTACTTTTATACACTGTTGCTTTCATTGGATGCAAGATAGTGAAGTTTATTATCGCCCTGGGCTAAGCCAAAGAACGTACTGCAAAAATTACTGAGCAAGCCCGAATGCGGGATGGAAAGATGTAAAAAAAAGTTTGACTTACTTACGGAAATTTCTTTAACACTGTAAACCTCAGCAACATTTCCAGCAAGATCAAACCAAGGGCTATCAATACCAAAGGGAAAAATTTTTCGCCATATCTTGTAAGCGTGGCTATCTCTACTTTTGATTTCTCCAGTCCGTCAATTTCTTTATAAATATTCTCCAGGCTGCTATTGTCTTTTGCTCTGAAATATTTACCGCCTGTTTCACTGGCAATAGCCGTCAGGAGTATTTCATCTATGGCGCCCACGCCGATAGTATAAACTTTTATTCCAAAGGCCTTGGCGATTTCTTTTGCATTATCAGGACCTATCAATCCTCCGTTATTTTCCCCATCGGTTAATAGTATCACAACCCTGCTTTTTGATTTGCTGCTGCGAAGCCGGTCTACACTGGTAGCAAGGCCGTCTCCTATGGCAGTCCCGTCCTGCAATAAACCGTTTCGTATAGTTGAAACAGCCGCATGCAACACAACCTTATCTGTTGTAAGCGGACATTGAGTAAAACTTTCTCCCGAAAAAATAACGATCGCAATCCTGTCTGCTGCTCTCCGGTCAATAAAATCGGACGCCACTTTTTTTGCCGCTTCCATACGGTTGGGAATTAAATCCTGTGCCGTCATACTTCCACTAACGTCAATGCACAGTACTATATCAATTCCCTCCCCTTCTGTTTGCTGTTGTTCGGTTTTTGTTTGCGGCCTGGCAAGTGCTGTAATAATAAATGCAACTGCCAGCAACCTCAGGATAAAGGGCAGGTGCCTAAACGAGGTCTTCCAGTTATTCAGCTTAAAAAAACTTTTGGAAGAAGACACTTTTACAGCCGCACTCTGCCTGTTGCTATTTTTCAAATACCAAAAGATCATTAAGGGCAAAAGCAAACCCAGGAAGAAAAACAGCGGCTGCCCAAAGTCAATATTATTAAAATAATCAAGTACCACTTTTTTCTTCCTTTTTAATTTGTAGTTGTTCTGTCAATTCTATTACCTGTTTTACTGTGAGCCAGCTTTGGTCATTCTCTTCCTGCAAGGGAATATACTTTGCAAATTTGGCTGCGTCGCTGCGGCGCAGGGCTTCTGCAGTTTTTGAAATCATTATCCTGTCCAGTGACTTCTGATTAAGCAAGATCAATACTTCAGCCGTGGTGCTGCTGATACAATACTCACCATGAATGGAAGAAAGGTAGGTTTTTAAAATTTCCGTGAGCCTTGTATGAAACATTTTTACAGCCGTTGTCTCCGCAAGATTCAGCTGTTTTAATTTATCGAGCTCTATGATTGCATACTGATAAGGCGACAAGGATTTTTGTGCAACAGCGTTCTTCTTTTGATTCTTTTTAATAAGGCCATAGATCAGCCATGCCAAAAGTGCCAATAGGATCATTCCAATTACCAATACCAGCCAAAACTGTAAGGTTGAAAGGGAAGCTGCTTCCCGGATATCTTTTATATCCTTCAACAGCATTGTGCTGTCGGCCCGGTATGAAACATCAATTGAAAAGGTATCCGTTAAAAAATTAAAGGGTTCACCGCCAGTAGATGGGTTGAAATGAATTTCAAAAGAAGGCAGCGTCCATTTGCCCGAATCAAAACTGGTGAATGTAAAGGTTTGGGAAAGCTTTACCAGTTTTTGATTGTCGAAAACAGAATCGATCTTTGTTTTTCCCACCAGGTCAAAATGCGGCATTGTTTCGGGAACCGTCAGCCATTTTACAAAAAAATCCTGGCGGGGAATATCGGCAACTACCTGCAGGTTTACCTGCTGCCCGATTAAAATACCTTTCTTATCAACAGTTGTTTTAACGGTTGGCTGTGCCAGGAGTGCAACGAAACTGCTGAAGCAAAATACAAATGCCAACGCTATTTTCCGGATTGTTATTCCCATCGCCTGTTAACCTTTGCTTCAGCTTCGTTTAATAAAAAATTGTTGCAGCACTTTTACATAATCTTCATCGGTCCGTATATGCAGCAGGTCGGCACCCGCTTTCCTGAAATAATTTTTAGACAATTCGCTTTGTTGTAAAAAACGCTGGTGATAATTATACTGCGCCAGTTTATCACTGCTGTCGATCCATTTCTTCTGACCGGTTTCAAGGTCTTCCACCTGCATTAAACCTGCGTCTGGCAAATACATGTCCATTTTATCATAGATACGGAGACCGATTACATCATGTCTTCCACCGATAACTTTCAAATCACTTTGATATTCAAAATCAGTAAAATCGCTTAGCAAAAACGCAATGCTCTTTTGGTGGGATGTTTTGTTAAAAAACTTAACGGCATCTTCCATCTTTGTGCCTTTGCCCTTTGGCTCCATGCTCAGTAATTCCCTTACAATATACAATGCATGCTGCCTGCCTTTTTTAGGAGCGATGTATTTTTCCATTTTATCACTAAAAAATATCACGCCCACTTTATCATTGTTATTGATGGCACTGAAAGTAAGAACTGCACCAATTTCCGTGATCAGGTCTTTCTTGCGGTTGAGCGTGGTGCCAAACAAATTGCTGTTGCTGATATCGATCAATAAAAAAACACACAACTCTCTTTCTTCTTCAAACACTTTGCTAAATGGATGACTGAATCTTGCACTCACATTCCAGTCAATAAACCGTACATCATCTCCCGGGTAGTATTCCCTCACTTCCCTGAAGCTCATTCCCTTTCCTTTGAATGCAGAATGATATTCACCCGTAAACAAGTGTGTAGTAAGCCTTTTGCTTTTTATTTCGAGCTCACGAACTTTTTTTAATATCGTTTCTGTTGTTAGCATTCTTTTTTATTCCACGTTTCCCGTTGAACTGTTTCTCGTTGCTTGTTTCTTGTTGAACCGTTTCTCGTTACTTGTTTCTCGTTTTCAAGTGTCTGATGAAGTGAGCTTTGTTTTTCTTTTTACATTTAAGCTGGTAGTGAATTAATCCACTGACTGCATTAAAAAAAACGAGCAACCAGAAACAAGAAACATTATTTTAAGTAACATTTTCTTAAGGCACATTCACCACCCGAAGAATTTCATTGATCACCTGCTCCGCATTGATGTTCTCTGCTTCTGCTTCATAGGTTAACCCAATGCGGTGGCGTAAAACATCTTTACAAATACTTCTCACATCTTCAGGAATTACATAGCCACGATTATTTAAAAACGCATATGCTTTTGATGCCAGTGCTAAATTGATACTTGCCCTGGGCGAACCTCCAAAGCCTATTACCGCTTTTAGTTTTTGTAAATTATACCTGTCCGGAAACCGGGTGGCAAAAACAATGTCGAGAATATAGTTCTCTACTTTTTCATCCATGTACACCTGTCTTACCAGTTCTTTTGCTGTAAGTATTTCACTCCTGGATGCAACAGGATTGATTGTTGGTGCAGATAGTCCCAACGTATTTTGCCTGATGATGAGCTGTTCTTCGCTTTTGGAGGGATAATCAATTACTACTTTCAGCATAAACCTGTCAACCTGTGCTTCCGGTAACGGGTAAGTGCCTTCCTGCTCAATGGGGTTTTGTGTTGCCAATACCAGGAAGGGTTCTTCTAATTTATAAGTTGTATCACCAATAGTCACCTGTCTTTCCTGCATTGCCTCCAGCAGGGCACTCTGTACTTTTGCCGGCGCCCTGTTTATTTCATCTGCTAAAATAAAATTGGAAAAGATGGGGCCTTTACGAACATAAAATTCATTCTTTGCCTGGTTGTAGATCATTGTACCAATCACATCTGCAGGCAAAAGATCGGGTGTAAACTGTATCCTGCTAAAGCCGGCATGAATGGACTGTGAAAGCGATTTTATTGCCAGTGTTTTTGCCAATCCGGGTACACCTTCCAGTAATACATGCCCGTTGCTAAGCAAACCGATCAGCAGTCTTTCGATCATGCCATGCTGACCAACAATTACTTTACTTAACTCATCATTGATCCTTGTAACAAACCCTGTGGCGTTATTGATCTTTTCGTTCAGCAGGCGTATATCTTCGGCTGTTTGTAACATACTCTCAATTTATTCTTTTCTAAAGGAAATAAGCGTGGCTAATAAATTCCATTGCTCACAAAATACAAACAATGCCTTTACAAAAACGCTGCCGCATTGTGTATGCAGTAAAAAATTGTGTTAAATGGATATTCCTGAATTTTTTAAGATGATATTCAATCAGCTAAGGTATTTCCCGACAATCGGAACCCTCCGTCCTACACCAAATGCTTTGGGAGAAATGCGGATGATTGGACAAAACTGGTTTCGTTTGTACTCATTTACATTCACCATCTTTAATACCCTGTCTACCAGTGCTGCATCAAATCCCTGCATCTTTATTTCACCCGGACCCTGTCTTCTTTCAATGTATTGATACAATATTTTATCAAGAACATCATAATCGGGCAATGAATCAGAATCTTTCTGACCGGGTCTTAATTCTGCCGAAGGTGCTTTGGTAATGATATTGTTTGGGATGATTTCCCCCTGCCTGTTGATATAATTTGCCAGGGCATACACCTGCAGTTTGTAACAATCTCCCAATACCCCAATTCCGCCGGCCATATCACCATACAGT
The DNA here is from genome assembly GCA_029561305.1 of Bacteroidota bacterium. GTDB lineage: Bacteria > Bacteroidota > Bacteroidia > Chitinophagales > Chitinophagaceae > Ferruginibacter. The sequence goes on along the minus strand of JAKQJG010000222.1, from coordinate 44,306 downwards.
GTTCCGTAGCCAGTTGCCAGTTCACTTTTATTAGAAGTATTTAATAGAATATATCCAAATTTATTGGCTATGGCCATTAATAAATTCCCTCTTGTACGGCTTTGAATATTTTCTTCAGCCACACTAAAGGGCAGGTTGTTGAAAATGGGTTGCAGTTCCTGTAAAAAACGATCGTAGATGTTTTTAATTGGGATGATGTCATACGGATTGCCCATGTTTTTACTCAGCTGTTCTGCATCGCTTACACTATGACCGGTGGAATATTGTGATGGCATTAAAACAGCCCTTACATTTTCTGCACCCAGCGCACGGCTGGCTAAAGCAATGGTAACGGCGCTGTCTATCCCACCACTGCTGCCAATGATGGCTTTGCTAAAACCCATCTTGGTAAAATAATCTCTAATCCCCATTACCAATGCATCATGCACCTGGTGAATATTTAAATTTTGTTCCAGCCCGGCCGGAACCAGTTCTTTTCCTGGCACCCTGCCGGCAGGTTCAATCACAGGTCCGTCAATGGTACCGTTATCATTCAAAACAAAACTTTTGTACCCGGTTTCAAAGGAGGGCAATTGACCACAGAGATTGGCGTCCTTATCAAACACCAATGAAGCACCATCAAAAACAATCTCCGTTTGGCTACCAACACAATTACAATAGAACATCGGCAACTTGTACTTCAATACATTGGCTTTTATCGTTGCCTTCCTGTCTTCATCGTGTGTATAATCAAAGGGTGAAGCAGAAATATTGATCATCATATCGGGATGCTGCTCCATCAGTTTGTCCATAGGGCACACCCTGTAAATGGGATTATCACCGAGGTTCCAGATATCTTCACAAACAGTTAATGCAATTCTTTTTCCTTTGTGTTCAATCACGTTCCATTCATAAGCCGGCTCAAAATAGCGGTACTCATCAAACACATCATAAGTAGGTAACAGCGTTTTATGTGCCACCGCTTTTATTTCTTTGTTGTATAAGAAGAAGGCTGCATTAAAAAGATCCTTTCCTTCCTTGATATGGTTCCTGTCTGGCCCACCCACGATCACCGCAATATCTGCAGCATGTTCCTTTATTGTATCAATGGCAGCATAGCTCTTCTCGATAAAATCATTGAACTCCAAAAAATCTCTTGGTGGATAACCACAAACGCTCAGTTCGCTGAAGACAACGATGTCGGCCGCTTCTGCTTTGGCAAGGTTTATGGCATGAATGATCTTTTCTGTATTACTTTCAAAGTTGCCGATATGATAGTTCTGCTGCGCTAAAAATATTTTCATAAACTGTGCCTGTATATTTGCAGGATTATTTGTAAAGGTAAAAATTAAAAAAGCATATTTAATGAGGAAGCTATTTATTGTTGCCAGCATTGTCAGCCTGTTTTTATTTTCCTGCGATGCGGATAAAGCGCCCGATGTTTCTCATATAAAAATTGACCTGGTAACAGAGCGTTTTGATAAAAAATTATTTGATACCACCACCACATCCCTTACCAGTTACCTGCAGCAGCTGCAAAGCACCGACCCTGCCTTTACCAATATTTTTATTTACCAGGTTTTGGGCGCAGATCCTAAATGGCCGGCAGATACCACGGCGGCTTATGTGAACTTGTTTGTGAACAGTTACCGCAGCGTTTATGCCGATGCCCAAAAGATCTTCAACGATTTTTCTACCTACGAGAAAGATATAGAAAAGACCATGCAGTATGTGAAGTATTATTTCCCAAAATATAAAGTACCAGGAAAGATCGTGACCTATATTGGCCCTGCAGACGGAGAAGGCGATGGCATTGGTGACAGTGCTGTTATCGTCGGTTTGCATTATCATTTGGGTAAAGACAACCCTGTTTATAAAACGGCGCTGGTACAGGCTATTTATCCTGAATATATCAGCAGAACTTTTGAACCGGATCATATTCCTGTCAATATCGCAAAGCAGGCATTGAATGATATTTATCCCGAAACAGAAAGCGATAAAACATTGGTAAACCAGATGGTGGCTAAAGGAAAACGCCTGTACATTTTAAAAAAGTTTTTACCTGGAACTGCAGACTACCGGCTGATTGGTTATACGGAACAACAAATGAAAGACTGTGATAAAAATGAAAGCCGCATATGGGATATGTTTGTAAAGGCCAACCTGCTGCAGGCTATTGATAAAAATATTCTAAAACGATATATTGAAGAGGGACCTAAAACTGATGAACTGGGCGAAGGTGCCCCAGGTAATATTGGTTCCTATACCGGCTGGCAAATTGTAAAAAAATACATGGAAAAAAAACCGGAAACTACCGCAGAGCAATTAATAAAACTGGATGAAGAGATGATCTTCCAGGAAGCGAAGTATAAACCCTGATTGGGTTTAGAGTTGAGGAGTTTAGATGTTTAGCAGAGAGCCTCAGATATAAAGGTTATGCTAAACCCCTAAACCCACTACACTTCTAATCTCACTAAAGCGAAGTATAAACCTTATATGATACAGTGGTTGAGGAGTTTAGATGTTTAGTAGAGAGCCTCAGATATAAAGGTTATGCTAAACCTCTAAACCCACTACACTTCTAATCTCACTAAAGCGAAGTATAAACCCTATTTGATACAGTGGTTGAGGAGTTTAGATGTTTAGCAGAGATTCTTACAAAAGTATAAGCTTCTAAACCTCTAAACCCACTAAACTTCTACACACATTAAGCCGCCTGCAACTGTGTTTTCTTCTTCACCACCACCTGCGCTTTTCCCAATTCTTTCATCACCCTGAAATGTGAAGCGACAGCTTCTGACATGGTATCATACTTATTGTAAGGCATATTATACTCTTTGCATTTTTCCATTACAATTTTACTAATGGCGGGATAGTGTATATGGCTTACTTTAGGAAACAAATGGTGTTCAATTTGAAAATTCAATCCGCCAACGAACCAGGAAATAACAGGGTTGTTCATGGCGAAATTAGAAGTGGTTCTTAACTGGTGCTCAGCCCAGGCGGTTTCTATATGTTTTGTTTCATCTATAGCGATGGTTTCAAATTCTGTATTCTCCACCACGTGCGCCAGTTGAAATACAATTGACATCGTAAGTCCCATTGCAGCATTTACTATAAAAAACCCTGCTAACCAGGGACCCACACCCCAAACCATTGCAGGTATGACCATATAAAATGCCACGTATAAAATTTTGGTAGCCCAAAAAATGATATGGTTTTGGATACTCATCTTCCATGCGGTGGTAGTATATATCCTGCCAGTAAAATACTTGGTAAAGTCCATAATGAAAATCCAGAACAGCGTACTGAGTGCATACACAGGAACAAGGTAGATATGCTGAACTTTATGCGCCGGCACCCAGCGCTGGCTTTCGCAATGGCGGATGATGGGGCTTTTAGCGATATCATCATCCAGCCCGTCAACATTGGTGTAAGTATGATGAATGATATTATGTTTTTGTTTCCAGAAATAGGCGCTGGCACCCATTGCATTCATACTTAACCCCAACAGGTCATTTAATTTGGCATTGGTACTGTAACTGCCGTGATTGGCATCATGCATAACGCTAAAACCGATACTGGCAAGTGTATACCCAAGCAAGGCACAGAGCAGTACCGCAACTAACGCAGGCGGATGCAGGAAAATAAGACTGCAATAAAAGGCAATGGCACTACCCACCAGGATAACTGTTTTGATATACAACCGCCAGTTGCCTGTTTTCCGAAGTTGATTTTTTTCAAAATAGTTATCAACTGCTTCTTTTAAACTCTGGTAAAAAAGATTATTGCTGTTGTTGAAAGTAAGTTTAGCCATCTGATTTTTTTGAGGAAAAAATTGGATCGATACAGTAGAGGTTTAATTCAATTTAAAGGGTACCATCATTTCAAATGCTGGTATGGCCACTTCAAATAATTTTTTGTTATTGGCATTCTCCATTTTATAGGTGCCGTACATTTTTCCCATTTCTGTTTTTAAATTACAACCACTGATATACTGGTAATTTGTACCTGGATTGATCATCGGCTGCACACCAATTACACCTTCGCCTTCAACTTCCCTTACACTGCCGGTGGCATCAAATATATGCCAGTGCCTGCGAAGCAGCCGGATAGGAAATGCATTGTTATTTTCGATGGTAATGCGGTATGCAAACATAAATTCATGGTTAGATGGATTGCTATAATCCGGCTGGTAGAAAGTTTCTACCGACACAGTAACACCACCTGAAATTTTTGACACCATGAATTGAAATTAATGATTGTAAATATAGTGCAAAGAGGTCATTTTTCTTGTAAAATGGATTTTGAAATTGCTAAAATGGTAATAAAGTACTGATATTAAACTTTTTTAGCAGCTGTATAGCCATTCTTCTGAAGCCACTGCAATATCTTATCCCTGTTGTCACCCTGTATCAATATTTCATTATCTTTTACTGAGCCGCCGGTTCCACAAAAAGCCTTCAATTTTTTCCCTAATTCCACCCTGTCTGCCTCCTTACCTATAAAACCTTCAATCAGGGTTACTGATTTTCCTGCCCGTTGCTTTCTATCTAACAGAATACGGAGCTTTTGGTTGGCGGCAGGCATGGTTTCTTTTTCTTCCACAGTTTCGTCTGCCATTTTAAAATTGGGATCGGTTGAATAAACCAACCCGCTGAAACTATGTAGTTTTTTCTTTTGCATCGCTTTACTGTTTATGTATAACTGCTTTCAGGCTCAGGTCGAGGCTTTTGGCCTGGTGTATCACTGCGCCGCTGGAGATAAAATCAACCCCGGTAGCGGCATAGGCTTCTATGTTGGTAAGATTAATACCCCCACTAGCTTCTGTTTGATAGGTACCATCAATAATTTTTAAAGCCTCTGTTATTTGATCCGGTTTAAAATTATCCAGCATGATCACATCCACTTTACCAATTGCCATTACTTTTTTTACATCTTCCACATTTCTTGTCTCAACTTCTATTCTCAAACCCGGCTTTTTTTCCTGCACATACTGGTATGCTTTTTCAATTGCTTTTTCAATACCTCCGCAATAATCGATGTGATTATCCTTCAGCATGATCATATCATACAGTCCAAAGCGATGATTAACACCACCACCAATTCTCACCGCTTCTTTTTCAAGCAGGCGAAAATTGGGCGTTGTTTTCCTCGTATCTAACAGTTTTGTTTTGTACGGTTTCAGTTTATCTGTGTATTGTTTGGTGAGGGTGGCAATACCGCTCATGCGCTGCATACTGTTCAACACCAACCGTTCGCACTGTAAAATGGTATGCACTTTTGCAAATACTTCAAAAGCCACTTCACCAAATCTCATCACTTCACCGTCATGCTTAATGATGTTGATCACTGCATCCGGCTGCATATAATGAAATATCTTTTGCGCTACACTCACACCGGCCAGTATTCCATCCTCTTTAATTTTTAAAACGGCCTTGCCTGTTGCAGCGCTATCAATACTTGATAAAGTTGAATGATCGCCATCGCCGATATCTTCTGCAAGGGCATTTTTTATCAAAAGTTGTAATTGTTCTTCGTAGATCATCGGGGCAAATCTAAATAATAAAAAAGCCCCAACCTTAACAGTTGAGGCTAATTCTTTTATGATAATTTTCTACATACTTTCAAACCTTATTTCCTGCAATACCTGCACATCCTTCTTTTGCTTCATTTGTATCGTAGTACGGAAATTACCGTTTTTGGTAAGCAATGTACCGATGCAATACTGGTAGCCTGCATTCTGTCCTTTATGTATTACCGTAAAACCTTTTACAGGATTGTTGTTAAAAAAATCTTTCAGCACCATTTCAGCCTGGCTTTTACTATAACTATTACCCTTATCAGGCAGTGTAATTTCTACCGTATTATCAAAGTAAATTGACATAGCGGGAACATTACCAGTCTTCATTGCATTCACCATTTCATCTATGCTCACAACAGTTTTGAAGGAGCTGAACAGGAAAAGTGAAAAGATGAGGGGTATAATTCGTTTCATTTGTGTTTGACTTAACGGTGTATACTTTACTAAAAACGTGCCAGCGGCCTGTATTAGTATCAATATTAGGTTTTAATATTAAAATAGACAGGGAGCTGCCCAAAAACGTTGCAAATAATTTAGCTTTGGTGCCCTGATACTCAATTAAAAAAAGAAATAATCATGGAAAATAAGAAAGCAATACTGCTGATAATGGACGGATGGGGACTGGGAAAGGTAAAAAGCAGCGATGCTATCCAGAATGCGAATGTTCCCTTTGTAAGTTCCTTGTATAAAAAATATCCTAATACAACATTGATAACCTGTGGCGAAATGGTAGGATTACCTGAAGGCCAGATGGGTAATAGTGAAGTTGGTCACCTGAACCTGGGCGCCGGCCGCATTGTGTACCAGGAACTGCAACGAATCAATGTGGCCATCAGGGAGGGCAGTTTTCAAAAAAATGAAACGATGCTGGCTGCCATCCGTTATGCCAAAACAAATAATAAAAAATTGCACCTGCTTGGTCTCATAAGCGATGGCGGCGTGCATTCACATATCAACCATGTAAAGGCTATATGCGCTGTTTGTAAAGAAGAAGGTTTGGACAATGTGCTGGTGCATGCTTTTACCGATGGCAGGGATACCGATCCCAAAAGCGGACTTGGTTTTATAACTGAATTATTAGAAGGGCTTGCAACGTCAACCGGTAATATTGCTACTATTACCGGCCGTTATTATGCGATGGACAGGGATAAAAGATGGGAAAGAGTGAAACTGGCTTATGATACATTGGTACACGCTGCCGGCGAGCAGTCGACCAACTTATTGCAATCCATCAAAGATTCTTATAACAATGATATTACCGATGAGTTTATAAAACCTATTATCAATGCCAATATAGCCAATACAAAAATTGAGGAAGGGGATGCGGTGATCTGTTTTAATTTCCGTACCGACAGGTGCAGGGAAATTACACAGGTACTCACACAAGCCGATATGCCGGATTTTGGTATGAAAACTATCCCGCTGCATTATACTACGATAACGCAGTATGACCAAAGCTTTACAGGCGTGCAGGTGATGTATGAGAACGACGACCTGAAAAACACGCTGGGAGAAATAATTGAGCAGCATGGCAAGACCCAGATACGCATTGCAGAAACAGAAAAATATCCACATGTGTCCTTCTTCTTCAGCGGGGGCCGGGAAGTGCCGTTCCAGGGTGAAAGAAGAATTATGGTGCCTTCGCCAAAAGTAGCTACCTACGATCTGCAGCCCGAAATGAGCGCCCATGAAATAACAGCGGCCATTGTAAAGGAAATTGAAGATAACCCGGCCGATTTTATTTGTCTCAACTTTGCTAACGCAGATATGGTGGGACATACTGGTGTATGGGAAGCAGTTATAAAAGCCGTGGAAACCGTGGACGCCTGCGTGGAAAAAGTGGTAACGGCGGCATTACAGCAAGATTATACCATTTTTCTTACAGCAGACCATGGCAATGCCGATTATGAAATAAATGAAGACGGCACACCCAATACCGCTCATACGGTAAATCCTGTTCCACTTTTTGTAATTGATAACAATTGGAAAGGAGAATTGGTACCGGGAAAGCTGGGTGATATTGCGCCCAGCATATTAACCGTAATGGGATTACCCATACCCAAAGAAATGACAGGCAATATTTTACTGAAAAACTAATATTATCTTTAGAAAAATTTCCAATCCATGTTCAGAAAAATCCTTTTGGTGCTGGCTATAGCACTTGTCATCATCCAGTTTTTTCACCCTGATAAAAATACTGACGAAAGCACTGAAGCTGAGGCAAATGATATCAGCAAAGTGCTGAATGTGCCGGAGACTGTGCAGAACATATTGCAAACAAGCTGTTATGATTGCCACAGCAACAATACGAACTATCCCTGGTATGCAGAACTGCAGCCTGTAGCCTGGTGGTTAAATGACCACATTGTAGAAGGCAAGGGTGAACTAAACTTCAATGAATTTTCTACATATAGCCTTCGCCGTCAATACCACAAATTAGAAGAGATCATTGAGCAGGTAAAAGAAGGCGAGATGCCCCTGTCGTCTTATACTATCATACATAAGGACGCTAAACTATCAACTGAACAAAAGGCAAGCCTCCATTCCTGGGCCAGTGCTTCTATGGACAGTATGAAAGCGCATTATCCTGCTGATAGTCTTTTAAGGAAAAAATAACCTCTACAGGATTATAATATTCCACATGCAGCGTAAAAGCTGCATTATTTGCCTATATTTATGGTCAGTAAACCAAGCACAATATGACAGAAGAGCAAATGCTTGCAGGCTGCCTTCAAAATGATGCCGCCTCGCAGGATTCATTATACTCCCGGTTCAGCCCCCGAATGCTTGGGGTTTGCTACCGCTTCGCCAAAAACAGGGAAGATGCGGAGGATATGTTGCAGGAAGGTTTCATAAAAGTGTTTTCCCAGATTCATCAGTATCGTAGCGAAGGAGCCCTCGAAGGGTGGATAAGGAGAATAATGGTTCATACCTGCATCAATGCACTTAAAAAAAACAAGAAGTTTTCTGACTGTGTGGACATTGCTTATGCCGGAAATGTAGGCATCAGGGAAGAGTCAATTCCCTCGATAATGCAGGCAAAAGAAGTAGTGGAATGTATCCGGTCATTGCCATTAGGATACCGCACTGTGCTTAACCTGTACGCAATTGAAGGTTTTTCCCACAAAGAGATCGGCTACATGCTGGATATTGAAGAAAGCACCAGCCGGTCACAGTATACAAGGGCAAAATCAATGCTTGAAGATATTTTAATAAAGAAAAAGATACTGCAGCGGCCAAAAGAAAAGATTACGCACATTTCTGCGGCCATGTAAAACCAAACTACCGAACTGACTTAAACCGCAAATGGAGATGCTTGTGACAAATGGAAACTAAAAATAACAATATTGAGAATTTCGAGAAATTCCTGAGAGAAAAGACCGACGAATTCAGGATGTACCCTTCTAAAAGAGTATGGTACAGTATTTATAATGACATTCACCCGGGCAACAGGCTGCCGTCCATTTCGATGACAGTAGTATTGATCGGGTTTCTTTTCCTGATTGGCTTTTTGAATACAACCGAAACTGCAAAAGAAAACAATATTCCTAAGCAGGACATCGCAAGCTCCGGTAACGTGGTGGTTGCTTCCAATACATTACCAGAAAAAAACACCGCTGGTTATTCAACGACTGAAACGGGCAGTCAACTGTCTTCAAACAACCGTGCTAATTTGGTAAACAGCTCCAGCGAAAGCAATCCAACAGTAGCAGGAAACAGTAGTGAAGGTCTACACCGCACTACCCAACCAAAAACAGCGGCCTCCGGTACTTCTACAACAGCCATAGCTGGTAGAACTTCCTTAACTATTACAAATGCCATAGCAGAAGATGCAACCAATAACCCAGTTGCTGAAATAACAACGGATAATACTGTTGTAATCAATAAAGAGAATAATACTGCTGCTTTTGAGCCAACAACTGGAAATCCATCCTTCAATAATTCAGGCGCTGCTCTTTCGCCTGCCGGTAACGACATAACAGTTACTACTTCAAATTTCAACGACGAAAATATATTGGCCGAAAAATCTTCTTCGATAGCAGCCGTGAACGTGCAGTCAATTGACCTGGGGGCAACCGCAGGTACAGATATTCCTGGTGGTTTGAATGCAGAAAAAGAAGTAAATGCAACAAATACCGGTACACCCAATACTGACAAGCAGTTAGCAGCAGCAGAATCTGTAAAAAATAAGAATCAAATAACATGGAAGGAGAAAGCCTGGATGGATGATTTTGTGCTGCACAATAAACCTGTTGCAAGAAAATGGGCAGGTAGGGCAGGGCTGCAAGCCTATATTACACCTTCTGTAGTTTATAGAAGAATCACGAATAATGCCATAGATAAACAACTGGCAGGTACCAACAGCAATTTTAATAATTTCAATGCCAACGATTTTGTAAAACACAAGCCTTCATTTGGTATAGAAACCGGTTTGTCAATTCAGTATGATATTTCGAGAAGAATAAGGATCAAAGCGGGCGCCCAGTTCAACTACACCCGTTATAATGCATTTGCTTACGAAACCAACCATCCCGTTGCTGCTACACTCACGATGAATGCAGATGACAATATCATGACCTACGAAGCATTCAGAACGAGTAACTATACAAATATTTACGGGAATTATTCCACTAAACTCCACAACGAAACATACCAGCTGTCGATACCAGTGGGGGCCGATTACAAACTGGCTAACATTTCCGATAATGTATCGTGGTATGCTGGGGCTACTATACAGCCAACCATTGTATTGTTTGCCAAATCGTTCGTTTTATCCACAGACAGGCGCAGCTATATTCAGGATCCCACACTGCTGAACCGCCTTAATATGAACGCCGGTTTTGAAACATATTTCTCCTTTGACAAAGGCGGCTACTCGCTACAGTTGGGTCCGCAATACCGCATGCAGCTTTTTTCAACCAACACCAAAATGTATTCCCTCGAAGAGAGACTGCAGAACTTTGGAGTTAAACTTGGTTTAACAAAAAAACTTTAACCAGATCGTAATTTTCCATCCCGGCCAAAACAATTTTTTTTAGCAGGGGTCGTTTATAGTACTGTTCCCAAGGAACAAATTTTAACTAAAAGCCACTGCGCCGTACCCGCAGTGGTTTTTGTTTTTATATAAGGTAGGGTTACTTTTGGGAAATGAAAAAACACCCCATCCTCTCACTTGCGTTGTTATTTTTATTGAGTTGCGGCCAGGATAAAAACGGCAGCGGTGACGGTAACAGTAATCCGGCTGATACAACATCCGAAAAGAAAGATATCTCTTTTATACCCGTTACTTCCATTCTGCAAAACCAGATGGCAGCACTTGATTCGTTACAAGTTACCATACTACAGGTAATCACTGTAAACAAAAAAGAGGACTCAACCTGGTTGCCGGCTGAAAAAGTAAAACCATTACTTGCACCGTTTCTATCTCCCGTGATCGATAAAACAAACCTGATCAACCTATTTAAAGAGTCCAGGTTTGATGACCAAAGCACTGCAGCAATCACATTTACGTATGATCCAGCAACTACTTTACCCGACAGCCTAAACCTTCGCCATTGGGATGTTTATTTTGACCCCGAGCTAAATGCAATCAGGCGCATCTACCTGCTAAAAACAGTAAAAGAAAACAATATACCAGTAACACAGCAGCTCACCTGGCAGGTGAATAAATGGGCTAAAATTGTTACGATCCGGAATGATGCAAACAGTACAACACCTGTGGTAACTGAGATAAAATGGGTGTGGGATTTGAATGAGTAAGCAGCAGTATGTATATATATTTTAAATGACACAACAGGAATTTTCAAAAATCGCCCATACCATACCCCTGCAGCCTGGTATTTATAAATACTATGATACAGCTGGAGGATTGCTATATGTAGGAAAAGCCAAAAGCCTCCGTAAAAGAGTTAGTTCTTACTTTTCCAAAAGTTATACCAGTTATAAAACTCATGAACTGGTACAGCGGATCAGTAAAATAGAATTTACTATCGTAAATAATGAACAGGATGCTTTTTTACTGGAGAATTCGCTCATTAAAAATTTTCAGCCCATCTTTAATATCAATCTTAAAGATGACAAAACCTATCCTTTTATCGTTTTAAAAAAAGAAGCTTTTCCCAGGGTATTTTTCACCCGAAGGAAGATCAATGACGGTTCGCAATACCTGGGGCCTTTTACCTCTGTAGGCAAAGTGAGAGAACTGCTGGATTTTATAAAACAAAATATCCCCTTACGTACCTGCAAACTTAATCTCACTCAAAATAATATTGATAAAAAGAAATTTAAGGTATGCCTGGAATATCACCTGGGTAATTGTAAAGGACCTTGTGAAGGGCTGCAGTCTTTAGAAGATTATGACGAAGGCCTTGAGAGAGTAAGAAGTATTTTGAAGGGTAACCTCTCTCCTGTTATCCAGCATTTTAAAACAGAAATGCAGGTATTGGTACAGAATATGGAATTTGAAAAAGCCGAAATAATAAAAAAGAAGCTCGAATACCTGCAGGAGTACAAATCGAAATCGGCCATCGTAAACGAACGAATGGGCACCGTGGATGTATTCAGCATTATTGAAGAAGGAGAAACAGCTTATGTAAATTATCTATCCGTTAATAACGGTGCCATTGTACTTACAAAAACTGTTATCCTCACGAAAAAGTTAGACGAAACGCCCGGAGAAGTGCTTACGCTTGCTGTGGCACAGTTAAGAGAAACATTTAACAGCGAAGCGAAGGAGATCATTACACCGATTCCAATTGAAACGGCCTCGCCTGATGTGGTACTGACCATACCCAGGGCGGGCGATAAGAAAAAGCTGCTGGAGTTGTCAGAAAAAAATGTGGACTATTTTAAAGAAGACCTGAAGAGAAAAAAACTGCTGCACCTGGAAGACAAACCTGCCGATGAAATAAAAAATGTGCTCGTCCAAATGCAGGACGATCTTCATCTTACCGATATTCCCCGGCATATTGAGTGCTTTGATAATTCCAATTTCCAGGGCAGTTACCCCGTATCGGCGATGGTATGTTTTAAAAACGGTATGCCCAGCAAAAATGATTACCGCAGGTTCAATGTAAAAACAGTTGTTGGTGCCAACGACTTTGCCACCATGAAAGAAGTGGTATACCGCCGCTATAAACGCCTGATAGAAGAACAGCAAACCTTTCCACAACTTATCATTATTGATGGCGGCAAAGGGCAACTAAGTGCAGCCATGGAGAGCATTATAGAGCTGGAACTAACAGGAAGGGTAACACTGGTAGGCCTTGCAAAAAATGAAGAAGAATTATTTTTTTACGGAGATAGTGAATCCATTAAGCTACCCTGGGACAGTGAAAGCCTGAAACTCATCCGGCGGATAAGAGATGAGGTACACAGGTTTGGTATTACTTTTCACCGCAACCAGCGAAGCAAAGGAAGTTTTAAAAACGAACTGGAAGATATACCGGGCATTGGTAAGTCAACTATTGATACCCTGTTAAAAAAATTCAGGTCGGTAAAAAAGATAAAAGAGGCGCCTGTGGAAGAACTGGAAGCAACGATTGGAAAATCTAAAACCAGCATTTTACTGGAAGGCCTGCAGAAAACGCAGCCTGAAACATAAAAAAAGGGCCAGGATGAATATCCAGCCCCGTTTTAAAATCCAATATCCTATGAAAAACCGTTGTAAATATATATGCTATCTGTTGCTGAACAATGAACTGGATGGCTGATTAACAAATTTTAATAGCTTTTTAATCTTTCCCGGTTAAATACCAATACCAATTTCAATCATCATATACCGCAGAGGCGCCCTGCCCTCATCATAAATCAATTGATTGTAGTTGGGGTCGTAGCGCAATGAGTTTCTCACAATATACCGGATAGCAGATCCATCGGTATAGCTCAACCTGAAAACAAACCTTCCTTTGTCTGGCTTAACAGAACCCAGCGAAAAACCTACTGCAATCCCTTTTGCAAAACTGGCACTGGCCGTTCCGCCAAAATCCACTGACTGCAATCCCAAAGAACTTTCCAGCAAACCCAGGTTCTCCCTGACGCTTGACAAATAAAAATTACCCCCGGCAAATACATCTGCAAATGGCGTAAAGGTATTGGTGTGCGGGGGGCGAAACCGCAAAACAGCATTGAGCTTTGCAATACCATAACTGGTTTTATAATCGCCACCAAAACCATTGGCAAATACCTGGGATTTGAACCGGCCATAATAAGTATAGCCGATCTCTGCGCCCAGGCGAAAAGGTGATGCTTTTTTCACTTTGCCCCAGGACAATGGATTGCTCAAACAGAGAAATGAAATCCCGAATCCTGCATCCCCCATATTGTTCCTGATGGCTTTTTTCATTTCGGGAAACGGCATGGCCAGGTTAGCAGCCAGCATTACATCAAAATGATGGGTGGTTTTTGCCTGATCATTTTGCTGTGAAAAAACGAAACAAGGACATAATACAAAAAGAAAAATGGGTAAATATTTTTTCATACATCAAATTTTGCTGGAATGAATGTAAAGTTAAAAAGCCGCCCTGCAATGTCAGGGGAGATGAACTGTGATAATATAAAAATCAAATAGCTTATTTTGCGAGTGAATATATTTATTGCATGATAAAAAAAGGCATTTTACTTTTTCTTGTAACCATCAGTATTGTTGCAAAAGCACAGACCATCCATCCAAAAGCAGCGCTGTGGGCAGATAGTGTGCTGAACTCTCTTACGCCGGATCAACGCATTGCACAACTGATGGTGCTGCGTCTTTCATCTTATGATTTTAAAACAAAGACAGCCTTATATTTCGATTCGCTGGTAAAAGAAAAAGTTAAACGTTTTAATGTTGGCGGTATATGTCTTTTCCAGGGCAGTGCGGTAAAACTGGGCGGCATTGTAAATGAACTGCAGGCCATGGCACAAACACCCCTGATGGTGTGCATTGATGGTGAATGGGGAGTGGGCATGCGGTTATTTGACAGCGTGCAGGCACTGCCAAGGCAGATGATGCTGGGTGCTGTGGAAGATAAAAATATTGTGTATGATTACGGCAAATTAGTTGCCGAGCAATGTAAGCGGCTCGGTATTACCGTTAACTATGCACCCGTTGTTGATATCAATAACAATCCCAACAACCCGGTAATAAACGACCGCAGTTTTGGAGAAGACAAATATAAAGTGGCTGCTTACGGCATTGAATACATGAAAGGAATGCAGGATGCAGGCGTGATGGCCTGTGCCAAACATTTTCCCGGGCATGGGGATGTAGCAGTGGATTCACACCTTGATCTGCCGGTGATAAACAAATCAATGGAACAACTGGATTCCCTGGAACTGTACCCATTTAAAGAAATATTTAAAGCAGGAGTAGGCAGTGTGATGGTGGCACATTTGTATATACCGGCTATTGACAGCAGCGCCAACAGGGCTACGTCTATCTCAAAAAAAAATGTAACCGGTTTATTGAGGAACGGGCTCGGCTACCAGGGACTCACATTTACAGATGCAATTGAAATGCAGGGCGTACAAAAATTTTTTCCCGGTGGGGAAGCGTCCGTTCAATCCATCATTGCAGGTAATGATATGCTTTGCCTGCCACCGGATGTAGAGCAAACAATAAAAAAAATTAAAGAAGCCATCAATAAAAAACAATTAAGCTGGGATGACATTAATTACCACTGCAAAAAAGTATTGCTGGCAAAATACCAGTATGGCGGAGAAAAAATACCAGCCATTTCACTGACAAATATTACTGAAGACCTCAACAAGGGTGTACCGGAAATGAAAAAACTGAT
Organism: Bacteroidota bacterium; assembly: GCA_029561305.1. Taxonomy (GTDB): domain Bacteria; phylum Bacteroidota; class Bacteroidia; order Chitinophagales; family Chitinophagaceae; genus Ferruginibacter. Next base: position 28,967 of record JAKQJG010000222.1, on the reverse strand, counting down.
CGCTGAAAATGCCCTTACGGTATTGCAAAAAAAAGACGACAGATTTTTCCCGTTAACAGCACCTGAAAGTAATAAGATCGCCTATATCGCTATTGGGATTAATGAAGAGAATCTTTTTGCAAAAAAGCTGAAAGAAAGTTATGGCGCTGACGTCTATTATTTTGACTACAAACAAAACAATGCCCGTATTGCTTCATTGGTAGCACAATTAAAAGAATATAATAAAGTCATCATCGGTATCCACAATTACAACCGCAAGCCAGAGAATAATTTTGGCATCAGTGTACCGGCAGTGAGCCTGGCAAAAAAGCTACAGGAAGAAACCAACAGTGCCACGCTGGTGTTTGGCAATCCTTATGCTATTAAAAACTTTTGCGGTGCCGGCAACTTAATTGCCTGTTATGAAGATGATCCCATCGTGCAGCAGGCAGCAGCCAATTTGCTGGAAGGTAAATTCTTGGCCAAAGGAAAATTGCCTGTAACGGTTTGTGATCAATATAAATTTGGCAGCGGCATCAGCACCGGTTTTTTTTTGCCCCAAAAACAAATAACCCCTTCCGTATTATTGACTCGCTAGCCGAAAATGCCATTGCAAAAAAAGCTACGCCCGGTTGTGTGATACTGGCTGTAAAAGACGGCCGTATTGCCTATCATAAAGCATTTGGCAATTTTAATTATGATACTGCTGCACCCGTATCTGTTCAGTCAGTTTATGATATGGCTTCAGTTACAAAAGTTTGTGCCACTACGCTGGCCATTATGAAACTTTATGACCAGGGAAAGATCTCTTTAAATAAAAAACTGGGTGACTATCTGCCAGCAGTAAAAGGAACCAATAAAGAGAAACTGCTGATAAAAGATATCCTGCTGCACCAGGCAGGCCTGGTTGCTTTTATTCCTTTTTACAAAGAAATTATTGATTCATCGGGAACTGCACGGGCAGATCTTTTTTCTCCTATGGAGTCTGATACTTTTTCTATAAAAGTGGCTGATAGTTTTTATATGAAGAGCGATTGGACAGATACCATGTTCAGTCGCATATTGCAAAGCCCCCTTGGTATCCTTGGCAAGTATGTGTACAGTGATAATGATTTTATTTTTTTAGCAAAAGTGGTGGAAGCCATCACAGGAACCACGCTGGATAAATACATACAAACCACTTTCTACAGGCCAATGAATTTAGCTACGGCAGGCTTTAAGCCAACAAACTATATGCCGGTAAAAAAAATTGCACCTTCTGAAAAAGAACCTGTTTTCAGGAAACAATTGATACGTGGGAACGTGCATGATCCCGGTGCTGCGATGTTTGGTGGGGTGGCAGGACATGCCGGTTTGTTTAGTGATGCGTATGATATGGCTGCCATCATGCAGCTGCTGTTGAACGGCGGTACTTATAATGGCAAAAGATATCTGCAAAAAGAAACCATTGACCTGTTCACAGCTTATCACAATAAAAACAGCCGGCGTGGGTTGGGGTTTGATAAACCCGAAAAAGATAACTACAAAAGAGATGAACCTTACCCTGCTTTATCTGCCTCACCTGCCGCTTTTGGTCATAGTGGTTTTACCGGTACTTGTGTATGGGCTGACCCGAAACATAATTTAGTGTATGTTTTTCTCAGCAACCGCTTAACGCCGGATGGCACAAACAGCCAATTGATAAAGATGAATGTACGGACAGATATTTTGCAGGCATTTTATAAAGCATTTGGATTGTAATACAGGTTAAAGGTTGGCCCACCTTTTAAAAGGTAGCCGGCCTTACCGTAAACTTTAAACTGTAATTTTGGTTTTACAACTGTTGAACAGAGTGTGGCCACTCAAGTTGCTTCATGCAACCGGCTGACTCAACAAAAATAATTCATGTCAGAAACATCTCAACACTTCATCGCCAAAAGCACCATCAAAGCTGCCGACCTGGAACACCGGCGGAAGATCAATTTTAATATCAGCCAATACAACGCCAAAGTTCCGGAAGGAAAAGAGCAGTTTGCCAATGTGAACCTGGCAAGAGAAAAAGCAAAGAACCTCAAATGGAAAGCCATTGAAAATTTAGATACGCAATTAGAAATATTTGAACAGCAGTTTAGCAAACGGGGCGGAAAAGTGATCTGGGCAGAAGATGCGGCACAGGCGATCGGATCCATAGTAGAAATATGCAAAAAGGTTCAGTGTAAAACACTGGTAAAAAGCAAGAGTATGGTGACAGAAGAAATTCACCTGAATGCTGAACTGGAGAAAAATGGCATTGAGAGTATTGAAACTGACCTGGGTGAATACATACAACAGTTAGACGGGGAACCGCCTTACCATATCGTAACGCCGGCCATGCACAAAAGCAAGGAAGATGTAGCCAAACTGTTTGCATCAAAATTAGGTACGCTGCCCCACCTTACCCCACAACAGCTCACTTTGGTTGCACGGGATATACTGCGTAAAAAGTATACAGCTGCAGAAGTAGGTGTTACAGGTGCCAACTTTATCATCAGCGATATCGGGGCCGTGGCAGTAACAGAGAATGAAGGCAATGCCAGGCTGAGCTGTGCATTTCCAAAAGTGCATATTGTGGTGGTGGGTATTGAAAAAGTAATACCATCATTAACGGATTTGGGTTTATTCTGGCCGCTGCTGGCTACCTATGGTACCGGGCAAAAAATGACGGTATATAATAGCATCATCACCGGACCAAAACAAAAAAATGAAAACGACGGCCCTGAAGAAATGTATGTGATTTTGCTCGATAACGGACGTACCAATATTTTACAAAGTCCTGTACAAAGGGAAAGTTTGTATTGTATCCGCTGTGGCGCCTGCTTAAATGTATGTCCGGTTTACAAAAACATTGGTGGCCATGCATACGGCGTTACGTACAGTGGCCCCATCGGCAGTGTGATCACGCCTAACCTTAAGGGAGTTGAATCTTTTAAGCATTTAAGTTATGCGTCCTCGTTATGCGGTGCCTGCACAGAAGTTTGCTCAGTAAAGATCAACCTCCACGAATTATTATTAGACAACCGTAAACAGGCTGTTGAAGGTGGAACAGGTACTTTTTCAGAAAAGATGGGTTGGAAATTGTGGAAGACGGCGAGCTTGAGAAGAAGCCTGATGAACCTGGGAAATGGCCCCATCAAAAACAAACTGGTCAACAGCCTTTTTAAGGCATGGACACAAAACAGAACCGATCTTAATTTCAGCCAGAAAACATTTAATGAGATGTGGAAGGAAAGGTATAAGGGGTAATTACGGGTTTAGGGTTTAGGGTTTAATATGAATAAAAAAGCGCAGACCTGGTAACAAATCTGCGCTTTTACTTTGTATGAAACGATACGGATTTTTAATTAATTCCTCGTGCGGCGGTTATTTTTCTTACGGTAGATCTTACGGCTTTCCTGTCTTTGATCCTGGCGTATTTCTTTTTTCTCTTCCGTTGTTACCACACCATCTGCCCTTGCTTCTCTTTTGTCCTGGCGTATTTCCTGCTGTCCTTTGCGCAGGTTGATGGCTTCGGCCTTGGTTAGCTCACCGCTTTTTACACCCTGCTTAATACGTTTGTGCTGCCTTACCTGTTTGCCGGTTTGTGCTTCTGCTGTGTTTACTGCCAGGGCTAAAATAATGGCTGAAAATAAAAGTTTTGTTTTCATATCTTAATTTTTAATGATTTTGGTGAAGTTGGTTTAAAATATCGTGTTTTGCTAACCGGTGTACTCTTCAGACATTATATGGTACTGCAGGTTTAATGAACGAAAAATAAATTTAAATATTGGCTAAAACAACGTGGGCTGTATGCTGAAACTCATCCGGTGATATTTACATAGTCCGTTAGAAAAAATAGCTTTCCTGTGTGTTTCTGTGCCATAGCCCTTGTTGCTGTTCCATCCATAAAATGGAAATTCCTCGTGCAACTGCAACATATATTCATCGCGGTAGGTTTTTGCCAGCACGCTGGCCGCTGCTATAGCTGCATATTTTCCATCTCCTTTTACAATACACTCATGCCGGATGGTTTTGTAGGGCTTGAATCGGTTGCCATCAACCAATAATAATTCCGGTGACGTAACCAGTTTATCAAGACTTCGATGCATGGCTGCATAGGAAGCCTGCAGGATATTGATCCTGTCAATCTCCCGGTTATCTACTGCTGTAACTGCAAAAGCGATGCTTTCTTTTTCAATGATGGGCCGCAACAGATCCCTTTGCTGCTCTGTTAATTTTTTACTGTCGTTTAATAAAGGGTGGTGAAAGTCTTTGGGCAGTATCACTGCTGCTGCATATACCGGCCCGGCATAGCAACCCCGGCCGGCTTCATCAAGACCAGCTTCCATAAAATTGATATCAAAATAAGGATATAGCATTTCTGTGGAACAAATATCCGTAAAACCTGTCTAAAATATTTTACTTCATTTTTAAAAGCCATTGCCCCTTTAATTTTGCCATCGCTATGACAGAAATGACAGAACGTTCTTCCAAACAAGTGGCAACATGGTTGCTGACAGGTGTGGGCATGATAATAATACAGGTATTATTGGGTGGTATCACACGACTTACAGAATCCGGCCTTTCTATCACCGAGTGGAAACCGATTACAGGAATGCTCCCTCCCCTTAATGATGCATCCTGGCAAATTGAGTTTGACAAATACAAAACTACAGACCAGTTTAAATATGTACACCAAAGCTTTTCGTTAAGCGAATTCAAATTCATCTTTTTTTGGGAATGGTTTCACAGGGCCTGGGCAAGGCTGATGGGTATTGTATTCCTGGTGGGCTTTGTATATTTTATTATTAGGGGAAAGTTTAAGAGAAGCATGATAACACCAATGATAATATTATTCATCCTTGGTGCATTGCAGGGAGCCATTGGCTGGATAATGGTGAAGAGCGGACTGGTGCCGGAAAAATATTTCGTAGGGCATATCGAACTCACCACACACTTTATTGCAGCCATGGGTTTGCTTTGTTATACACTGTGGTTTGCAATGGGCATGCTGGTAAAACCACAACAGCTTGTGCAAAACGAATCCTTGAAAAGTTTACTTACTACGATACTGATCATTTTCATCATACAACTTATCTACGGAGGTTTTATGGCAGGCATGAAGGCAGCTATTGTTGCTCCTACCTGGCCACACATGAACGGTAAGATGATACCCTCCGGATTAAGTGACATGCAGCCTGCCATAAAAAATATTTTTTACAATCCTTTTATGATCCAGTTCATTCACCGGGCAATAGCTTACCTGCTGTTTATTTTAGCAGCCTGTTGGTATTTCAAATCAAAAGCTGTTGAAGGCAATACACTTTTTAACAGGCTGCGTACCGGTTTTGCAGTATTGATTGCATTGCAGGTGGTACTGGGCATTCTAACGGTAATGAATGCCACTTATACAAACCGTTTAGTATGGCTGGGTGTAAGTCACCAGTTTGTAGCCATGGTGCTGCTGATGGTACTAACCGGTTTATTATTTGTTGTTAGAAAAAATCCGGCAGCAAAGTAAAATATAAAAAAAGTTGCGGTACTAAGGGTATGTTGTATTTCGTTGTACATTTAGTGAACAAACCATATGCGCCGCATTCTCAACGATATATACTTTTCTTTCCCCGTGCAACTGTTCATTTTGCATTTTCGAAAGTACCAGGTGCTGCTTATTTTCTGGCTCCTGCTGGGTAGTATTATCGATAGTGAATTGATGAAAGGCTTTGGAGCAGATGCCCTTTTTTTTGCGCCTGAGTATATGAACAAAGTGAATGCACTTAGTGCCGGCCTGGTGGGTGTGGCCATGGGTGTTTTCTTCATGAGCTGGAATATCACCACTTTTATCCTCCATACAAAACGTTTTAAATTTTTAGCCGCCGCCTCCAAGCCCTTTTTAAAATACTGTATCAACAATGCCTTATTGCCGCTGCTGTTCCTCCTTTTTTACCTGGTACGTTCTTTCCAGTTCAACATGAGCAAAGAACTGATGAGCGTTGGCGAGCACCTTGTACTGGTGGGCGGATTTGCGCTGGGTTTTATGCTGCTGCTGGCATTTTCATTTATCTTCTTTTTTAGTGCAGACAGGAGGATACTCCGCTCTATGGCGCATGTAATTGCTAACAGGCAACATTTCAGAACTGCCTATGATCCACACAAAAAACCGCAACAGGATGGCTTTGGGATGAAAGTGGGTTATTATCTAAGTGTACGTTTCAGCCTGCGCAAAGCAAGAAATGTGAGTCACTACAGCGAAAATTTTCTTGACAGTATTTTTAAGCGGCACAATTTTACCGCTATCAAAGGAATACTTTTTGCATTTGCCTTTCTTATTCTCGCCGGTTTTTTTCTCGACTTTAAATTTTTCCAGGTACCGGCTGCCGTTAGTATCACCATCTTTTTTGCATTGATGGTTTCCATCATTGGCGCCCTCACCTATTTCCTGCAAAGCTGGAGTGTTCTTTTTGTAATTGTACTGTTTATTGCACTTAACGCTTTATACAAAAACGAGATAATCGATCCCCGGAATAAAGCCTATGGTGTCAACTATAATAACAAGGAAGAAAGGCCGCCCTATACAAAGGAATCGTTACAGCAAATCTGCAATCCCCGGCAGATTAAAGCTGATAAAGACAGCATGATACTTCTGCTGGAAAACTGGAAGAAGAAACAAGCGGCAGAAAAACCAATGATGGTTATTATAAATGTCAGCGGGGGTGGATTACGCAGCGCTGCATTTGTGATGAATATGTTTCAAAAACTTGACAGTGCAAGCAACAGCCAGTTGCTGAAGAAAACATTTTTGATCACTGGTGCCAGTGGTGGTATGCTCTCTGCTTCTTATTTCAGGGAACTCTACCTCGAAAAACAGCAGGGCCGGAAGATAGATCTGCAAAACCCAAAATACCTTTCTAATATAACCCAGGACCTCCTGAACCCGGTTTTTACTTCACTGGTAAGCCGGGATATATTTTCGCCGGCACAAAAATTTTCGGTTGGCCCTTACCGGTATATTAAAGACAGGGGTTATGCTTTTGAACAAAAACTAAATGAGAATACTGGCGGTATTTTAAATAAACAGCTTAACGATTATTCTGCCGATGAACATGCAGCAAATATTCCTCTAATGATCTTCAATTCCGCCATTACCAGGGATGGCCGTAAGATGATGGCCTGCACACAACCACTGAGTTTTATGATGAAGCCCGCCGCATTTGAGCAGGATACATTATACAGTCCGGATGCGGTTGACTTTACTGCCTTGTTCAAAAAACAAGATCCTACGAATATAAGACTGCTTACTGCCCTGCGGATGAATGCTACCTTTCCCTATGTGCTGCCCAATGTATGGCTGCCCAGCGAACCCATCATTGAAGTGATGGACGCAGGAATCAGGGATAATTTTGGACAGGAAACAGCGTTGCGTTTTATAGATAACTTTAAAGAATGGATAGCTGAAAATACCAGTGGCGTGGTGTTGGTTCAGTTCCGCGACAGGTTGAAGGACAACTGGCAATTTCCTTTAGAAACCGGTTCGGTGACAGATGTGCTGGTGAAGCCTGCCAGTATGCTGCAGCACAATTGGTACAAACTGCAGGATTTTTTCCAGGGTGACCAGTTTGGATATTTAGTAAATGATTCAACCTGCAAACTGCAGCGCCTCACGTTTATGTATGTTCCTTTTAGTGAAGACAGCAGGGCTTCTTTAAGTTTTCACCTGACTGCCGCCGAAAAGAAAGATGTGATTGCTTCTTTTTCCACCAGCTACAACCAGCAAGTGCTGCAGGAACTGGAGAAGGCATTGAAGAAATAATAACTGTTCTAAAATATCTTTTGGTCCTGTTCAATGGCTGCTTTCAATTGGTCAAACACCAGTTCTTTATTCTCTATCGCATCCCTCAGTACATCATTAATAGTGACCACGCCTTTAAATTCTTTTTCGAGGAATACAATTAAGTAACGCGTTTTATGGCTGTTGAGCAGGTGCATACAATCTTCAACTGTGGTGCGCAGGCCTACAACCGGAAGAGAGGTACTCATCACTTCTTCTACACTGGTGCTGTCGCTATGTAAGCCTTTTAAAATTACATTACGGCTATAATCCCTTTCAGAAAAAATGCCCTGGAAGATACCGTTGTCCATTACAACAAGATAACTCAGGTTAACGGAGTTCATCAACTGCAGCCCTTCTATTACTTTTGCCTTGGGAGAGATTATATTAAATACGGGTGGCTTGTGTTCCAAAATGTCTGCTACTGTTCTCATTGTATTATATTTTAGTATGCTCTAAAAATACCGGGTGTAAGATAAAGTGTAAATGATCCCTGGCAACCGGTTGTAGTGCAAAGGTCAGAAATAATTATGCAAACGTGGTTCATTTTTTTACAGGCTGTATCAATTTAAATGCCTGTGGAATTACCTGTATAGAAAACTTCCGGGTTGTTTCCACCGGGTCGCCGTCAATATGCAATGGGGCATTTTCCAGGTTGCTGATCATGAGCCTGGGTGTTTGAAAATACAATACTTCCCTGTGCTGTACCGTCAGTTCATTGTATTCATCCACTTGCCCCCGGCGGAGCTGCTTAATTACCTGCCAGAGAAAGCGGAATTTGCTCATCTTTTTAACGATCACGATATCCAGCAGGCCATCATCCAGGCTTGCCAATGGAGCAATGGTAAAATTATTGCCAAACTGGTTGCTGTTGGCGATACTGATAAAAAATGCTTCCGTATTAAAAGATTTTCCCTGGTTTACAATGTCAAAAGAATAAGGCCTGGCAGTAAAAAAATTATTGATGGTTTGTTTTACATAGGTCAACAATCCACGGCTGCCTTGTTTAGCAAAATCATGAGCCACCTGTGCATCAAAACCAAGACCGCATAGCATGCAGCTAAAGGTTTGGTTGATGTAGAAAGAGTCAATGTATTTTGCTTTACCATTAAAAATGATATCCAGCGCTTTGGAGGGGTTGGTGGGAATTTTTGCAGCCAGTGCCAAACCATTTCCTGAACCCATCGGGATGATACCAACGTTGACAGCCTCTTCTAACAAGCTGGCGGTTACCTGGCTTACGGTGCCATCACCACCACAAACAACAATATCTGTAATATTTTCTTCTTCAATTTTTTGTTTCAGGAAAAAATAATCACCCTGCGCATTGGTGTGCAATATTTCAAAAGGAATATTTTGCTCCTTTGTTCTTTTTTCAATGAGTTTAATTACTTCTGCTTTTCCTTTGGTGCCGGAAACCGGATTGATAAAGTAAATTATTTTTCTTGCCATGAGGTTGAAGGGTTAAAGATACGTTGACAGGATAATAAGAAGTAATGGGATTTAAAATCAGCGGGTTCTTTTTTACAAGAAAAAAATACCATAATATAAAAAAGGTATTGTATTTGCATTCTGCCTGACCTTTCAAAAAAAATAAGTCCGATACTTATGCCTATCGTTTTTTTATCAAACTTCCGAAGTTTTAAAAACTTCGGAAGTTTATCCAATGAAACTACCATCTTAACAATGCACTCGCCCAGGTAAACCCGCTTCCAAAAGCTGCCAGGCAAACCAAATCACCTTCCTTTATTTTTCCATCCTGCCACGCTTCGCACAATGCAATGGGTACGGAAGCCGCAGTAGTGTTACCATAGTGCTGAATATTGTTATGCACCTGGTCATCCCTCAATCCTAACTTTTGTTGTACAAATTGTGCAATGCGCAGGTTGGCCTGGTGTGGTATCAATATTTTTATATCAGCAGGCGTTAAATTATTTGCCGTCAATGCTTCCATGATCACTTCAGGAAATTTTACCACGGCTTTTTTAAATACAGCCGGACCATCCATGTAAGGAAAGTTCTGTGCATTGTCGATCATCTCCTTGCTCATAAACATCTCCCCTACTTCGGCTTCTGTAAAATCGGCCACTTTATTTGCTGTCCAGTAGTTGGCATGTGTACCCGGATTGTACATAGCCAGAATTTCAGCGCTCTCTCCATCACTATGCAAATGAGTACTAAGAATTCCTTGTGCTTCATTGGCAGCGGGTTGCAACACAACGGCGCCTGCTCCATCACCAAAGATCACGGAAACATTTCTTCCCCTTGTGCTAAAGTCGAGACCAAAAGAATGTTTCTCACTCCCAACGACCAATATATTTTTATACATCCCTGTTTTAATAAACTGGTCGGCTACAGACAAAGCATATACAAAACCGCTGCATTGGTTACGCACATCCAATGCACCGATCTCTCTCATCTTCAGCGCTCTTTGCAACAACACGCCACAACCAGGAAAATAATAGTCGGGACTTAGCGTGGCAAAAACGATAAAGTCGATATCCTGTGGCGTGATGCCGGCTCTTTCAATAGCTATAGCAGCAGCTTCCACTCCCATTGTGGTAGTGGTTTCCTTTGTGCGGTGGGCATAGCGGCGTTCCTTTATCCCCGTACGTTCCTGTATCCAGGCATCATTGGTATCCATATACCTGGTGAGGTCGTTATTGGTAACTACATTAGAGGGAACATACATGCCTATACCGGCGATTTTTGAGCTGAACATAGCAATCGTTTTGGGAAAGATAGTAAAATCAGGTGAATGGTGAATTGTGAATAGTGAATGGTCAATGGTGAATAGAAGAACAGGTGAGATCAGGGTCGATAAGAATCCCCGAAGAAACTGAACCAGGAGGCAGCCATTCACAATTGACCATTCACCACACATTTGCCTGTTTAAAAACCGCCGTCGGGGCTGATAGCCGCTGACGGGGTTATTTCCTTATTTTTGCGGCATGGACACACTGGTACAAAAGATAGAGGAATACAAAGCTGAAATAAAAAATTACATCGCCCAAAAAAGCGAAGAGGCAGAAGCTTTCAGGATAAAATATTTAGGGAGTAAAGGGTTGGTGAAAGATGTGATGGGTGAAATGAAAAATGTGGCTGCCGAAAAAAGAAAAGAGTTTGGCCTGTTACTGAATGAATTCAAATTATTTACGGAAGCTAAGTACGAAGAACTTAAATCTGCTACTGCTGGCGGGCAGGAAGCCGCTGCAAGCGATATGGATCTTACACTCCCTGGAGATCCTTTGCCCCTGGGTACCAGGCACCCGATCAGCCTGGTACGTAACCAGATCGTTTCCATTTTTCAGCGCCTTGGTTTTGCTGTGGCAGAAGGACCTGAAGTAGAAGATGACTGGCACAACTTTACTGCACTCAACATGCCGGAGAATCATACGGCAAGGGATATGCAGGATACCTTTTATATTTCTCAAAACCCAGACTGGATATTGCGTACGCATACTTCCAGCGTGCAGGTAAGGGAAATGGAAAAAGGTAAATTACCCATCCGCATTGTTTGCCCCGGAAGAGTTTACAGGAATGAAACCATCAGCGCAAGGGCGCATTGCTTTTTTCACCAGGTGGAAGGCTTGTACATTGCAGATAATGTTTCATTCGCTGATCTTAAACAGACATTGTACTTTTTCGTAAAAGAAATGTTTGGTCGCCTGTCAAGCCCGGGCGGACAAGGAGAGAATGTGAAAGTGCGTTTCCGTCCAAGTTATTTTCCTTTTACCGAACCCAGTGCCGAAATGGACATTAGTTGTTTGATCTGCGGCGGCAAGGGTTGCAATGTTTGTAAACATACCGGATGGGTGGAGATATTAGGCTGTGGCATGGTGCATCCGAATTTATTAGACAATTGTGGCATTGACAGCAACAAGTACACCGGCTTTGCATTTGGTATGGGTGTAGAACGTATCACAATGTTGAAATACCAGATAAAAGATTTGCGCCTTTTCAGTGAAAATGATGTGCGGTTTTTGAGGCAGTTTACCGGGGCAGTATAACCCCAACCCCTAAAGGGGCTTCAGAGTAAAATACTTTGAGCTGTTTGTTATATTATAAGCTTAAATAAAGAAGATGTTCTAATATTTTCTATATGGTCAATTTTACCAGGGATCTTCGTTTAATTATTTTACCTGCAATTTATTAATAACAAAAACTCTTCAAAACAAAACAGCTTTAAGCGATTGAAAAAAGGATGTTGCAAACTATAATTGCTTTCAAAGGAAAAATAAAAAGCAAGCGTTTAAAAGTGTTTTTAAATGAGACCGAGCAAAAACCTTACAAAATAAATTGAACTCATCAAATCTACGTTCCCCTTTAGTGGACAGGGATATCATCTGCATCATTGGCGCAGGCACCATGGGCAGCGGCATTGCACAGGTAGCGGCCCAAAGTGGTTTTAAGACATTGCTGTTTGATATTAATACAGCTGTTTTGAATAATGCACAAAGCAGCATTCAGAAAAGTTTACAATCCCTTGTTGAAAAGCAAAAAATCAACACGGAAGAAAGTAATGCCATTACAGAAAGACTTCAATATGTGAATGATATCAACCTATGTAAGGCCAATGTTTTTATTGAAGCGATCATTGAAAAAACGGAAGCCAAAGTGGATATCTTCAATCAGTTGGCAGCTATAAATGATGAGGGGGTGATTTTTGCCAGCAACACATCCTCCCTTTCCATTAGCGACATTCAGCAATCCGTAGTAAATCCGTCAAGGGTGGTTGGCATGCACTTTTTTAACCCTGCCCCTATCATGAAATTAGTAGAAGTGGTTAAGGGCAAACAAACCGATGAAGCGGTTGCACAAAACATTTATATATTGTGCCAGCAAATGAATAAGGTTCCTGTGATGTGCAAAGATGCACCAGGCTTTATCGTGAACAGGGTGGCAAGACATTATTACCTGGAAGCAATGAAAATGGTGGAAGAGGGTGTTGCCAGTTTTGAAAACATAGATGCCATCATGGAAGCAAGTGGTTTTAAGATGGGGCCTTTTAAATTAATGGACCTGATTGGAATGGATATCAACCTGGCAGTATCCAACAGCATTTACGAAGCGTTTGATAAAGAAGAAAGATTTATGCCATCGCAATTGCAAATAGACAAAGTGGCGAAAACTGAATTGGGAAGGAAGACAGGAAAAGGCTTTTATCAATATTAATTTTTACTTCTTCAATATAAATTTGCTAGATGATATTAGTAACAGGCGGCGCCGGACTGGTTGGCAAGGAACTGATACAACAGCTGCTGAACAAAGGCAATCCTGTAACAGCCATCTTTAATAAAACTGCACTTCCCTCATTTAATACTGACTTATTACAACAGGTAAAATGTAATATACTTGATGTGCAGGGACTGGAAGAAATTATGCTGCAACATCGCATTGAACAAGTGTATCATTGCGCTGCTATCGTTACGTTTAACCCTTCCCGTAAATACGAGTTGTTTAAAATAAATATTGAAGGCACTGCCAATGTGGTGAATGCTGCGTTGAATACCGGCGTAAAGAAACTGGTACATGTGAGCTCGGTAGCAGCATTGGGAAGGATAAGAGAAAACGAAGCTATCACAGAAAAAATGAATTGGACCGAAGAAACCAGCAACAGCAATTATGGCAAAAGTAAATACATGGCTGAGCTGGAAGTTTGGCGGGGCATTGCAGAAGGACTGGAAGCAGTGATGGTAAACCCAACCATGATACTCGGATACGGCGACTGGAATACCGGCAGTTCTCAAATGTTTAAAAGCGTATACAATGAATTTCCCTGGTACGCCGAAGGGGTAACGGGTTATGTGGATGTACGGGATGTTGTAAAGGCGATGATTGCTTTGATGGAAAGTAATATCAACGCAGAACGTTTTATTATCAGTGCAGAAGACAGGAGCTTTAAAGAGGTGTTTACTTTAATGGCCAGCGCCTTTGGCAAAAAAGCACCACACAAAAAAGTTACACCCTTTATTGCTAAAGTAGTTTGGCGGCTGGAGGCCATTAAAAGCCTGTTCTCTGGAAAGGATCCGTTGGTTACAAAGGAAACAGCTAAAACAGCCCTGGCAACAGTGCATTTCGACAACAGCAAATTAAAAAAGTTTTTGCCCGGCTTTACTTACAGAACAATCGAAGAAACCATCCATTATACCTGCAGTTTGTTCCAACAAAAACTTAACAAGTCATAATGTATTTTTGTGGTCACTAAAATTCAATCCCACATGAAAAAATTTACCTCGCTTGCAGTATCACTTTTTGTTGCGGCCGCGGCATTTGCACAATCCTCCACCTATTTTAAAATAACCGGCAAGGTGGTTGACATAAACAGCAAAGCACCTATGCAGGCAGCCAGCGTGTTTGCTCAAAACACCACCATGGGTACCGCCACTGGTACTGATGGAACTTTTACTTTGTGGTTGCCCAATGGCGGCTATGACCTTGTGATAACATTTGCCGGTTATGAAACTTCTGTAAAAAGGATCACCACTGCGGATGCAAGTGACAGCAACATGGTGATCGTGATGAAACAGCAGGTAAAGTCTATGGATGAAGTAGCGATAAAAACGAGTAATGAATTAAAAGACGGGCTGGAGCGGTTTGGCAGTTTCTTTATGGAAAATTTCATTGGCAAAACCACTAACAGCAAACAATGTGACATTAAAAACAAAGAAGCGCTGAAATTTTATTTTTCTAAAAAAAGAAACCGTCTCAAAGTAAGGGCAGATGAACCCTTATTGATAGAAAACGCAGCCTTGGGTTTCAGGATCAAATATTCATTAGATTCTTTTACCCACGATTACAATACCTCATCAAGTATTTATGCAGGCTATCCCCTGTTTGAAGAAATGCAGCCCCTTGATGCGGCACAACAGGATATGTGGAAAGCAAACAGGGCAAGAGCGTATAAAGGTTCTATCCTTCATTTTATGAGAAGCACCTACAACAAACAATTAAAAGAAGAAGGTTTCGAAATACAATTCATTGTAAAAGCAAATGGTGTGGATACTGCCATTAAGGGTCTTGATTTTTATGGTGCATTAAATTATGACAGGAATGACAGTACACAGATCATTGAAATAAATCCTAACCAGACAGAAGTTGCCATCATTTACAAAAACGAATTGCCGGATAAAACCTATACTGATGCAAACGAAGATGCACCCGCAAAGTATGAGTTGTCATTTGTAACTTTTCTACCTGCACAGGCCATCGGCATTGAACAAAATGGATATTATTTTGACCAGAATGATATTACCATGTCGGGTTACTGGAGCTGGGAGAAAGTGGCAGATATGGTGCCGTATGATTTTAAGATTGAATAATTGATTTGATGATTTAGTAATTTGGAGATTTGATGATGTTTAACAGTACAATGCCCCATCTGCTCATCAACTAATTTTCAAATCTGCAAATCACCAAATCATTTCCCCATCACCTTCTCCCACAATTCCGGGATTCTTTTTATCCAGACAAATTCCCTTCTTGCAATACCAACCTCCTGCGCTGGTGCACCGAGATAAGTTTTATTGCCCTCGATGGAGGAGGCAATAGCACTCCGGCCGAGTAAGGTTGCATTTTCGCCAACGGTTAAAGTTTTATTGATAGCAACCTGGCCCCATAATGTAACGCCATCTTTTATCTCTGCACATCCACCTACAACCACCTGTGCTGCAAACAAACAATTCTTTCCTATTACCGTATCATGTCCAATATGAACCATATTGTCAAACTTGGTACCTTCTCCAATAATGGTATCATGACTTACACCCCGGTCAATAGTACAGTTGGCGCCGATCTCTGCATTATCTTTAATGATGACCCTTCCGCCGCTGGGCATTTTTTTATACCATAGCTGCCGGTCTTTTTTCCCATTGTAATAAAAAGCATCGCTGCCAATAACGGTGCCGGCCTGTATGATAACATTATCACCGATGATGCAATTATCCAGTATTGTAACAGCGGGATGTATAATGCAGTTTGTACCGATAGTTACATTATTGCCAACAAATGCATTGGGATAAATAAACGTTCCTTCACCAACAACAGCTGTATCGCTGATCATTTTTGATGAAGGAGTAAATGGGTTGAAGTGATTCACAATTTTACAATAGGCTTCAAACGGATTGTCGGTAACAAGCAGGGCTTTCCCCTCTGGAAAATCTGTTTTTTTATTGATGATGATAAATGTTGCAGCGCTGTTAATGCATTTGTCATAGTACTTTGGATGATCCACAAAAACCAGGTCGCCTTTTTCAACACGGTGTATTTCATTGATGCCTGTGGTTTGCATACTGCTATCGCCTAACAGTTCTGCATTGATAAATTCAGCGATCCATTTTATAGAAACAGGAGTTGGAAACTGCATGTAAAAAGTTTTGGCAAAGGTAATGGGCTTTCATTTTTGAAGGTAAAAATGCTTTTGCTGTCCACATTAGAGATTTTTTTTGATATTTTTTTTGGGGGTAAACAAGGCGCAGAATTGAAACAACAGGGCACATTCAGTAAGTTACTTTACACCAGGATGACAAGAAAATTTTTATTAAAGCAAAAAAACAAATTCGATACAATGCAGTGCTGACGATAGTTTCAAAGGGATGAGAAAAAAATAATTTGAAAAACATTTTCAATGAAATTTCATTTTGAAATCAAAAGAGGCATGATAACACATCATTTTCCTGTTGTCATTATCCACAAACAAAAAGAAAATGTGAATAAAATAGTGGTAATATTTTTTTTGTATAGAAAAAATTATTTCTAATATTGTGTAAGGAAATTTATTTCCTGGTACTTACTAACCCATTCATATAATAAAGCCCGGCTTACTTCCGGGCTTTCTTATTTTAATAAAGTGATGAAACCAGCACTTTGCTCACCCATAAATTTTTTCTCTTTTGAATTTTTATTGCGCCGTTTATAAACCTTTCAATGTACTCAGCCAGTTCACTTCACAGGATGGCAAACAAACATTGAAGGATTTTTTTGATGTACCTGTTGATGTATATCCTGTAGGAAGGCTGGATCATGACAGCGAAGGATTATTAATTCTCACCAATGACAAAAAACTGAACCAGGCTTTACTGAACCCGGCGCATGAACACATACGAGAATACTGGGTACAGGTGGATGGCCTTATCACTATCGAAGCAGCGGAACAATTACAACAAGGTGTCAGCATTTCAATAGATGGAAAAAAGCACCTGTCAAAAAGATGCAGCGTATCAATTTTTCACGATGCGCCGCAGGTTCCGGAAAGAAACCCACCCGTAAGATTCAGAAAAAATATTCCTACCAGCTGGATAAAAATCAGGCTAACAGAAGGAAAGAACAGGCAGGTAAGAAAAATGACAGCGGTTGTTGGTTTTCCAACTTTACGATTGATAAGACAAAGCATTGAAGACTGCAAACTCGACGGATTGCAACCTGGCGAAATGAGACTGTTCACCGAAAAAGAAATCTATCAACTACTTTTGATAAAGAAAAATCAGCCACGAAAAACATGATCGGGCACGAATGGATCTAAATAGGCTCATCAATACGATTCCAGCCAGTTAATTGTACAAAGGCGCACCAAAACAAAAATAATCTGTGTAAATCCGCTTAATCTGTGGCAAACAAACTTTAGTGGCTTAAATTGCGAATCTAAATAAGTACAATGCTTAAATCAATGACCGGTTTTGGAAGGGCCGAACAGACAGTAAACGACAAAACCTTTTTAGTAGAGGTGAAATCTTTGAACGGCAAACAGTTTGAAATGCAGCTTCGCCTGCCGCCTTTATTAAAGCCTTATGAGTTTGACATCCGGAATATTTTACAGGAGCAACTGGTACGTGGCACGGTCGACTGCATGATCAACATCAAACAAAACGGTGCCAGCAGGCCAGTTGTCATAAACACCGATTTGATAAAAGCCTATTACCAGCAAATTGATACATTGGCGACAGAATTAAATATTGACACCAATTCTGTATTAAGCGCTTTACTCCGCCTGCCGGAAGTTGTAACCCCTGCCAACGACTTTTTAAATGAAACCGATTTTGCAGAATTTAAAAAAGTATTACTGGCTGCCCTGGATGAGCTGAACAAACACCGGGAAGAGGAAGGGGCAACGCTGGAAAAAGACCTGTACAAACGCATCAGCAATATTAATGCACAGGAAGAAGCCATTGTACAACTGGAACCGGTTCGTATAAAAAAGATCAGGGAAGAGATCACCCAACTGCTGGAACAATATGTAGGCAAGGAAAATTACGACAGCAACAGGCTGGAACAGGAACTGATCTTTTATATGGAAAAGATAGACATACATGAAGAGCAGGTGAGGCTAAAGCAGCATTGCATTTACTTTAAAGAACTGCTTGCCAATAAAGATGATTCAAAAGGCAAAAAGCTTTCTTTTATTTTGCAGGAAATTGGCAGGGAAATAAATACCACCGGCAGTAAGGCTTACAACGCCGATATACAAAAATGTGTGGTGGATATGAAAGATGAACTGGAGAAAGCAAAAGAACAGGTGCTGAATGTGCTGTAGCCCGTTTGCGATTATTTGCAATGAAATAACTTTTACCTGATGATCAAAGCTTCTTACAAAAGATTTATGTTATTCATGCTGTTGCTGGCAGGAATGATTTTTTCATGTACATCCTGTAAAAAACTGGAGGTTTATGAAAAAAATGTTTCTATACCCGGCTACCAATGGAAATACAACTTTGTACCCGGCTTTGATTTTGAAATTACAGATACGGCTGCTCAGTACAACCTGCATGTTGTGCTTCGCCACACGGATGCGTACCGCTACAATAACATATGGCTGAATATTAATGGTACCCTGCAAAAGGATACGCTTGTTAAGATACCACATATCGAATTGCCTTTAGGTAATGATGAAAAAGGCTGGGAGGGAACAGGCATGAATGACATTTGGGAAGTACGGAAAGCGATCACAAAGGGGCCGGTTCAATTTAAGAAAGCAGGTTTGTATCATTTTACTATTGCACAGGTAATGCGGGAAGACCCGTTGTCAAATGTGATGAGTATTGGACTGAGGGTGGAAAAGGTCAGATAAGATTCTCCAACAAAAATTAAAGGCGATCAATGCCGCTGTCATCTTACAAAACAAAGCGATTACGATTGGTTTTTATCGTGTATTGGTTCCTGCTGGCATACATTATTGCTGCATTGGTATGGTGGTTCATTGCACTCAACAACCAAAATCACCAGGTGGCACTGCATGATATTGAACAACTAAAAAAAGACAGTACCGCTTACTACACTGAAACAGCTGCCATCCTTTCAAAAGAAAAAAGAAAGACTTCGCAGTATATTGGAGAAGGTATTGTTTTCTTTTTGGTGATCATGGCTGGTGCTATTTTTATTTTCAGGGCTGTAAGGCGGCAATTGAAATTGGGATTGCAGCAGCAGCATTTTATGATGGCCATTACGCATGAATTAAAAACACCCATTGCAGTTACAAAACTCAACCTGGAAACATTGCAGAAAAGAAAACTGGATGAATCACAGCAGCAAAGACTGATACAAAATACAATACAGGAAGCCAACAGGCTGAATGCGCTTTGTAATAATATATTGCTGGTGTCGCAAATTGAAGAGAACCGGTATAATGTGACTACAGAAGAAATCAACATGAGTGAACTGGTAAATGAATGTGTGAAGGATTTCATTAGCCGCTTTCCTTTAAGAACTTACCATACTGGTATTGACAGCGATATCTTTGTTAAGGGAGACCGCCTATTGTTGCAGATCGCAACAAATAACTTAATTGAGAACGCTTCTAAATATTCTCCAAAAGAAAAGCCTGTTACCATTATTTTGATTAAAGAAGCAGCAAAAATAAAATTGTCGGTGAAAGACGAAGGCAATGGTATACCGCCGGAGGATAAGAGAAAAATATTTGACAAGTTTTATCGTATTGGCAACAAAGCCACCAAGGAAGCAAAAGGAACAGGCCTGGGATTATATCTTACAAAAAAAATTGCGCAGCAGCATAAGGCAGTTATTTATACAGAGGACAATTCGCCAGGAGGAAGTATTTTTACAATTGAGTTTTGATGTGATATTGTGAATAGGCAATAGTCAATATGATCTTATGATAATCATGCCTCATTCACAATTCACCATTCACAATTGACCACTCACCACCCACCACCACACACGATGAAAAAACCATCCATACTGCTTGTAGAAGATGAAGAAAACCTGCAGGAAGCATTAAAGCTGAACCTGGAGCTGGAAGACTACGATGTAACCAGTGCCTGGAATGGTATTGAAGCACTGGAACTGATACAAAAAGAACATTTTGACCTGTTAATACTTGACGTAATGCTGCCTGAATTGGACGGCATCAGCGTGGTGGAGACGATACGACTACAAAACAATGATATTCCTGTACTGATATTAAGTGCCAAAAACAGCAGTGCAGACAGGGTGCTGGGTTTAAAAAAAGGTGCTGATGATTATCTTACCAAACCATTTAACCTGGAGGAATTATTACTCCGTGTGAGCAAGCTATTGCAAAAGAGCAGGCAATTGGCCGAAAGAAAACCAGTTGAACAGGTATACAAATTTGGCAGGAATAGCATCGACTTCTCAAGTTTGCAATGCAGTACCCGTTCCGGGGAAGTGATAACGCTTACCAAAAAAGAAATCATGCTGCTAAAACTGCTGATAGAAAATAAAAACGAAGTGGTGACAAGGGAAAAGATTTTACAGGCAGTATGGGGCTATAATGTATATCCTACTACAAGAACGATTGATAATTTCATCCTCAATTTTCGAAAATATTTTGAAGAAGACAGCCGTAGTCCAAAATATTTTCATTCGGTAAGGGGCATTGGGTATAAGTTTACGGAATAGCAAACCTATTTTGTTTGCTGTGCTTCCTTCTGTGCTGGAAACCTTACAGGTTTCTTACCAGCCTTACTGCTTCCACAAAATACTCCTGCATATTCGTTTCATCGGCAGAGGGAGTGTATAACTGCAAGGCAATATCGTCAAGCAGTTTTTGAATGGCAAGACTTTCTGCTATTGGTATACCCTGCCCATCAAGCGCTGCTGCAATGCTCTTTTTACTGATCGTTTCTACTGGTAATTTTAATTTCTTTGCAAGGAAAACGTGCAATTCTTTATCCAGGATCTCATAAAATAACCTGGGTTCGTTTCTTACCAACATCAGTTCTGATTGCAGCAATGGATTTAATGGAATGCTGCCAGCTTCCTCAGCTTCCTTTGAAGCATTATCCGTTGCTGTTAATTTTGCCTTTTGCTTTTTCTTATCAAACCACAACCATACAATCAACCCCAGGATGATCAGCAATGCCACCGGCAACACGATCATCCAGCGGTGCGTAAACATTGTTTCAGCATAACTCCCTGTTGGGTTCAGTTTATCTGCAGCGATAGCGGGTGATTTTCCTGTTCCTTTTTTAATATGAACAACAACCGGTTTTGTGCTGATCGTTTTGTATTTGCCGGAATCAATATCGAAATAACTGAATACAATGGATGGAATGGAGTAGTCTCCTTCTTTAGCTGCTGTAAAATTGTAGTCAAATATTTTACTGCCGCTAACGGGTACCACTAACCTGTTTAAACCGTCTTTCACAGAAGGCTCATAGGACTCGAGCCCGGCGGGAAACCCCACTTCTGGTGCAGGCACCAGGGTCATATTACCTTCACCTGTGAGCAATACCCGGAGCTTACCGGTTTCATCAGTGGTAATATTTTCTTTCTCCAGCAGCGCTTCTATCACATAAGTGCCCACAGCTCCATGAAATGAAACAGGCTGGGCATTGGCAGGTAAGGCCTTTACATCTATTGAAAGCGGTTCATTCCCGATCATAGCCGTGGTATCAAAGCAGGCTGTGGCCTGGGTGGCACCGGGAATAAATTCGGGCCTTCCGTTCTCATCAAACTGTGCAATGTATTCTTCCCTGGTAAAACGGAGTTTGCTTTCAATTAAAGCCTTTCCCAGCTGCGATATGCCTGGCTGCAGCGGGTAGAGTTGCGCCTTCCTTATAATGGAAGCATAATATTCTCTCCCATCTACAACTTCTATTTTGGTGCTGGTACCCATTTCCGGCTCTGCCAAATCAATAACAGAAAAGCCGTTGAAGGCGGGGCTCTTTGCAATGTTGCTGATGTTGCCCAGCCGGGTGTATAATTTATAAGTAACCACCACCGGCTCTCCCACATAACAGGATTTTTTGTCAGCAGATACCCTGATGAAAATATTCCTGTTGGTCTTCTGTTGCAGATTCTCCCCCTTTCTTAAAATATAGTCTTTGAAATTGGTGCCTTGAGCAAACAATACGGCACCTGCCGCAAAAGAGAGCATCAGCAGTAAAAGCGTTATGTACCGTTGTTGCATGGCTGTAAAAGTAATTTACACTGGCCATGCAGTACAAAAGAATATTGTGAATGGTTTGAGAAAGTTAAATAAAAAGTGACGCTACTTCACATAAAGTAACAAATCACGGACATCCATTACCCCTGGATCTGCACCCCTGGCTTTAATATTTCTAAAGATGAGGATATCGCCAGAGCCGGACCCAGCTATGATCCTTCTGGCTTCTTCGGAAAATCCGGCTGCCTGGTTGTTCACTTCGCTTCTTACATTATCTTTTGAAATTTTGAGGATAGAGAATTCAATAACTTCAGCTGAAATATTAATATCAAAAGCAGGAATATAGGTTAGCTCCAGCCTTTGGGCCGCTGCCAGCTGTAAAGCAAAAACTGAATCACCAGATACTTGCCCGATTTGTGCAACAGGAACAGGTAATTTTTTTGCCCTCAATGTGTGGCTAACTTTTAAACCCGTTGACTTCTGTATTATGGTAAATATATATTCCCCCTCCTTTGCAGCATAAATTTGATAATAATTTCCACCCATCGGTCTCAAGACAGCATCGTTGTCAATTGAACATTCTATGTCAGATGCAGGAACATTGCTGAAGACCTGTAAAGGATTATCAACGGTTGTATAAATCACATTCATTCTTTGAAGTGAAATACTGCAATTGAAACTGGCCTTTGGAAGACCAGAACAAGACAGTATAAACAAGCCGAAAAATAAAAGAAAATACTTCATAAGTATATTTTAACAGTGGATTATCGAATCACAGATCTCCCAGCTGCGGCCTTAATACAATATCCTCTATTACTGCTGCAGCGGACAGTTTGGTTGCTGTAATAATGATATCCGCCACATCTTTCGCTTCCATGATCCGGTTCTTACTATTGTCATAGTCGCCCCAGGAATCCGTCAACACTGCACCCGGCATAATAGCACACACTTTTACATTGTGCGGTTTCATTTCTTCCCGCAGGTTTTTGCTAAAACCCAGCAGGGCAAATTTGCTTATACTGTAAGCGCCGCCGTTAGCATAAGCCTGCAGCGAGGCAATGGAACAGATGTTAAAGACAGATCCGCTTTTTGCGGCCATCATGTTTGGAACAATAGCTCTTGTGAGATGATAGGCGCTGTATAAATTGGTGTTGATCATGGTCTCCAGCGACCCATCCGGTTCATTGTGTACACTGCCCGGCACAAAGTTGCCTGCGTTATTTACCAGCACATCCACCGCTTTACAGTTGTCATTTACCCACTTGCCCAATTGAATGGACTGCTCTTTGACCGATAGATCAAATGCTTTGGCTTTTATAAGTGCTTCCGGATATTTTGTTTGCAATGCCGCCACTGTATTATACAAAGCCACTTCATTCCGGGAACTCAGCAAAAGGGTGGCACCTTCTGCCGCAAACGCCTCTGCCACTGCAAGTCCAATTCCACGGGATGCACCCGTTATAACCACATTTTTACCTTTATTACTGTTCATAAGCTCAGTTTAGCATAACAATTACACAAGTTTAGTGTTTTTAGAATAATAAAACCGGCAATTTTGCTGTTAATACTAACATGAAGTACAAACACCTCTTTTTCGACCTTGACCATACACTGTGGGATTTTGACGCCAACGCTAAAGAAACGCTGGTAGAAGTGTATACCATTTTTCAATTGGAGAATAAAGGTGTAATACCTTTTGAGGATTTTCATAAGTTGTATAAGATCCACAACGAAATTTTGTGGGACCGTTATCATAAAGGTTTTATCACCGGCGAAGAACTAAAATGGAAGCGAATGTGGCGCACATTGCTGGATTTTAAAATTGCAGATGAAGAACTGGCGAAAGAAATGAGTGCAAAGTTTTTGGAGATACTGCCCTCAAAAAAATTGCTGTTTCCCCACACAACGGAAGTGCTGGATTATTTAAAAGAAAAAAACTACGACCTGCACCTGATCACCAACGGTTTTGAAAAAACACAACATACTAAATTAACCACCAGCGGTCTTGATATCTATTTTAAAGAAGTGGTTACTTCAGAAGGCAGCAACAGCGTAAAGCCACAAAAAGAAATATTTCATTATGCCCTCAACAAGGCGGGTGCTCAACTGCATCAAAGTATTATGTTGGGGGATAACCTGGAGGCCGACATTCAGGGCGCTATGAATGTGGGAATGGATAATATTTTTATCAACCATATCAATGTGTCCACTACCTTAAAACCTACTTTCACAGTGACCAATCTCAGGGAGCTGAAAAATATCTTCTGATTCGAGACAAAGAGTTCTTGCCACGAATCGCACAAATGAACACGAATTAATTCACTGTATCTTTTTCGTGTTAATTAGGTTGATTCGTGGCCAACTTTTCTATTAAGATGTGTACAAATAAAAATCCCCTCCAATTGGAAGGGATCTTAAATAAGTTTAAGAAAGAATTTTTGCTACGAATCGCACAAGTGAACAGGAATTAATTCCCTGTATCTTTTTCGTGTCAATTGGTGTGATTCGTGGCCCCTTTTCTATTAAGTGGTCTGCAAACAAAAATCCCCTCCAATTGGAAGGGATCTTACATAAGTTCGAAACTGATTAGATTTTAGCTGTTTCTTTTTCTTTCTCACCTTTATCTTTTTTGCAGCATTTTTTACTTTCTTTTTTGCAGCAAGAAGAAGATTTTTTGCACTTCTTTCCTTTACCACCATCAGCTGCAATGGCTACGCCACCAATCATTAAAGCAGTCGTTGCTAATAAGAACAATTTTTTCATACGTATATTTTTATTTGTTGTGATTAATCAACGTAAATGTAAGCGGATAATTGCTTGCAGCCAACAGCCATTTGTTAAAAATCCGTAAACGGCAGGCTGATATTCATCATAAGGTGGCAATCACCGTTACCCCACCCTGCACCGCCTGGTTCAGTTGCACATTTACTTTGGTACCCACAGGCAACAGCAGATCTACCCGGCTGCCGAATTTGATAAAGCCCATTTCCTCGTTTTGTTCCACTTCTTCTCCAACCTCTAAGTAATTCACAATGCGCTTGGCTAAGGCACCAGCTATTTGTTTTACCAATACCTCCACATTACCATTTTTTATCACTACGCTGTGCCGTTCATTTTCTGTAGAAGATTTGGGGTGCCAGGCCACCAGGAACTTGCCTTTGTGATATTGGTTGTAAACCACCTGGCCGCTAAGGGGACAACGGTTTACATGCACATTAGCCGGGCTCATAAAAATGGATACCTGCAGGCGCTTTGTTTTAAAGTATTCATCGTCCACCGCTTCTTCAATCACCACCACTTTACCATCTGCAGGAGCGATAATTTGTCCATTGCTGATAGTGAGTTTGCGGTTCGGCACCCTGAAAAAAGATATCAAAAATAACAATAAGAAAAGTGTGACAACAAAAACAACCCAGCCTAGTAAGGGCAATTCAGGACTTAAAAAATAAAAGCTGATCACATTGAGTACGATAAAAATAATGGTACCAATTGCAATGGATGTATATCCTTCCCGGTGAATGGTCATGAGGCAAATTTAAGGGGCAAATGTAGGGGATAATGTGGTAATGTGCTGATTTGATGATGTGCTGATTTGATGATGTGATGATTTGATGATGTGCTGATGTGCTAATGGCTCAGCCGATGCAACCAGTATATTAATTGCGCAACTTGTGCGTACAGGCTGTGATTGTGAATATCCCTTGCAATCATGCCAATAAATCTTCCTAAAATTCCTATACAAACAACCATACATACAACCATACGAACGGCGTAGCTACCAGCAGCGAATCAAAACGGTCTAAAAAACCACCGTGGCCGGGCATAAAGCTGCCGCTGTCTTTTACATCGGCCATGCGTTTGATTTTGCTTTCCAGCAGGTCACCGGCGGTACCGAAGATGGCGCAGATGGCGGCGATGACAAACCAATGAACGGGCGCTATTGATTTTGCAACTGGGATAAATGTACCTAGTAACCCAATTACAAATACACAAAGTATGGCGCCACCTGCCGTGCCTTCCCATGTTTTTTTGGGAGATATTTTGGAGAAGGGTGTTTTGCCGATTAGTGACCCTACAACATAGGCCATGGTATCATTTATCCAAATAGAGAAGATGATTGAACATGGAAGAAAGCATGAATATTCTGGGCTTAAGGAATAGCCATTGCCCAATTCAGCAGCAAAACTTTCTTTTCTAACCGAAATACCCATGTCAATCATCATCAACACTGGCATCGTTATATAAAACAACCCCAACAAACAATAAGGCAAATACTTCTCTCCATTAATCTTCTTCATCAGTTTCACAAACTCATACCATGCCCCAAAATGTATCACAGTAAACAATACCACAAAACTCCAGAAATTCCAGAACAGCCCCAGCAGCATTACGATCACAAATACCACTGCGGTTAACGAACGGGTTTTAAAAACTTCTTTATTAAGTGCCATGAAAAACTTATTGCTGGTTGCTGCCTTGTTGCAAAGCGATATCATTATCAAAAGGATTGCTGCTATAGCCGGGTATCAGTACTTCTTCACCGGGACGGTCAATATCTTTACGTCCCACTTTGTCAAAGGCAATGAGCAGACCAATGAGTACTGCAGTGGAAGCAATACCCAGCCACCACGGAGAGTGGGTGTCCATCATGGAGGCGTCTATTTTTTGTCCCGGTTTGCTGATCAGATACAATTGCGTAACCGCCGCCGCATTATTAAAAAAGTGTGCAATGATATTGAGCCAGATATTACCAGTTCGGTAATACATCCAGCCCAATAAAAAACCGAGTGCAAAACGGCTTAAAAAACCCAGGTAAGAACCATGCACAGCACTAAAAATTACGGAAGTTATCACGATTGCCAGGATGGGCATTTTGATCCAGCGGCTCAGCAAATTCTGCATGCCACCCCTGAACATCACTTCTTCCACTACGGCTGGTACCAGGGCAATTACCAAGATAGAAATAATGAAATCCCACACACCATTCATTCTTGCCATTACGGCCACCGTTTTAAAATAGGTAGCTTCTGTTTCGTCGAACTTTTGCAGGGTGGCCTTGCTCCAGGGCAGCATTTTGGTCAATTCCTGCAACCCGTCTACTACCGGCAGACAGGCCATCATAATGAGCATCGCAAGACCAGCCTGTTTCCAGTTAAAAGTCTTTTTAAAACCCAGGTGCAGCTTTGGTTTTACATGACAAACCCTTGCATATAAAATTACAGGCACCAAAAACATAAACAGGGTAGCCAGCGTTTGCGACCAGCGGAGTGCCGTTGCATTTTCAGGCTTTAATATATTCTCCATCTGCTTAGCCAAACTTTCTTTGGAAGCAAAGTCAATTATCCCCAACATCGGGATCATACTGGCAACAATGCCCAATATTAATCCTCCACCCACAAAAGCGGCTAAAAGACCCAGTTGTCCCCAGTAACTATAACGGTTTGTTGCGTAATGCGCCATATCAGTTGCGTATAAAGGCGTAAATTTACAGCGTTCATTGCAGGTTTAAAGTTTAAAGTTTAAGGTTTAAGGTTAGAAGCTTACAAAAAATGTTGAATACTTCTAATTTGGATAAACCCAACTTTAAACTATTCAACCTTAAACCTTAAACATTTCGTTATGCCCTCAATCGGCAATATACAATTACCGGAGTTCCCTTTGTTACTGGCACCCATGGAAGATGTGAGCGATCCGCCTTTTCGTGCAGTATGCAAAGACAAAGGCGCAGACCTGATGTACACTGAATTTATTTCATCCGAAGGATTGATACGGGATGCCATTAAAAGCCGGCAGAAGCTGGATGTATTTGACTACGAGAAACCGGTAGGCGTGCAAATATTTGGCGGCGATGAAGAAAGTCTTGCCCTTGCTGCCCAGATTGTGGATGTTACCAACCCGGATCTGCTGGATATCAATTTTGGCTGCCCGGTAAAAAAAGTAGCGATGAAAGGTGCCGGCGCCGGTGTGCTGAAAGATATTGACCTGATGGTGCGCTTAACCAGTGCCGTTGTTAAATCAACCAAACTGCCGGTAACCGTTAAAACAAGATTGGGCTGGGATGATAATACAAAGAATATCGAGGAAGTAGCAGAGCGCTTACAGGATATTGGCATCAAAGCATTGGCCATTCATGGCCGTACCCGTACACAGATGTATAAGGGCGAAGCGGACTGGACCTTGATCGGTAAAGTAAAAAGCAATCCCCGTATCACCATACCCATTTTTGGCAATGGTGATATCGATAGTCCTGAGAAGGCAGTGGAATACCGGAACCGCTACGGCATTGACGGGATCATGATCGGCCGTGCTGCAATTGGCTATCCCTGGATATTTGATGAGATCAAACACTTTATAAAAACCGGTTCGCATTTACCTGCTCCTACTATCGAAGACCGGGTAGCAGTTTGTAAAAAACACCTGCACAGATCGTTTGAATGGAAGGGGCCTAAAGTGGGGATCTTTGAAATGCGCCGCCATTATGCGAATTATTTAAAAGGATTACCCGGCATCAAAGAATACCGCAATATTTTAGTGACCTTAATGACGGTGGAAGAAATAGATGCGGTGCTGGATGAAATTGTGACGAAGTATAACGGCTTTACATTTGAAAAAACGCCGATAGAGTTAATTAATTATCACGAGAAGTGTCCGTTGTAGGGTCGGGGCGCTCAAAGCGACCTGAACCATCCTCTCAGGGTCGGGGCGCTCAAAGCGACCTGAACCATCCTCTCAGGGTCGGGGCGCTCAAAGCGACCTGAACCATCCTCTCAGGGTCGGGGCGCTCAAAGCGACCTGAACCATCCTCTC